>NZ_LFGT01000026.1:49850-81128 GCF_002078115.1 Halomonas sp. BC2 | reverse complement strand
TGGAGGGGGATGCCAACAGCACCCTCGCCCAACAGCTGCGCACCCGTCTGCAGCAGCTGGGCAGCGAGGTGGAAAACGGCGCGCCCTGGCGCGTCACTCTGGGCACCCCTTCCCTTCAGGAGCGGCGCATCGGGACCGATGGCCGTGCCAGCCGTGAGCATGAGCTGACGCTGAGCACGTCGCTGTCGGTGCAGCAGCGGGAAACCAATGCCTACGCCCTGAACAACGCCACGCTGAGTACCAGCACGCGGATTCGCGTCAGCGATGACGACCTGCTGAACCGCGAGACGCTGTTCCAGGAAGCCGAGCAGACCCTGACTCGCCAGCTGGCCCAGCGCATCGTCGAGCGGTTGGCCAACCTCGAGGCGCTGCGGTGAAGGTATTTGCCGACCAGCTGCCTGCGGCCCTGGCCAAGAAGCTGCCCAAGGCGGTGATCGTGGCGGGAGACGAGCCGTTGCAGCACCGCGATGCCTGCGATGCGGTACGTGCAGCGGCGCGCCAGGCCGGTATCGAAGAGCGCGAAGTGCTCGATGTGGAGCCCAACTTTGCCTGGGGGCGGCTATTGGAAACGGCCAGCAACCTGTCGCTGTTCGCATCCAACAAGCTGCTGGAGCTGCGCCTGGGCAGCCACAAGCTGGGGCAGGATGGTAGCAAGGCGCTGGCCCAGTACGCCGAACTGATAGAGGGCAGCGATGACCTGCTGTTGATCAGCATGGGCAAGGTCGATGCCAAGCAGCAGAAGTCGGCCTGGTTCAAGGCGCTGGACAAGCACGGTCTGTTCGTACCGGTCTGGCCGGTCGATGCCTCGCGGCTGGGCTACTGGCTGCGTGACCGGGCGGCCCTGCATGGCCTGCAGCTGGACCTGGACGCCGCCAGGCTGCTGGGCGAACGTACCGAAGGTAACCTGCTGGCCGCCGATCAGGAGCTACAGAAACTGGCGCTGATGCACCCGGCCCAGGCCCGCCTGGGGGTCGAAAGCATCGCCCAGGGCGTGGAAGACAGCTCGCGTTTCGATGTCTTCAACCTGGCGGATGCCTGCCTGAAGGGGGAGCCCAGCCGCGCCTCGCGCATCGTCAACGGCCTGAAAAGCGAAGGCGTGGAAGCGCCTATCGTGCTGTGGGCACTGACCCGCGAGCTGCGCACCCTGCTCTCGCTGCATCAGCATCTGGATCAAGGGCAGAGCTTCGAGCACGCCTGCAAAAGCCAGAAGCCGATGATTTTCGACAAGCGCCGCCCGGCGTACCAGAAAGCCATTCAGCGGCTGCCCATGAAGCGGCTGCACAAGCTGTTGCTGATGGCCCAGCGGCTCGACCTGGCCGTGAAAGGCGCCTCGCCGGTGCCGCTTTGGGCGGGGCTTCACGATCTGGCCATGAGCATGGCAGGCGCCCGGGGCATTCTCTCGGAAACCCCCTGGACCTACCGGATTAGTGCAAATAATTAGCACTTTGCCATTTTGCCTTAAATCTCATGATGTTTGTTTCTATACTATTGATTCAAGCGCTAAAAACGCTTGCTCCCCGACCAGTCTAAGGAAGAAGACGATGAAAACAGTGCGTGCTTACCTCGCGACCCTTTTGATTGCTGCGTTAGTGCTGGCCAGCCTGCCTGTCGTGGCGGCCCCCACCGCCCCTCAAGGTATGGATCTGGTATCGACGCAGTCTGTTTTAGCAGGCGACCGTGCCGGTGCGGACCGCGAGCGCATCAATGAAATCCTCGCCCGTGCCGATGTGCAGGATCAACTGCTAAAGCAGGGTGTGAACCCCGCCGATGTGGAAGCCCGTGTGGCGGCGCTGAGTGATGCAGAAGCCCAACAGATGGCCAAACAGCTGGAAGAACTGCCGGCCGGTGCGGGCGTGATCGGAGCCCTGTTTGCGGTCTTCATCATTCTGCTGATCACCGACATTCTCGGGTTGACCGATGTCTATCCGTTTACCCGCTAAGCGCCTCGGCCTGCTCCACCGCTTGTTCAACGCCCGCACTGCGGGCGTTTTAGCGTTGGTCGTGCTGCTTGGTGGTTGTGCCCGCGCCCCCGTGCTGCTGGAAAGCACCCAGCGCGACCTGCCGCCGCAAACCGAGCTGCAAGACGTGCCGTTCTTCGCCCAGACCGAATACCAGTGTGGCCCCGCCACTCTGGCCATGGTGTTGACCCATGAAGGGGTGGACACCAGCGTCGATGAGCTGATCCCCCAGGTGTTCATTCCGGGGCGGGATGGCAGCGTGCAACCGGAAATGCTGGCCACGGTGCGTCGCCAGGAACGGCTGGCGATCCCCATTCGCGCCACCATGGATGCCCTTCTGGGCCACCTGGCGGCGGGTGATCCGGTAGTGGTCATGCAGAACCTGGCGCTGCCCGCCTTCCCCATGTGGCACTACGCGGTGGCCATTGGCTACGACCTGCCCGATGAAACGCTGTTGCTGCGTAGCGGCGAGATCGAGCGCCACCGCCTGTCGTTCAGCCGCTTCGATGCCACCTGGGCGCGCAGCCAGCGCTGGGGGTTCGTGGTCAGCCAGCCGGGCACGCTGCCCGAAGGTGTCACGGCGCGCAATGCGTTAGAGGCCATTAGCGCCTTTGAAGAGCAGCACGGATCAGAGAAAACGCTGAGCAGTTGGCAAGCATTCAGTGAACGCTTCCCGCAAAACCCTACAGGGCAATTTGCGCTGGGCAATGCGCTGTATGCCGATGGCCAGCCCGAAGCCGCCCTGGCCGCCTTCGAGACGGCCACGAGCCTCGACCCGGAGATGGGTGCTGCGTGGCTCAACCTGGCCATCCTGCAGTTTCAGCAAGCGCGCCTTGCAGACGCCAGAGCATCGCTTACCCAAGCCGCTTCCCTTGAAGGCGAATGGCAGCCCCGGGCTAGACAGCTTTTGGAAACGCTATAACGTCGCCCCGAAGAGCCGTTAGGCCGACGATAGTGGGTAAAGCCTTGAAGGTAACTCGTAGGAAAGCGTCGCAGGAGTAAAGAGTCGCGGGAGGGAGCTTCAGCTCGCGATGGGGGCCTGGCCAGGGCGCCTGACGGCACCATTCGCCCGCTGAAGCGGCCTCCCACAGAAGCGTGAAGCCTGAAATGCACTCGTGGGAGGGAGCTTCAGCTCGCGACGGTGAAGCCTGAAACGCACCCGTGGGAGGGAGCTTCAGCTCGCGATGGGGGCCTGGCCGAGGCGTCTGACGACGCCATTCGCCCGCTAAAGCGGCCTCCCACCTAAGCTGATCGGTGGGGCCACCCTTTTCAGAAAGGCCCGTCCTGACCGCTTAGAACACCCGGTTCAGACCATTTTGCGCCGCCACTCGGTAGGCTTCTGCCATGGTGGGGTAATTGAAGGTGGTGTTGACGAAGTACTTGAGCGTATTGGCCTTGCCCTCCTGCTGCATGATGGCCATGCCGATGTGCAGGATCTCCGATGCCTGGTCGCCAAAGCAGTGGATACCGAGAATCTCCAGGGTGTCCTGGTGGAACAGGATCTTCAGCATGCCGACCGTATCGCCGGTGATCTGGGCACGGGCGGTATCCTTGAAAAACGCCTTGCCGACTTCGTAAGGCACTTTCGCTTCGGTAAGCTCGCGCTCATTGGGGCCAAAGGAGCTGATTTCAGGAATGGTATAGATACCGGTCGGCACGTCGCTGACGAAACGGTACTCCTTCTCCAGCAGCTCGTTGCACGAGTTGAGCCCCTGATCGTAGGCGGCACTGGCCAGGCTTGGCCAACCAATCACGTCGCCAGCGGCATAGATATGCGGAATCCCCGTGCGGTAGTGTTCATCCACGCTCAGCTGGCCGCGACCATTGGCCTCCAGGCCGATGTTCTCGAGCCCCAGGCTGTCGGTGTTGCCGGTGCGGCCGTTGGCCCACAGGAAGGCATCGGCGCGGATTTTCTTGCCGGATTTGAGGCGCACCACTACGCCGGCTTCATCGCCTTCGACACTGGCGTACTCTTCGTTGTGACGAATCAGCACGCCGTGCTTGCGCAGATGATACGACAGCGCATCGCTGATCTCGTCGTCCAGGAACGACAGCAGGCTATCGCGGTTGTTGATCAAGTCCACCTTGACGCCCAGGCCGGAAAAGATCGAGGCGTATTCACAGCCGATGACCCCGGCACCAAAAATCACCAGGGTGCGCGGCGTATGCGACAGACTGAGAATGGTATCCGAGCAGTAGATGCGCGGGTGGCGGAAGTTGATGTCTGCCGGGCGGTAAGGCCGAGAGCCCGTGGCAATGACGATCTTCTTGGCCACCAGCTCTTCCATGCCTTCCTGGCGGTCACGCACCACCACGGTGTGGTCGTCCTTGAAGCGGGCAACGCCATGGAACAGGTCGATGCGGTTACGCGCATAGAAGGTGGTGCGCATTTCGACCTGTTTGTCGATGGTGCCGCGAGAGCGCTCCATCACTTTGGGAAACGAGAACCAGCGGGGTTCACCGATGTCGCGGAACATGCGGTTGGTGTTGAAGGCCATGATCTGCTTGACCTGATGGCGCAACGCCTTGGAAGGAATCGTGCCCCAGTGGGTACAGTTGCCCCCTACCTGCGCCTGCTTTTCGATGATGGCCACGCGCATGCCATGCTTGGCTGCGTTGATGGCAGCGCTCTCGCCAGCCGGGCCAGTACCGATGACCACGACATCATAATTGTGAACCGCCATAGGGTTTCGTTCTCCTTGAAAATAAACGGGAGCTTAGCGACGCGTGGCATCGTAGCCCAGGTCGGCACCGCGGCTCTCGTCGCTGCGACGGCGCGCACTGCTACGCTTGCGGTTCTCTTCCTCGCATACTTCGTCCTTGCCGCCGCAGATATCGCAGCCATCTTTCAAACCGAGCTGGTTGAGCCCGCCACAGGAGCCTGCAATGGGCTTGCGTCCCATCAGTACGCCCACCGCCATTGCGGTCATTACCAGCGCCATGAAGCCAAATACCAGTAGCCAGATTGCCATGATGTTCTCCCAGCAGTGTTGCTAGCATCGTTGAATGGTCACACCTGCCGACCACGGTTGGGCCAATAAGTGCCTTGAAAGTTGGCCCTATTGTACCTCAGCCAACACAAAATGATCAGGCATAAACGCCAACGGGGCTGACCCGAAGGTCAGCCCCGTTGTGGAGCGCGTCTGCGCTACCTTAGCCGCCGAAGTCATCCAGCAGGATGTTTTCCGGCTCGACTCCCATATCAAGCAGCAGCTTGATGACGGAAGCGTTCATCATGGGCGGCCCACACATGTAGTACTCGCAATCTTCAGGCGCCGGGTGGTCCTTCAGATAGTTTTCGTACAGCACGTTGTGGATGAAGCCCGTCGGGCCTTCCCAGTTGTCTTCCGGCTGCGGATCGGACAGCGCCAGATGCCACTTGAAGTTCGGGAACTCTTCGGCCAACTGGTCGTACTCTTCGTTGTAGAAGGTCTCGCGCCAGGAGCGCGCACCGTACCAGAACGAAATCTTGCGGTCCGACTTCAGTCGCTTGAGCTGGTCGAAGATATGGCTACGCATCGGGGCCATACCGGCACCACCACCGATGAAGACCATTTCCGCGTCGGTGTCCTTGGCGAAGAACTCACCAAACGGACCCATGACCGTTACCTTGTCACCCGGCTTCAGGTTGAAGACGTAGGTAGACATCAGGCCAGGCGGATGGCTGCTGCCGGGAGGCGGCGTGGCGATACGGATGTTGAACTTGAGGAGGCCTTTCTCTTCCGGATAGTTCGCCATGGAGTAGGCGCGGATGACTTCCTCGTTGTTCTTGTGGGTAATATCGAACAGGCCGAATTTTTCCCAGTCGCCACGATACTCTTCTTCGATGTCGAAATCGGAGAACTTGATATCGTAAGGCGGTGCCACCAGCTGCACGTAACCACCCGCACGGAAGGCCACTTCTTCACCTTCGGGCAGCTTCAGGTTCAGCTCCTTGATGAAGGTCGCCACGTTGGGGTTGGCGGTGACTTCGGTTTCCCACTTCTTCACGCCGAAGACTTCTTCCGGCACTTCCACTTTCATGTCCTGCTTCACAGGTACCTGACAGGAAAGACGCCAGCCCTCTTTCTTCTCACGCATGGTGAAGTGAGATTCTTCGGTGGGCAGGATCGAGCCGCCGCCCTCTTCCACTCGGCATTTACACTGGGCGCAAGAACCGCCGCCACCACAGGCAGACGACAGGAAGATGCCGTTGGCCGCCAGGGTGTTCAGCAGCTTGCCGCCAGCCTGGGTTCTCAGGGTGTGCTCGGGGTCGCCGTTGACTTCGATCGTCACGTCCCCGCTACTCACTAGCTTGCTTCGCGCTGCCAGAATGATCGCCGTCAAGCTGATGACGATGATCGTGAACATGACAACACCGAGCAAGATGACAGATGTATCAACCATGTCGGTTTCCTATTGCTGAAGGTTTTCTGTACCTCGGCAGCCCAGGGGCTGCCGAGAAAACCGGCTCCGATTACAGCTGGATGCCCGAGAAGGACATGAAGCCCAGTGACATCAAGCCAACGGTGATGAACGTGATGCCCAGACCCTGCAGGCCGCCAGGCACGTCGCTATACTTCAGCTTCTCGCGGATACCGGCCAGCGCGGTAATGGCCAGCGCCCAGCCTACTCCCGAACCGAAGCCGTACATGACGGATTCGCCGAAGTTGTAGTTACGCTCCACCATGAACAGTACGCCACCAAGAATGGCGCAGTTTACGGTGATCAGCGGCAGGAATACGCCCAGCGCGTTGTACAGCGCAGGTACGTATTTATCCAGGAACATCTCCAGGATCTGCACCAGCGCAGCAATAACGCCGATGTAGCTCAGCAGGCCAAGGAACGAGAGGTCGATATTCTCTGCACCGCTGATACCCGTCCAGGTCAGTGCACCCTCTGCCAGCAGCAGGTTGAATACCAGGTTGTTCACCGGTACGGCAATGGTCAGTACCACGATGACCGCGATGCCCAGACCGAATGCCGCCGAGACCTTCTTGGAAACCGCCAGGAAGGTACACATCCCGAGGAAGAAAGCCAGCGCCAGGTTCTCGACGAAAACCGAAGCAACGAAAAGGCTTAGATAGTGTTCCATGTTACACAGCCTCCTTCGGCTTGGTGTTGTGCTTCATCTTGAACTCGTTGTCTTCTACCTGCTCGGGGTTGTAGGCACGAATTGCCCAGATCAACAGACCGATGATGAAGAAGGCAGACGGCGGCAGCAGCAGCAGACCGTTCGGCACGTACCAGCCGCCGTTTTGCACGGTGGGCAGTACGGTGAAGCCGAAGATGCTGCCCGCACCCAGCAGTTCACGGAAGAAGCCAACGACCATCAGAACAAAACCGTAGCCCAGGCCGTTACCAATACCGTCCAGGAAGGACATGCCGGGAGAGTTGGTCATGGCAAAACCTTCTGCACGTCCCATGACAATACAGTTGGTGATGATCAGACCGACGAAGACCGACAGCTGCTTGGACATTTCGTAGGCGTAGGCTTTCAGAATCTGATCGACCACGATAACCAGCGAGGCGATGATCGTCATCTGAACGATGATACGGATCGAGGAAGGAATGTGATTCCGAATCAACGATACGAACAGGTTCGAGAAAGCCGTTACGAAGATTACCGCCAGGGCCATGACCAGCGATACGCTCATGCTGGTGGTTACCGCCAGCGCAGAACAAATACCGAGGATCTGCAGGGCAATCGGGTTATTCTTGAAGATCGGCGCCGTCAAGACGCTTTTTGCATTTACGTCCGCCATGATCAAGCTCCTTCCGCTTCGAGTTCGACGTCAGCGTCCTGAACGTCTTCCTGGTCAACGCCGCTGCGGAACTTGGCCAGGTATTCACCGAAGCCTTCCGGGCTCAGCCAGAACTGCAGCATGTTGTTAACACCGTTAGCGGTCAGGGTGGCACCCGACAGGCCGTCGACTTCATAGTCACCGCTACCGCTACCCTTCACGACACGGATAGCCGGCACCAGATCACCCTCTTCGTCGAAGATCTGCTTGCCTTCCCACTGAGCCTGCCAACGGGGGTTGTTGACCTCAGCACCCAGCCCTGGCGTTTCGCTGTGCTCGAAGTAGGTGATACCGACGATGGTATTACCGTCACCTTCGACCGACAGGAAGCCGCGCATCAGGCCCCACAGGCCCTGGCCACGGATGGGCAGGATGATCTGCTCGGGGCTGTCCGGGTCGCCCACCAGGTAGACGGTAGCGTAGTTTTCGACCCGCGACAAGCCTGCCGGGTCACGCTCACCTGACAGGGTGCGCGAGGCCGCCGGATCACGACGAACTTCGAAGCCGTCGAAGGTCTCGGGATCGTGCTGGTCCGAGTACTCGCCCGTTTCGAGGTTGACCACGCGTGGGGTTACCTCACGGAAAGCGGCTTCTACGTCCATGCCGCTCTCATAGAGATTGGCAACGCGCAGGATATTGGTCTTACGGTCGAGTTCCTGATTGAGCTGCTGCGCAGGGCGCAGTGCCACGGCCGCTGTCGAAACGATGACCGAGCACACGATGCACAGCGAAAACGCTACGATCAGTACTTTCTTGATGGAGTTGTTACCTTGTGCCATTAGGCAGTCTCCTCGGCCGGTGTGCCAGTCCGCTTGAGACGGCGCTTGACATTGGCCTGGACGAACATGTGGTCAATCAGCGGTGCGAACAGGTTGGCAAACAGGATGGCCAGCATGATGCCTTCCGGGAATGCCGGGTTCACCACGCGGATCAGCACCGTCATCACACCGATTAGCGCGCCAAACACCAAACGCCCCTGGTTGGTCATGGAAGCAGACACAGGGTCCGTTGCCATAAACACCATACCAAACGCGAAGCCGCCAATCACAAGGTGCCAGTACCACGGCATGGCGAACATCGGGTTAGTCTCGGAGCCAATCAGGTTGAACAGTGTGCTGGTCACTACCATACCCAGGAACACCCCAAGCATGATTCGCCACGATGCAATACCGGTCCACAGTAATACCGCACCACCGATAAAGATGGCCAGCGCCGAGACCTCACCTACCGAGCCGGGCATAAAGCCCAGGAATGCGTCCCACCAGCTAAGGGAGTTGGTCAATGCCGTCATACCGTCCTGGAAGGCCACAGAAAGCGCGGTGGCTCCCGAGTAGCCATCGGCGGCGACCCACACTGCATCACCGGAAATTTGCGCCGGGTAAGCAAAGTATAGGAACGCGCGACCTGTCAACGCGGGGTTCAGGAAGTTCTTGCCAGTACCGCCGAAGATTTCCTTGCCGATCACCACACCGAAGGTGATACCCAGGGCCACCTGCCAGAGCGGGATGGTCGCCGGGAGGATCAGTGCGAACAGTACGGAAGTGACGAAGAAGCCTTCGTTGACTTCGTGGCCACGCTTGACCGCGAACAGGACTTCCCAGAAACCGCCGACCGCGAAGGTCACCAGATAGATGGGCAGGAAGTAGGTGGCACCGAGGACAAAGTTGGCCCACAGACTACCCGGATCATGGCCACCCGCCAGGGTCATCATGATCGCTTCGCGCCAGCCGCCCATGGAAGCATAGCCTGCTTCGATGGCGGTATTGGCTTGCCAGCCAGCGCTCCACATACCGAAGAACATGGCCGGGAAAGTACACAACCACACGGTGATCATGATGCGTTTCAGGTCGACGCCGTCACGAACGTGGGCAGTGGTCTTGGCGACACTCGGGGGGGTGTAGAAGATGGTGTCTACCGCTTCGTACAGCGGATAGAACTTCTCGTACTTGCCACCCTTGTGGAAATGCGGCTCGAGATTATCGAGTGTTTGTCGAATACCCATCATCAGGCCTCTTTCTCGATCATGGTGAGATTGTCACGCAGGATGGGGCCGTACTCGTATTTGCCGGGGCAAACATAGGTACACAGCGCCAGATCCTCTTCGTCCAGCTCCAGACACCCGAGCTGCATGGCAACCTCAATGTCGCCCACAATCAGCGAACGCAGCAGCTGCGTCGGCATGATATCCAACGGCATGACGCGCTCGTAGTTGCCCACCGGCACCATGGCACGCTCGGAGCCATTGGTGGAAGTGGTCGGCGCGTAGTTGCTCAGGCCTTTGAACCTGGACAGATAGATGCCCATGATGGAGTGACGGTTCGCACCCAGCGAGAGCCATCCCATGAAGGTGCGCTTGTTACCCTCTTCCAACAAGCTGATCTGATTATGGAAGCGACCCAGATAAGTGATATTGCCCTCGGCGGCAAAGCCTGAAAATACCGAACCGGAGATGACGCGAGTGTCCTCGGGCTGAATCACTTCGCCTGCCAGGAGTTCCTGGGTACTGGCGCCCACACGGGTGCGCAGCAGACGAGGTTTCTCAGCGCGTGGGCCGCCCACCGCGACGATGCGGGAGACGTCCAGCTTGCCTTCCACGAACAGTTTGCCGAACGCGATCACGTCCTGATAACCGATGTGCCACACTTTCTTGTGCAGCGCGACAGGCGACAGGTAGTGAATGTGCGTGCCGACCAGACCCGCAGGGTGCGGCCCGGCAAAGCTTTCGGTCTTGACGCCGCTGACATCGCTACCGGGCAGTGATGCGTTGGCACCCGTGCACAGAAAAACGTTGCCCTCGGTCAGGCGGGTTAGCACCTTGAGGCCGTCTTCGAATGCCTGGGAGTTCTCATTGATGATGAGTGCCGGGTCAGCGCTGAGCGGATGAGTATCCACGGCGGTGACAAAGATATCGGCAGGAACGCTGTCGATGGCAGGCGTGCGCGAGAAGGGACGGGTGCGCAAGGCAGTCCAGAGACCCGACTCGACCAGTTGGTCGACAACGGTCTGACGATCCAGCTGTCCTAAAGTACCACGATCATGAGAAGCGAATGTCATCGCTTCTTCATTTTCATCGACTTTTATGACCACAGACAGCAAACGACGTTTTTCGCCACGGTTGATAGCGACCACTTCACCAGCGGCGGGTGCGGTGAAGCGCACGCCGTCGACTTTCTTGTCGGTGAAGAGCAGCTGGCCTAGTTTGACCTTATCCCCTGCCTGAACTTCCATCGTTGGCTTCATGCCAACGTAGTCGGTGCCCAGGATTGCCACATGGCGCACAAGCTGCGCATCTTCAATACGCTGCTCAGGCGCTCCCGTGATGGGGAGATCCAGGCCTTTTTTGACTTCGATCATAGTCTCGCCCAGTTGATGGATCGGATATACGAAGGTAAGGGGTTCGATTGCTTAATTTCTGCTCAGCGAATTCTTGTTTTCTGTTCAGATTGTTACCAGTCCGGCCCAAGCAAGCTTGAACCACCCCGAAAAAATCCATCGTATTATAAAGATAAGCGCGGCCAATGACCACATCCCTGACCGCCTCCGAAAGTGCTATATACAAAAACGCCACCCGAAGGTGGCGCTTGAAAGGCATGGTGTTTCATCTAATAATGCTGCATTAGTCGAACACCCTCCCCGATCGCTCAGCTGGCCTGACGCGGCAGTTTCAGGAACTGCACGTTGGACATGTGCTGAAGAATGCGGATGACCTGGCAGCTGTAGCCGAATTCGTTGTCGTACCAAACGTAGACCACGGCATGGGTGCCGTTGGCGATGGTCGCCTTGGCGTCCACGATACCGGCATGACGGTTGCCGACGAAATCCGACGAGACCACCTCCGCAGAGTCGACGAAGTCGATCTGCTTCTGATAGGACGAATCGATGGACATACGACGCAGGTAGTCGTTAAGCGCCACCGCATCGGTGCCCTTCTCCAGGGTCAGGTTCAGAATTGCCATGGAGACGTTGGGCGTGGGCACACGGATGGCGTTGCCGGTCAGCTTGCCTTCCAGCTCGGGCAGCGCCTTGGCGACGGCCTTGGCTGCACCGGTCTCGGTCAATACCATGTTCAGGGCAGCGCTGCGTCCGCGACGGTCACCCTTGTGGTAGTTGTCGATCAGGTTCTGGTCATTGGTGTAGGCATGCACGGTTTCCACATGGCCGGTCACCACACCGAACTCATCGTTGAGCACTTTCAGCACCGGCACGATGGCGTTGGTAGTGCACGACGCCGCCGATACGATGCGGTCGCTTTCGCCGATGGTTTCGTGGTTGATGCCAAACACGACGTTCTTGATATCGCCTTTGCCCGGCGCCGTGAGCAGCGCCTTGGCTGCGCCCTTGCACTCCAGGTGCTGGCCCAGGCCCGCTTCGTCACGCCAGATACCGGTGTTGTCCACCACCACGGCGTTATGGATACCGTAAGCGGTATAGTCGATCTCGCTGGGCGAATCGGCGTAGATCACCTGAACCACGTTACCGTTGATGGTCAGCGTACGCGCTTCGGCGTCTACCGTGATGGTGCCATCGAAGGGCCCATGGACAGAATCACGACGCAGCAGGCTGGCGCGCTTCTCGAGGTCCTTGCCCACGTCGCCACGGCCACGCACCACGATGGCACGCAAACGCAACAGGTTGCCGCCACCGGCTTTTTCGACCATGATACGGGCCAGCAGGCGACCGATACGGCCAAACCCGTAAAGCACCACGTCCTGGGGCTCGCCGGTACTGGCACCGGGCTGGTAGCCATCGATGATATCGCTCAGCTCACCGCGCAGGAAGGCGTTCAGATCACCGCCGCCTTGGCGCTTGAACATCACCGCCAGCTTGCCTACATCGACGTGGGCCGGCCCCAGGTTCATCTCGCTCATGGCCTCGACGATTGGGAAGGTATCTTCCACGGACAGCTCGGTGCCCTCGATCTTGCGCACGAAACGATGGTCTTTAAGAATCCGAATCACCGACCGCTTGATCAGAGAACGTCCGAACATGGTGGCGACAACATTGTTCTGGCGATACAACTTCCCGACCAGCGGGATCATTTGCTCAGCCAGAGCTTCGTTGTTCTGCCAATCCTGGAAAACGTTGTCGAGAGTTTGCTGACTCACGGGCGGCCTCATTGGTAGTAAAGGGGGATTTTCAGGGGGCATTATCCGAAGCCAGCAGCGTGGCTGCAATGAATGGATAGTCGCACAGGATGTAGGGGTATTACAGAAATAGGGCATTGACTACAAACACCCATGATGCAACGCGCGATGACGACCCCGCCCGGCCCACGGGCCAAAAGGCGCTGCGTAAAAGTGTCGTTCGTGTATGATTCTGGTTCCGTTCCAGCGCAAAACGAAGCCGACTCCATGACCTCTTTTTCTCTGCTCGAACCGCCTCAGCCGCAAGGGATACGCGATACGCTCTACCTGAAAGCGCCGCCGGGCAGCGCCACCGCGCTGGCACTGGCCCAGGTAGCCACCAAAGCCCCGTTACTGGTGATCACCCCCAATACTGCCAGCGCTCAACGCTTGGAGCAGGACCTGGCTTTTTACAGCAGCGTGCCGGTCCTGCCGCTCCCCGACTGGGAAACGCTGCCTTACGACAGTTTTTCACCGCACCAGGATATTATCTCCGCCCGCCTGCGCACGCTGAGGCAGCTACAGGACGGCGCGCGCGGCATCGTGCTGGTTCCCATCAATACACTGATGCAGCGTCTGCCACCGGTGTCCTACATTGCAGGCCGCGTCATGACCTTGCAGTCCGGCGCCAGGCTCGACCGGGAGAGCTTCCGCGAATCGCTTTCACGGGCGGGCTATCGCGCGGTGGAAACGGTCTACGAGCCGGGCGAATACGCCATGCGCGGGGCTATCATCGACCTGTTCGCCATGGGCATGGACGAGCCGATTCGTATCGACCTGTTCGATGACGAGATCGACACCCTGCGCCACTTCGACCCGGGCAGCCAGCGCTCTACCGGCAAAATCGACGGCATCGAACTGCTGCCCGCCCACGAGTACTCGCTGAGCCGCAGCGCTATTGCCTGCTTCCGCGAGCAGTTCGAGACCCTGTTCGACGTCGACCCGCGCCAGTGCCCACTCTACAACGACGCCCTGAAGGCCATTCCTTCACCAGGACTGGAGCAGTACCTGCCGCTGTTCTTCGACGAAACCGCCTCGCTGTTCGACCACGTGACAGACGACACTCGGATCGCCCTGCTGCCGGGCGTCTTCGCTGCCGCCGAACAGCACTGGCAGGCCATCGAAGCGCGCTACGTCAATCTGGGCGTCGACCCGACACGCCCCCTACTGCCGCCCCATCGTGCGTTCTTTCCGGTCAGCGACGTGTTTGCCGCCATCAAGGCACGGCCCAGAGTGGAGTTCACCGAGGACGAGCAGCAGCGCCATGCGCTGGCACCCCAGGCCCGTGCCCTGCCCTCGCTGGCCATCAATGCGCGAGCCAAACAGCCGCTGGCCGAGCTGGCAAGCTTCATGGCGGCGCAACCCGGTACGCGCCTGCTGTTCGTGGCGGAATCTCGTGGTCGCCGAGAAGCACTGGAGGAAGTGCTGGCGCCGCTCAAGCTCTCGCTACCCCACGTGGAGAACTTCCACGCCTTCCTGAAAGGTGACCAGCCGCTGGCCATCACCGAAAGCCTGGTGGCCAGCGGCCTGTGGCTGGAAACGCCCGACCTGGCGGTGATCAGCGAAACCGAGCTGTTCGGCGACGTAGTACGACAGAGCCGCCGCCGCGAGAAAGCCACCGATGACAACGAACTGGCCGTGCGTCATCTGTCGGAACTCCGCGAGGGGGCGCCGGTGGTCCACCAGGCCCACGGGGTGGGCCGCTATCTGGGCCTGGAAACCCTGGAAGCCGGGGGCCAGGCCAACGAGTTTCTGGCGCTCTCCTATGCCGATGGCGCCAAGCTGTACGTGCCGGTGGACAGCCTGCACCTGATTTCTCGCTATAGCGGTGCCGACGACGAGCTGGCACCGCTGCACAAACTGGGCTCCGACCAATGGGAGAAGGCCCGCCGCAAGGCCGCCGAGAAGATTCGCGATACCGCCGCCGAACTGCTCGACATTTACGCCCGGCGCGAGGCCCAGCAAGGGGTGGTCTACGAAGCCCCCGGCGAGGAGTACGCGCGCTTCGCGGCCAGCTTCCCCTTCGAGGAGACTCCCGACCAACAGGCCGCCATCGAAGCGGTGATCAGCGACATGGTATCGCCCCAGCCCATGGACCGCGTGGTGTGCGGCGACGTGGGCTTCGGCAAGACCGAAGTCGCCATGCGCGCAGCGTTCCTGGCCGTTCAGTCGGGCAGGCAGGTGGTGGTCCTGGTGCCCACTACCCTGCTGGCACGCCAGCATTTCGAAAACTTTCGTGACCGCTTTGCCGACACCGCGGTGAACATCAGCCTGATCTCGCGCTTTACCGGCGGCAAAGAGATGACGCAGACACTGGAAAGTATCAAGAGCGGGCAGGCCGATATCGTCATCGGCACCCACAAACTGCTGTCCAAGAGCGTCGAGCTGCCCAAAATGGGGCTACTGATCATCGATGAGGAGCACCGTTTTGGCGTCGCCCAGAAGGAGAAGCTCAAGACCCTGCGGGCCGAGATCGACATTCTCACGCTGACCGCCACGCCCATCCCGAGAACGCTGAACATGGCGATGAGCGGCATTCGCGACCTCTCCATCATCGCGACGCCACCCGCCCGGCGCCTATCGGTCAAAACCTTCGTCCAGCAGCGCGACGACAGCGTGATCAAGGAGGCCCTGCTGCGGGAAATTCTGCGCGGCGGCCAAGTCTACTTCCTGCACAACGAAGTCAAGACCATCGAAAACGCCGCCGAACAGATTCGCGAGCTGGTGCCGGAAGCGCGAGTGGCGGTGGCCCACGGCCAGCTGCCAGAGCGTAGCCTGGAACGCGTGATGTCCGACTTTTATCATCGGCGCTTCAACGTGCTGGTGTGTTCGACCATCATCGAAACCGGCATCGACGTGCCGAGCGCCAACACCATTCTGATCGAGCGTGCCGACAAGTTCGGCATGGCCCAGCTGCACCAGCTGCGGGGGCGCGTGGGCCGCAGCCACCACCAGGCCTACGCCTATCTGCTCACGCCTTCGCCGAAGGCAATGACCCGGGATGCCGTCAAACGCCTGGAAGCCATCAGCGCCTCCGACGACCTGGGCGCGGGCTTTACCCTGGCCAGCCACGACATGGAAATTCGCGGTGCCGGGGAGCTGCTGGGCGACGAGCAGAGCGGCCAGATGGAAACCATCGGCTACTCACTCTATATGGAGATGCTCGACCGCGCCGTGAAGGCCATTCGGGCAGGCAAGACGCCCAACATCGACGCCCCCTTCAACACCGGCGTGGAAATCAGCCTCAACTTACCCGCGCTGATCCCCGACGACTATCTGCACGACGTGCAGCAGCGCCTGGTGATGTACAAGCGTATTGCCAATACCCAATCGGATGGTGAACTCAAAGAGCTGCAGGTGGAGCTGATCGACCGTTTCGGCCTGCTGCCCCAGCCGTTGAAGAACCTGATTCGCCAGACGCGGCTGCGCCAGCGCGCCGAACAGCTCGGTATTGCTCGCATCGAGGCCGGTGAATCCCGGGGTCGAGTGCTGTTCGACGGCTCTACCCAGGTCGACCCATTGACCCTGGTGACGCTGATCCAGACCTCCCCGCAGCACTACCGCCTGGACGGCTCCGATACCTTACGATTTGAATTTACGATGGAAACCGCCGAACAACGCTTTGAGAAGGTTGAAACACTGTTAAACACCCTTAATCAAAAAGTAGCGAAGGCGTGAACCTTGGGGCAAACTTGTCATTAAGCAGACAACCCTGCCAACGCATGGCCAACCACCGCCAGGCGTCTCTGCAGTGCATACTTGATTAGGAACGACCATGAAGACTCGCAAGATCATCAACCGTTGGGGCCCCACCAGTCTGGCGGTCCTGCTGGCCGCCAGCTTGACCGGCCCTGCTTATGCCCAGCCCGCCTCAGAGCAGGCTGCGGTCAGCAGTGAAGCCACTGCCGGTGCCGAACAGGTCGCCGAGGCGCGCCACGAACTGCCACGCGGGCATTTTCGCCTGCCCGAGCAGGGTGACATCATCGGTGAGTACTACACGGTAACGGTGGACAACCCCGAAGACACCCTGATCGACATCGCCCGTCGCCACAACATCGGCTACGAAGAGATTCGCATGGCGAATCCTGGCGTCAGCATGTGGGTACCTGGCGAAGGCACGGAAATCGTCATTCCGGCCCAGTACATCCTGCCCCCCGCACCGCGTGAAGGGGTGGTGGTGAACCTGTCGGAACTGCGCCTGTACTACTACCCGGCCAACAACCCCGGCATCGTCGAGACCTACCCGGTCAGCGTCGGTCGTGACGGTTTCGCCACCCCGGTCGGCATTACCCGCACCACCGTCAAGGTCAAGGACCCCGCCTGGGCACCGCCCGCCTCCATGCGTCGTGAAGCCGCCGAGCGTGGCGAGCCTGCCCCGGCCATCGTGCCGCCAGGCCCTGACAACCCGCTGGGCCGCCACGCGATCCTGCTGGCCATGCCGAGCTACCTGATTCACGGCACCAACCGTCCTGACGGCGTCGGCATGCGCGCCAGCCGCGGCTGCATTCGCATGTACCCCGAAGATATCGAGTCGCTCTACGAGCGCCTGCCCAGCGGCACTCAGGTCAACCTGATGGATGCTCCCTTCAAGGCAGGCTGGGCGGCTGACGGTACGCTGTTCGTGCAGTCTTACCCACAGCTGGAAGAGAACGTCGAAGGCTCTGAGCCCCTGCGCGACGCCATGGAGCGCCTGAACGCCCTGGTGGAAGACCAGGTGGATATCGACGAAGCCCAGATCCAGCGCGCCATCGCCGAGCCTGACGGCCGTTTTGTCGCGCTTCACGGCCCGCAAGCCGCCGTTGAAGAACAGCCCCAGCCTGAAGCGCAGCAGCCGCAGCTGGAAGGCATTCTAGGCGACATCGAGCTGTCTACCGTGGTTCGTATCGAAGGCGACGCTTAACGCCTTCCAGGGCCGCCTCTGGCGGCCCTGTCATCCTCCGCCAAGCTCGCTCGACGATTGGCGACCGGAATGAAAGCAAAACCTGAAAAAACGCCAAAAAAACCCCGCCAGTTGGCGGGGTTTTTTCACATCTAACAGCAGCCGTCGGGTTCTTGACGAACCTGACGACCCAAGCAGAATTACTTCTGCATGGAACGCTGGAACATGCGGTTCATTTCTTCACGGTTCTGCTCAGACATCTGCAGGGCAGCTTGCGCGTCGCGCTGAGCCTGGTTTGCAGTGTTCAGAGCCTGTGAAGCCATGCTGCGAGCTTCTGCAGCGTCAGCTTGTGCAGATTCAGCAGTCATGCGAACTTCTTCCAGAGCGCTGGTAGAAGCACAGCCAGCCAGGATTGCCAGAGAAGCAGCAGCGGCGGTCATTTTCAGAGCAGTCTTAAGAGTCATGATGTTCTCCTTGAGTCTTCCTTGGGTACTACGTTTAAGGGTATGACAAAAAATAAAGCTAAATTATTAGCTTAGATTTGTCTACCTGCGATGCAGGTTCTTTTCACCGACTTGTACCAGGGCTTACCCGTGGGGTACGCAAGTCAAACGCTGTTTTATAATAGACCACAGCGGTTGTCTATAGTCGCGTGTACAAAAACCTGGAACTTCCTTCAACAACATAAGCCTAGCGGATCACCACGCGTGTGCCAACTCCTACTAGCTCGGCAACCCGCTCGATTTGCTCATTGGTCACTGCCACACACCCTTGGGTCCAGTGGAAGTTGCCATGGATATCGGGGTCTCCTCGGCCAATGCCGTGAATCCCAATGGCTCCCCCCAGCGCGGTATCCTGCGGTGGGGAGCCGTAACGGCGATAGTGGTCGAAATAGGCCTCGTAGTCCGCCTGGGAGTAGATGCCTTTTTCGAGCGCCATGCGCGCGTGAGGTGGCGTAGGATAATCGATACCAATGAAGATATGCCACTGGCTTTCGAAATTAAATCGATTAATTCTAAACTCACCCAGCGGCGTCACGTTACCGCCGCGTATACGGTGGGCCCTGGCGCCGCCACGGCCGAGCGATACCGGCGCAAATCGCTCTACCAGGGCATGGCCGCGAAACACGCTAAGCGTCGCTTCCTTGTCGTCTACCAGCACCCACACCTCGTTGCTGTGACGGGGCACGTCTGCTCTGGCCAGCAAGGTGGCGACCAGATCGGTAGACTCGTAATCAGGCAGGGCACTGGTAGCCGCTGCACTGGCCACTACAGGCCAGCCCAGTGCCAGCGCCAAAAATCGGCGACGGTTTACAGGCATCATTGTTGCTCTCGAAAATGGGTCAGCGCGAAAGGCAAGGCACGGCTGGCCAATAACGCATGGATGGGTACTGTTATACCCTATTCATGCGGCTTTTGTCAGCGTATCGACTCTTCAATAAACGCCCAAAATGCCTGCTATCTCAACCGCCAACTGTGCTTCAACGTAACACCCTGTCAGACGCCTTCCAGCTCCTGCAGGCTGGCCACCAGCTTGCGCGCTTCGGCGGCATGCCCCTGGGCCAGGGTCGTGAAGAACGTCTCTTCTGGCGCCACCTTGGCCCGCGATGCACGATGTTCATAGAGACGCTGAAGCTGATGATGTGACTCCACCGCCGTGGCGGTCAGCTCGTCCAGCGATCCGGCCACGTCCTGCTCGGCCAGCGCCTCCAGCAGCGGAGGCTGAGGGAAGTCACCCGATTCGTCGAACCATAGCTCCAGCACTTCACGCTGATCCGACCCATCATGAAACAGCGCTTCGAGCCCAGACTTCATGGTCAACTCGCTGCTGGCGAGGTAGTTGAGCGCCATGGCAAGACGCTCGTGCTCGGCGGCATCGGCCGCGGCACTGTACTGGCGCGCCATGCGCGCGTGGTAACCGGCGGCCCACTCCATGAGATCCTTCACCTGGTTGTATCGCATCCTTGCCTCCTGTTGAGTAACGTACTCCATAGCATGGTCATGATCGGCAATTTTTCAAGCCTACCACTCGACGCTGGTCTCCCTGAGCATGGCGATTTCACGCTTCGCCGCTTGCAAATGCTCTAGCAACTGCTCACCCAGCGACGCCTGGGCACCTACCGCAATCATGGCCGGGTTATGCACATGACGACGGGCTGCGCCCTCGTCGCCATGCAGTTTTTCGAGCTGACCAACCAGCCATGCCAGCCAGCTATCCGGGCGTTGCAGCTCGTCGCGCAAGCGCTGCAGCTCGGCCAGCGCAGGGCCGTCGCTGGCCAGCAGGCGCTGCCAGTCATGGCTTGGCAGACGAGCGTGCTCGGTAACCTCTTTCAGCAGCGACGCCAGCGCCAGCTCGAACAGCGCCAGCGCGCCCTCCTCCAGCGCCCCCTGACGGGCGGGGGCATGCTCATCGTCGCCCACCGGAAGCCCAATCATCAGCTCGGCTTGATAAAGGAGCTGGTTAGTACGCGAACGGGCACTCACTTGCGCTTGTCCTCCACGTGCCATTTACCGCCTTCGTAGGTGGCTTTCCAGCCCGTGGCCTTGCCCTCTTCGTCGGTCATCACGTACTGCTCTTTATTCTTGCGCGAATAGCGAATCTGCGCCGGACGGCCATCCGGGTCTTCGCTGGGCGCCTTGAGCAGGAAGTGGTACTTCTCGGGCAGCCCATCAGCATGGGCCTTCAGCTCTTGCACCAGCGGCGGGCGAGTTTCACGGTTCTTGGGGAACTTGCTGGCTGCCAGGAACAGGCCACTAGCGCCATCACGCAGCACGTAATGGTCTTCCACCTTCTGACAGGCCAGCTCCGGCATGGGAATCGGGTCCATCTTGGGCGGTGCCACTTCGCCACTGCGCAGCAGCTTGCGGGTGTTCTTGCACTCGCTGTTGGTACATCCGAAATACTTGCCGAAGCGCCCGGACTTGAGCTGCATGTCCGAACCACACTTGTCGCATTCGATCAATGGGCCGTCATAGCCCTTGATCTTGAATTTACCGCTCTCGACTTCGTAGCCATCGCAATCCGGGCTGTTGCCGCAGATATGCAGCTTGCGGGTTTCGTCGATCAGGTAGTTGTCCATGGCCGTGCCACACTTCGGGCAGCGGCGCTTGGCGCGTAGCGCATCGGTTTCTGCCTCTTCACCGGCATCTTCAGCCACGGCTTCTTCACCGGGAATGAGATCGATGGTGGTCTTGCAACGCTCCTTGGGCGGCAGGTTGTAGCCACTGCACCCCAGGAACACACCAGTGGAAGCGGTTCGAATCTGCATCTGACGGCCACAGCTGGGGCAGTCGATGTTGGTCGGTACCGGCTGGTTGGGGCGCATTCCCTCGTCGCTCTCGGCCTTGGCCAGCTCATGACGAAACTCTTCGTAGAAGGCATCCAGCAGCGCCCGCCAGTTGCGCTCACCCTCGGCGACTTCGTCCAGGCTGTCTTCCATCCGCGCCGTGAAGGAGTAATCCATCAGGTCCGGGAACGACTCCTTGAGGCGCTCGGTGACGATATCGCCCAGCTTTTCGGCATAGAAGCGGCGGTTTTCCAGCTTCACATAACCCCGATCCTGAATCGTGGAGATGATCGAGGCATAGGTAGAAGGTCGCCCGATGCCCTGCTTCTCCAGCTCCTTGACCAGGCTGGCTTCGGTGTAACGCGCAGGCGGCTTGGTGAAGTGCTGCTGAGGGTCGAGCACTTCAAGTCTCATGGGCGTGCCGGTGGGCAGGTCGGGGAGGGTCTGATCCTCGTTCTTGCCGGTCGGCTTCATCACCCGGGTGTAACCATCGAACTTGAGCACGCGCCCTTTGGCACGCAGTTCGTAGCCATCGACTTCGACATTGAGGGTGCTGGAAAGATATTCCGCCGGGGTCATCTGGCACGCCACGAACTGCCGCCAGATCAGCTCATACAGGCGCTCGGCGTCACGCTCCATGCCCACCAGATCCGTGGACTTGCGCTCCACGCTGGAGGGGCGAATCGCCTCGTGGGCTTCCTGTGCGCTCTCTTTGCTGCTGTAGCGGTTGGGCGCTTCGGGCAGGTAGCGCTCCCCATACTCATCACCAATAAACGAACGCACGCTCTCGACCGCATCCTTGGACAAATTGGTCGAGTCGGTACGCATATAAGTGATGTAGCCAGCTTCGTAGAGCCGCTGGGCCATGGTCATGGTCTTCTTGACCGAGAACCCTAGCCGCCCGCTGGCAGCCTGCTGCAGCGTCGAGGTAATGAAGGGAGCGGTAGGCTTGGAGCGTGTCGGTTTGTCTTCGCGAGACGTGATCGACAGTTTGGCTTTGCGCAGCTTGGCAATTCGCTCCAGGGTCTCTTTTTCCGAGGTGGGGCGGAAGGCCTGACCATCCTGCCGCGCCAAAGCAAAACGCACCAGCTCGCCCTCCGGCGAGACCAGATCCGCATGCACGTCCCAGAACTCTTCGGGAATGAAGGCGCGAATTTCCCGCTCACGTTCGACGATCAAACGCACGGCCACCGACTGTACACGGCCGGCAGACAGGCCACGGGCAATCTTGGCCCACAGCAGCGGCGAGAGCATGAAGCCCACGACCCGGTCGAGGAAACGGCGCGCCTGCTGGGCTTCCACGCGAGGAATGTTCAGTACGCCGGGGGTCTTGAAGGCATCCTGAATGGCATTCTTGGTGATTTCGTTGAACACCACGCGTTTATAGCGGCTGTCGTCACCACCAATGGTTTCCCGCAGGTGCCAGGCAATGGCCTCCCCCTCGCGGTCCAAATCCGTGGCGAGGTAGACGGCATCGGCTTTTTCGGCCAGCTTCTTCAGCTCGGCAACGACCTTCTCCTTGCCGGGCAAAATGTCATAGTTGGCTGCCCAGCCATTGTCCGGGTCGATGCCCATACGGCGAATCAGCTGGGTGTGGGCCTTGCGCTGCTTGTACTCGGCTTTCTCTTCCGCTGACATCTTGCGCGTAGCCGCGGCCTGGCGAGCGCGCTCCTTTGGGTCGGAGGCCACCTTGCCCGAGCCGCTGGTCGGCAGGTCACGGATGTGACCCACGCTCGACTTCACGATGAAATCGTTGCCGAGATACTTATTAATCGTCTTCGCTTTCGCAGGCGATTCGACGATGACCAGTGACTTGCCCATAGTGCTCCACTTTCCTGATGCCGAGGCGTGATCGCCACGGCGCTAAGTACGTTGTCGCCCCACATTATGCCTTGGCGACCATGAGAAAAATGCGCCTACCCTACCCCAGCCCTTGCCCAAGCGCTAGTAGCAACCTGCATCAGGCTGCACCCCATGGCGAGGCACATCCCGCTCGGGAAGGTGTCGGTATGACGCCTAGCGTTTTTTTATATCGAGTAGCTAGACACTAGACTGCCGCTTGACACTCGGCAACCCAAAGCCACACCCACTAACCAATCGCCCCCGCTAAAAAGCGGGGGCGTGATCGACGGTAGCGCGAGGCGGCTAGCGCTTGCGAGACGTTCCGCGCCGCCCATTGGCTGGCCTGGCCGCTGGCTTTTTAGCCGCCGCTGCAGAAGCGGGTGATGCCGCCGTGGGCTCGGCATCCGTGGTGGTTGCAACCTCGGTGCCAGTGGCGGCCTTGGCCTTGGCCTTGGTCTCAGGCCCGGCCTCAGATTCGGGCTCAGCGCTGGCGGCAGTCGCAGGCAGCGCAGGGCGCGCTTGGCCAAACAGCGCCTTGACCTGCTCGAAACGCTCGGCGGCGTGCTCGGTCAGCTCACCGCTGGCCGAGAACACATGCTCCAGATGCTTGATATGCCCATCGATGGCCACATTGTCCTCACCTTCCAGCAGCACGGGCAGCGTGCTCAGGGCCTGTTCACGATCCAGCTTGAGAATGAAAAACTGCTCGCGCACCATACGCTTGAACTCGCTCAGCGAGCTGCTGGGCTTGAGCTCCGCGCGGGAGGCCCGCAGACGCTTGAAGTTGCGCTCGTCGGTGGCAGGTGCACCGCCCAGTACGTATATGACTGCCCGCATAACGGCTTCGTGCGGGCCTCCCTGGGCGATTTTCTTGCGCAGTTTGTCCTGCTGATGCTGGATGAAGCGACGATGCTCCGGCTCGGCACCCGGACGGCGGCGATGCACATGGGCATCGCCATACAAACCAACGGCCGCCTGCAGCAGGGGCTGGCCATAGATATCCATGAACAGCCGCTCGGTGCTGCTGTCCCTGAAATCGCGCCAGGCATTGAGGCTGGCGACGATCTGGTCCGAGGCCATGGTTTCGAAGGCCTTGAACACGTTGTCCTGCCCTACCGGCTCACGGTGCTTGCGCACGTAATCAGCCATCACCGGCAACGGCACGCTCAGCGGGTTGCGGTCCGACAGCAGCTTGTAGCCCAGCCGAATGGGGTGCATGCGCCGGATCCAGCGCGCGGCTTCTGGCGTCATCACCGCCTGCAACCAGGGCTGCATATAAATCCGATACAGCCCCAGATTGATCTCCGAGATGCGTGCAACGGTGGCGAAACGGCGGTCATCTTCGGGCTTGTGCATGACTTCCCGATCCAACTCCTCGAAGTTGCGCTGATTGAATTCGAGCAGGTAGTCACGCTCGATCAGCTCGGCATCGGCTCGTTCACTGGCATGAGAAATCGTCGTTTCGTAAAGCCCTGGCGGCATCACGTCGATGTAATCCATATTGGCCGTGAATTCGGAGTGTTCCTTGCGGGAAACGCTGCCGGAAACGAAGATCCCCAGATGGCCCGTGGTGTCATGCAGGCAGTAGATGATGGTCTGGTCGTTGGCGATGATGTCCTCTTCGCCTTCGTACAGGTCACGAATCCATCCCAGCGCCTGCGGCGGCGGCGTGATGTCGTCGCCACGGGAGCAGAACACCACCACCGGCGAGCGCACGTTGCGCAGATCGATGCGTCGTCCGTCGCGGGTCACCAGCTGGGCCGTGGAGAGCCGGTTGCCCACGAACAGATTATCGACGATGTACTGGATTTCTTCTCCACCCAGCACCACGTGCCCCCCCCACCAGCGTTCGAACTCAAGATAACGCGAGGTTTCGGTGTCGATATTGGCATACAGGTGGTACTGCTTTTTCCAGTAGGTGTTGGCCGGATTCAGGCGCTCGAAGTTCTGCACCAGCCAGGCGCCATCGAACAGGCCATTGCCCATGTCACTGGTCAGCGCCGTGATCCAGCTACCGCCCACCATGCCGCCGGTATAGCGCATCGGCGCCTTGCCGTGCTCGCCCGCCCAGTAAGAGAGCGGCGCACCGGCAATCAGGATGGGTCCGAACACGTCGGGCTCCAGTGCCGCCGCCATCATGATCTGCCAGCCCGCCTGACAGTTGCCTACCACCATCGGCTTTTCAGTGGTTTCTGGATGCAGCTCGATGACATGACGCAGGAAAGCGATTTCGGCTTCGACCACATCCTCGACCGTTTGGCCGGGCTCGGGAAAGGGCAGAAAGCCAATGAAGTAGCAGGGATGGCCTGCCTTGAGCGCCACGCCCAGTTCGCTGTCGGGCTTGAAGCCGCCGATGCCTGGGCCATGCCCGGCCCGAGGGTCGACCACCACGAACGGGCGCTTGCTGGGGTCGGTGACCGTATCGCCCTTGGGCAATACACGCAGCAGTTCGTAATTGGTCGGGTTGGGCAGCGTCCGTCCGTCCATCAGCCCTTCGGTATCGAACCCCAGCACGTTGGGCTTGGTCTGCTCCATGTGGGCCAGATACTGGTTGCCCCGTTCGCGCATCACATCCCAGTACAGCACGTTGCGCTCGACGCTGTCGCGCCAGTAGCTCAAGGCAGCACGCCCAAACCCGAACGGGTCCATCATGCTCGTCAGCGCGCTGTTGCCCAGAGTGGGGGAAAGCAGGGGATTAGCGAGAAAGTTCATAGAGTCTCCCGTGGGGTTGATGCGGGGCACCAAGCCCGAAGCCTGATGCTGCAATGCAATATAGTTTAGGCCACTCCTTGCCAGACGTCGATCATTACCCATACATGAACCTGTGTAACAACCTATGTATGAACCATCGAGCGACAGCGATTCAAGGCGTTAGCGGGCAAAGGGTGGTAGCATTTCGACATGGACCCACGCGCTTGGGAGTCGCTGACGCTGACCGAGCACGTTTACCTCGAGGTGGTTATGTCATCCCCGTCGCTGCTCAACCGCTTGACGTTTCGCCAACTGCAGGTGTTTCAGGCCGTACATCGCCAGCGCTCGTATTCGCGTGCCGCCGAACAGCTAGGCCTGACTCAACCCGCCGTGAGCGCCCAGATTCGCCAGCTGGAACAGGCGCTGGGGCAGCCGCTGTTTCGCTATGCCGGTAAAACCCTGCATGTACTGCCTGCGGCGGATACGCTGGCGCTCTCCACTCGGGAAATCTTCGGACAGCTCTCGCGCCTGCAGATGCACCTTTCAGATATTAACGGCAAGATCAGCGGCAAGTTGAGCATTGCAGCGGTTTCTTCTGCCCAATACGTGGTGCCCTATCTGCTGTCACGCTTTCGCGCCCGCTACCCCGATGTGCAGCTACGCCTGAAAGTATGCAACCGCAGCCAGGCACTGGAGCGCCTCGCCGACCAGCAGGATGACGTGGTCATCATGGCCATGGTGCCGGAGGACGATGGGCTGGTGGTCATGCCGGTATTGGAAAATGAGCTGGTGGCCGTGGTATGGCCGGAGCATCCGCTGCTCCAACTGGCCAACCCTACCCTCTCGGACTTTGCCCGCCACTATGTATTGATGCGTGAGCCGGGGTCAGGCGTGCGCAGCGCCTTCGAGCAGCTGGCGGTCGATCAGGAAGTCGGGCTGCCCCACCGTATCGAGCTGGGTACCAACGAAGCGATCAAACAAGGCGTGATGGCGCATCTGGGCGTGGCGGTACTGCCGCGCATGGCCATTCAGCTGGAGCTGGAACAGGGGCTGCTGGCCACGCTGGCGCTGCCCCACTTTCCGATCCGCCGCGCCTGGTGCACCGTCTATCGCCGCGACCACTTCCCCACGCCGGTGGCGGAGCTGTTCTTGCGTTTCACCCGCGAACACCTCAGCGAGCTGCGTGCGCATTTCCAGGCGCCCCCCAGCCCCCTCCCCAGCCACGGCGTTTCCTGCTTGCCAGGCCTGAGCGTCGAACAGACCCCGTGATGCGCGACGGTGTCTTGTTGATTGCCAGGTATGTTACATTATCTACTACCTACGTATCAGTTAGCGTGACTCGAGGCTCTCTCCTATGAGCAACACCCCTTCCCAGCGCGTGCCCAGCGGCGAAAAATTCCGCAACGAACACGGCATGACGGTGATCAAGGACGGCATGAAGCAGCGCAAGGCACAGGCCGATGCGCCCGCCCTTGAACGCAAGCCCAAATGGCTGCGCGCCCAGATTCCAGGCGGCGAGCGTTTCGAAGCCGTCAAGAAAAACGTATCGACTCACCGGCTGAGCACGGTGTGCGCCGAATCCCACTGCCCCAACATGGGCGAGTGCTGGAGCAACGGCACCGCGACCATCATGCTGATGGGCTCCGTCTGTACCCGCGCCTGCCGCTTCTGCGCGGTGGACACCGGCAATCCCAAGGGATGGCTGGACAAGGAAGAGCCCGAGAATACCGCCAAGTCCGTCGAGCTGATGGGCCTGCGCTATATCGTGCTGACCTCGGTCGACCGGGATGACCTGGAAGATGGCGGTGCCACGCACTACGCCTCGTGCATTCGCGCCATCAAGGCACGCACCCCCGAGGTCGTGGTGGAGGCTTTGACGCCGGATTTCGACGGTGATCAGGCCGCCATCGAGCGCGTGGTCGACTCCGGCCTGGAAGTGTTTGCCCAGAACGTGGAAACCGTGGAGCGGCTGACCTCCAAGGTACGCGACCCGCGTGCCGGTTACCGCAAGACGCTGGATGTACTGGCCCACGCCAAGCGCCACCGCCCGGACGTGATCACCAAGACCAGCCTGATGCTGGGGCTGGGCGAAACGGAAAAAGAGATTCTGCAGACGTTCGACGACCTGCGCGCCATCGGTGTGGATATCGTCACGCTGGGGCAGTACCTGCGCCCCACCAAGAACCATCTGGCAGTAGAGCGCTATGTCACGCCAGAAGAGTTCGAGCGCTATCGCGTGCTGGGCCTCGAAAAGGGCTTCATGGAGGTTCCCTCCGGCCCGCTGGTACGTTCGAGCTACCGCGCCGACCGCGTGTTCGAAAAGAACAACCTGGGCCTGGCCGCCCCTGCCGCAGTGCCTGGCCAGGAAACCGACAGCAACCGTATTCCGGCCTTCAACGTCGGCTGATACCCCGCACGACTGTCACCGGCATGCCCTTTCAGCATGCCGGTGAGCCCGTCTTTTGCAGCACTTACTCGATCACGACGCCGAATCCACCAGCGATCGGCCTAGCTGCTCCGCCAGCGCCAGGGCCAGTGCGCCCCCGATATCTGCGCCATCGTCTAGCGTCACCAGATCGCCCAAGCGCGTTACCTGCATGCCTGCGTAGCCACAGGGGTTGATGCGCCCAAACGGCGACAGGTCGCCGTCCACGTTCAATGCAACACCGTGGTAGCTGGCCCCTCGACGAATGCGCAGCCCCAGCGATGCAATCTTGGCCTCCCCCATCACCGTGCGGGTATACACGCCGGGGGCATCCGGCTTGGCCCAGGCATCGACACCATGACGGGCCAGCACATCGATCACCGCATTTTCCAGCGCGCTGACCAACTCACGCACACCGACCTTGCCACGCCGCACGTCCAGTAGCGGGTAAAGCACCACTTGCCCAGGCCCGTGGTAGGTCACCTGGCCACCACGGTCGGTATTGACCACTGGGATATCGCCCGGCATCAGCAAATGCTCGGGCTTTCCCGCCTGCCCTTGAGTGAAGACCGGGTCGTGCTCGACCAGCCAGAATTGGTCGGGCGTATGCTCGTCACGGCAGTCGGTGAGCTCGCGCATGGCTTCCCAGACAGGCTGGTAAGGCCGACGCCCCAGGCGGTGCAGCTCGATGGGTGCGGGGTGGCTCATGTCACACCACCATGTGCACGCGGCCCGTGGCTTTCAGCTCATCGAACAGGCTGGCCAGCTGCTGCTCACCGGTAGCCACGATGGTCACCCGCACCGATTGGAAGCGGCCATTACGACTATCCACCACCTGCAGGGTGGTTTCATCAAAATCAGGCGCGTGCTTGACGATGACCTGGCATACACAGGCGGGAAAATCATCCGCCGCATCGCCTACCACCTTGAGCGAGTAGTCGCAGGGAAAAGTGATCTTGGGCGGCTCACTGACCGTGGAGGGCTGGCGCAGGTCACGCAGCGGAGACTTGGTATCTTTTTTCATGGGTTGCCTATCTATGACGCATGCTAAAACGAATGAAACCCTGACGATGACGCCAGAGCTTCTGGTTGCGATTGGGAGACCGGAGCACCGCAGGCAGGTCACGTCGGCCTGCGGTGCTCGAGGCTCGTTCAGCTTCTGAAGTTGCCGATCAGATTGCTGAAGAAGCGCTGCACCTGATCGAAGAAGCGCTTGAACAGCCCGCCCTCTTCGACGTTTTCCAGTGCCACCAGCTGGCGCTCGCCGACCATCTCGTCACCCAGGTAGACTTCCAGAGTGCCGACTTCGTCACCAACGGCGATGGGCGCACTCAGGTCACTATCCAGATTCAGACGCGCGCGCAGCTCTTCGTTACGATTACGTGGCAACGTCATGAAGACTTCGTCATCGACGCCCACACGCAGCTCGTTGGTGTCGCCACCCCACACCCGTGGCGTGGCCAATACGGCACCACGCTCGTACAACTTCATGGTTTCATAGAAGCGGAAGCCATAGCTGAGCAGCTTCTGAGTTTCCTGGGCGCGAGCTTCTTCGGAGCTGGTGCCCATGACCACGGAGATCAGGCGCATATCATCACGCAGCGCAGACGATACCAGGCCGTAACCCGCCTCGGTGGTCCAGCCGGTTTTCAGGCCATCCACTGAAGGGTCGCGCCACAGCAAGCGGTTACGATTGGGCTGATCGATGCCGCCAAAGGAGAAGTTACGCTGTGAGTAGATGGCGTAGTGGTCAGGGTAGTCGTTGATGATGTACTGGGACAGAATGGCCATGTCCCGCGCCGTGGAGTAGTGCTGGTCACCCGGCAGCCCTGTGGCGTTCTGGAAATTGGTATTGTGCATGCCCAGGCGCGTGGCATGCTGGTTCATCAGGTCGGCAAAGGGCGCTTCCCCCCCGGCCAGATGCTCGGCCATGGCCACACTGGCATCGTTGCCGGACACGATGATGATACCGTGTAGCAGGTCATCCACCGAGACGCGGTCGCCCACCTCGATGAACATTTTGGAGCCACCGGTGCGCCAAGCGTTCTCGCTGATATTGACCATATCGGTCAGGTTGATGGTGCCTCGGTCCAGCTCACGCTCGACCATGTAGGCGGTCATCAGCTTGGTCAAGCTCGCCGGTGGTAGGCGGACATCGGAATTATGCTCGGCGAGAATACGTCCGCTATTGGCATCCATCAAAATCCACGAGCTGGCCGCCAGCTGTGGAGGCGCTGGAATGATGGTTTGGGGTTGCGGCTGGGGAATCACCTGAGCCGTGGCAGGTATTGCCACCACGGTCATCGCGGCAAACAAGCACAGCTTGGCGGTCCGGCGAATCGAAATCAATACACTCATCTCACACGTCTCACTTACATTGAATGGCAGCACGGTGGCGCTGCTGGATGACTAAATTGGCACGCATTATCGCACTATAAACACTTGAGGAAAGCCCGCACGGCGCAGATCTTCCCGCGCCTGGTTTTCCTGGGCAGGAGTCACTGGGCCCACCTGAACCCGATGCACTTCAGCCTCGCTCTTCACATGTACACCATGCGATAACTCCCCAGAAAGGCGTTGCTGCAACTGCTGGGCACCCTCTGCCGTACCTAACGCGGCAATTTGCAGGAAGATGCCGTCACCGCTCGGCTGACTGGATACCGGCGAAGCAGAAGACGAAGGCGCAGCGGGAGCACTCACCACACTCGGCGCAGACGAGGCGGGTGCAGGTGAGCTCGCCGCCGTCGAGCGGGCCGCCTCCCCGCCTCGACCACGCTCGGCCAGCCATTGCGCCGGATCGATGGCTTCGACGCGAACAGGCCCCGTGCCATCGTCCAGAATGCCTAGTCGAGCCGCTGCGGCATAGGAAAGATCGATTTCGCGATCACTGTGAAAAGGGCCACGGTCATTGACGCGTACGATCACCGAACGGCCATTGGCCAGGCTGGTGACACGGGCAAAGGTCGGCAACGGCAGCGAGCGATGCGCCGCCGTCATCTTGTACATGTCGTAGATCTCACCGTTGGAGGTGGCGTAGCCGTGGAATTTTTCACCGTACCAGGAGGCCGTGCCCTGGCGAGCATAACCCCGCGAGTCCGGCAGTACACGGTAGGTTTCGCCCCACACCTCGTAGGTGGAGCGATTGCCTGCACGTGAGGGCTCCTCGATGCGCGGCTCGGCATCGGGCACCTGGCTGACATCCGGCGGTGCTACTGGATAGGCATCGCCGGACATGGCATAGCGTTCGCCGCTGGGAGCGGCGCTGGCCAAGGGCGAAGCGCTGGGCTGCGG
>NZ_LFGT01000026.1:43932-49635 GCF_002078115.1 Halomonas sp. BC2 | reverse complement strand
GCGGCGCTGCCGCTATCACGCAGCGGCGCTTGGCTGGCACAGCCGCTCACCAGCATCGCCAACACGAGAGAACCGCTTACATAACGGACATTGGTCAACAGGTTAGTCATGCTCAATCTCAAACTGATGCTGGATCGCGTCCGCCAATTCGGCCACAGCCATGCCGTAAAGGTGGCTGTGATTGTAGCGAGTAATCACATAGAAGTTGAATTCACCTAGACGGTAGCCTTGCTCATCTTCAGAAAAATCCAGCAATAGCGGCACCACGGGGGCATCAGGGGCCAGCGGCGCCTCGCTAGTGATGCCCTGCTCCACCATGTCGGCGGCGGTCAAAGTGGGGCGCGAGGTCTGGTTGAAGGCGATGCCTTCGGGGGCTTCCTGTGGGCCGTCGGCATCGTGGTAGATGGCGCCATCACGCTGCCAGCCATGCTCGGCAAAGTAGTTGGCTACGCTGCCGATGGCATCGACCGGGTTGTTCCACAAATCGCGAATGCCGTCGTCATCGAAATCGACCGCGTAGGCCTGGTAACTGGTAGGAATGAACTGCGGATAGCCCATGGCCCCGGCGTAAGAGCCGTAGAGCGTTTCCGGCTCGACACCCTGCTCGTAGGCAATGGCCAGGAAAGCGGCCAGCTCGCCACGGAAGAAGCGCCCCCGCTGGGGGTGATGAAAGGCCAGCGTTGCCAGCGAATCGAGCACCTTGTGCGTGCCTTTATGACGCCCGTAATAGGTTTCCACGCCGATGATGGCGGTGATCACCTCAGGAGCAACACCAAAGACTTCTTCGGCACGCGCCAGCGTCTCGGCATGCTCGCGCATGAACTCAGCACCTTCTTCGATACGCTGCTGGTTCAGAAAATATCGCGATATTCGAACCAGCGCAGACGCCGTTCTGCCGCCCCCGCCATGGCGTCCAGCACGTTCTGACGAAACGTCGCCTGCTCCAGCGCTTGCGTCAGCCACTGCTCGGGAACGCCCTGCTCCACCAGTTCACTGACCAGTTGGCGCGTCTGCTCGTTGACGCGGGGGTCGAAATCGACCTCCTCGGCCGCCCAGGTGGCCGAGGCTGAACATGCCATCAGCGCCGCCAGTAAATACCCGCCCGCTCTTCTTCGCGCCCTGTTCATTTGCTTACCACTCCTGTGAAAAAGCGTCGACTGCACTTTGATCATTCAACGCGGCAATAGCCGCCGATGGGCGTGTATCGACATGAGAATACCGAACCCGGCCAGCAAGGTCACGCTGGAGGTGCCGCCGTAGCTCACCAGCGGCAGCGGCACCCCTACCACGGGTAAAATACCGCTGACCATGCCGACATTGACAAACACGTAGATAAAGAACGTCAGGATAATGCTGCCCGCCACCAAACGCCCGAACGTATCCTGGGACGCCGCCGCCAGCCACAGCCCTCGCCCGACGATGGCCACGTAGAGCAACAGCAATAGCAGCATCCCGACCAGGCCAAACTCCTCTCCCAGCACCGCGATGATGAAATCGGTATGGCGCTCGGGCAGGAACTCGAGCTGCGACTGGGTGCCCTCCAGCCAGCCCTTGCCCCACAGGCCACCGCTACCGATGGCGGTGGTGGACTGGATGATGTTCCAGCCGGAGCCGAGCGGATCGCTCTCCGGGTCCAGAAAGGTCAGCACCCGCTGGCGCTGGTAATTGTGCATGTTCATCCACAGTAGCGGCAGGCCAGCCGCCGCCAGGGCCACTACCAGGCTAATCAAGCGCCAGGAGAGCCCCGCCAGCAGCACCACGATCAGCGCCGCGCTGGCCATCAGGAGTGCCGTTCCTAGATCTGGCTGAATGGCTGTCAACACCACCGGAGCGCCAATGATCAAGCCACAAACGGCAATGTCCCGCAGCCTCGGGGGAAGCTGACAACGGTTGAGGTAAGCCGCCACCATCAACGGCACGGCCAGCTTCATCATTTCGGAAGGCTGAAAGCGAATCACGCCGGGTATTTCCAGCCAGCGCTTGGCCCCCATGCCGATATCGCCAGCAATCTCCACAGCCACCAGCATGGCAAGCCCTACGCCATAAGCCAGCGGCGCCCAGCGCAGAAAGGTGGTGGGAGAAAGCTGTGCCAGTACGAACATGCCCACCAACGCCAGGCCAAAACGAACGGCCTGAGCAATCACGACCTCGATGCGCTGCCCAGACGCGCTGTAGAGCACCAGCAGACCACCTGCCATCAGCGCCAGCAGCAGGCCAAGCAGCCAGGGGTCGATATGGATACGCTCCCAAATGCTCTTGCGCCTTGCAATGCCACTATCGGGCGGGCGAACCGGGTAGCCACGCCAGGAGCGCGACAGCAGTTGCAGCGGCATCATCAGTTACCCTCCACGCGGCCGTTATCGCCTTCCAGCACTTCCTTGACTTCCTCGGCCTCTGGGGCCGCTTCTTTCAGTAGCCAGGCATCGGTCATGGCGCGCGCCATGCGAGCGGCGTGGGTGCTGCCGCCCCCGGCGTTCTCGACGATCACCGACACGGCAATTTCGGGCTCTTCCAGCGGGGCAAAGGCCATGAACAGCGAGTGGTCACGCAGCCGCTCTTCCAGCTCTTCGGCGTTGTAGCGCTGATCCTGACCCAGCGAAAACACCTGAGCCGTGCCGGACTTGCCGCCCATACGATACTCCAGGCCTACCCCGGTACGCCTTGCCGTTCCTTCGCTGCCGGTGAGCACTTTCTCCATACCGCTGAACACACGATCCCACCAGTTCTCGTTGGCCAGATCGATATCGGGTAGCGTGTCCGGCAGTTCAACCGGAACAGGGTCTTCACCGATACGCATTGCCAGGCGCGGCTTGACCCAGTGGCCACGGTTGGCCAGGGCCGCCGTAGCGCTGGCCAGCTGCAACGGGGTGATTTGCCAGTATCCCTGACCGATACCGACCGAGAGCGTTTCCCCCGGGTACCAGGGCTGGTTGAATCGTGCGCGCTTCCAGTCCCTCGAAGGCATCAGGCCAGCGCTTTCTCCCTGGACATCGTGAGCGACCCGTTGCCCAAAGCCAAAATTGGACATCTGATCATGCAGCCGATCGATGCCGAGGTCGTGAGCCAAGGAGTAATAATAAGTGTTGTTCGACACGGCAATGGAGCGCTCCATATCGACACGCCCGTGCCCCCAACGCAGCCAGTTACGATAGCGGCGAGAATCATTGGGCAATTGATAGAAGCCCGGGTCATTGATGGTGCTGTCCGGGGTGATCACCCCTTCCACTAGCCCCGCCAGCGCCAGAAACGGCTTGATGGTGGAGCCCGGCGGGTAGTGGCCGCGAATGGCCCGGTTAAACAGCGGCAGGTCGATGTCTTCCTGCAGGGCACGATAGGAAGCCACATCGATCCCGGTAACGAACTGGTTACTATCGAAGCCGGGCGTCGACACCATGGCCAGAATCTCGCCGGTACGCGGCACGATGGCCACGATGGAGCCCCGGCGACCTTCCAGCAGCTCGTAAGCGAGCATCTGCAAAGAACGATCCAGGGTCAGGGTCAGGTTGGCCCCCGGCACCGGGTCAGTGCGACCAAGCTCGCGCAGCACGCGGCCACGGGCGTTGGTTTCTACCTTGCGAAGGCCCGCCTGGCCGTGCAATTCCGACTCGTAAAAACGCTCCACTCCGGTCTTGCCGATAAAATGGGTGCCCGCATAGCGGCCGGTATCCAGCGTCTGTAGCTCTTCGGCATTGATCCGCCCCACATAGCCCAGCGCATGGGCCATCATTTCGGCATCCGGGTAGTAACGCAGCAGTTGCGCTTCTACCTCGACTCCGGGCAAACGATGGCGATTGATGGCCAGGCGAGCAATCTGCTCTTCGCTCAGGTCGCTCATCAGTAGCGCCGGCTGAAACGGCCGCTGGCGCTGGCGAGAACGAGCGTTGAAGGCCTCGATCTCTTCTTCAGGAAGTTCCAGCAACTCCACCAGCAGCGTCAGGGTATCGTCCAGGCTATCGACACGCTCACGCACCAGCGTCAGGTTGTAGGTCGGCCGATTTTCTGCCAGCAGGGCGCCGTTACGGTCGTAGATCAACCCACGATTGGGCGGCAGCGGCTCGACCCGCACGCGGTTTTTCTCGGAGCGCGTGCTGTAGAGGTCGTGCTGAACGATTTGCAGATACCCCAGCCGCCCGACCAGCAAACCGGTCAAGACGATGACCACGAATACTGCCAGCAGCGACCGAACACGGAAGATACGCAGCTCTTGCTCAGGGTTCTTTAGCGTGTCACGGCGCTTGGGCATGGCAACAGACAACTCTCAATCAAACGATGAACGCAACGGCCACGGGGGTCGATAACAGATAACGTCTAGCGGTGGTAAGGGTGCCCCACCAGCAGGGTCCATGCCCGATAGAGCTGTTCGGCGAGCATGATCCGCACCAAAGGATGCGGCAGGGTCAATGGCGACAGCGACCAGGCCTTGTCGGCCATGGCCGAGAGAGAAGGCTCCAGCCCATCAGGGCCGCCCACCAGCAACACTACGTCCTGGCCAGACATTCGCCAGGCATCGGCCTGCTGGGCAAGCTGCTCTGTGGTCCAGGGCTTGCCCTTTACCTCCAGCGCCACGACGATTTCATCGCCACGCAGCTTGTCGCGGATTCGCTGGGCTTCCTGCGCCCGCGCTTTGGCGATATCGGCGTTCTTGCCGCGCTGGCCCAGCGCAATTTCTTCGATTTCCAGGGCAAAATCACGCGGCAGCCGCTTGCGGTAGGTTTCCACGCCCTCTTCGACCCACCCGGGCATTCTGGTTCCCACCGCCAACAGCCGAACCTTCATGACATGGAGGCTCGCTCTTCGGCTTGACGCAGGGCATCGCCGATGGCACCCGCATCGTTGGGCAGATCGGCCCACAGGCGCTCGAGGTCGTACAATGTACGCGCTTCGGGGAGCATGACATGAACGACGATGTCACCCAGATCGACCAACACCCAATCCGCGTTCTCACCGCCTTCGACACCGCGTGGGTGCAGACCGGCCGCCTTGGCTTTCTCGACGAGATTCTGCGCCAGTGCTGCCACATGACGGGTAGACGTACCGCTGGCAATCAACATGAGGTCGGTGACCTCGGTCAATTTCGACACGTCCAACTGCGTAATATCACGAGCTTTAAGTTCTTCTAGCGCGTCGATGGCTAGGTTTTTCAATGTATCGATGTGCATGACTCCTGACGACAACCCCATTATTGACCTGACGATGATAGACGCCCGCCATTGGCAACGGGCGTTTGAGGCGGCCATTGTAACGGCTTCTTTCACGACTGCCAGCGCTATTCGCTGGTTTGATACCAGCCCTGTTGCAAAATGATCGTTTCCACCGCCTGTGGTAGCAGATAGCGCACGCTCTCGCCCGCCTGAAGCCGTTGGCGAATATAGGTCGCGGAGATGGCCATCAGCGAGGGCAACGCCAGAACCAGCAAGTGCCCTTGAGCCTGCTGCATCATCGCCTCGACGCTGTAGACTTCGCGATTGCCCACCAGTTCCTTCAGCGGTGCTGGCCAATCGTCGTTATAACCGGGTCGAGCGATCACCACGACATGCCCCAGCGCCCACAAGCGCTCGGCGCGATCCCACTGGTGAAGTCGCAAAAAGGCATCCATGCCAATGACCATCACCAGGCGGGCCGAGGAGCCGTAGACAGCGCGCAGCTCGGCCAGCGTATCCACACTATAAGACGGGCCTGCCCGGCGCAGCTCGCGGCCATCGG
>NZ_LFGT01000026.1:37145-43581 GCF_002078115.1 Halomonas sp. BC2 | reverse complement strand
CATGTGCAGCACTTCCAGTCCCAGCGCGTCGCGTACTTCCAGGGCACTGCGTAAATGGCCGTTGTGCACCGGGTCGAAGGTGCCGCCAAACATGCCGACACGCTGACTCATTGGCGAACCTGGCCATCCCCGAACACGATATATTTCTGCGTGGTCAGGCCTTCCAGGCCGACAGGGCCACGGGCGTGCAGCTTGTCGGTGGAAATACCGATCTCCGCCCCCAGGCCGTACTCGAACCCGTCGGCAAAGCGCGTCGAGGCGTTGACGATCACCGAGCTGGAGTCCACTTCCGCCATGAAGCGACGCGCTAGGGTGTAGTCCTGGGTGACGATGGCATCGGTGTGGTGGGAGCCGTATCGTTCGATGTGTTCGATCGCTTCGTCCACGCCATCGACCACCTTGATGGCCAGGACCGGAGCGAGGTACTCCGCGTGCCAGTCCTCCTCGGTTGCTTCCAGCGCCTGGGGCAACAGCGCCCGCGTTCGCTCGCAGCCGCGCAGCTCTACCTGGTGCTCGGCGTAGGCACGCGCCAACTCCGGCAGCAGAAGGTCGGCAATCGGGGCATCCACCAGCAGGGTTTCCATGGTGTTGCAGGTGCCGTAGCGATGGGTCTTGGCGTTCAGTGCGATGGCCAGCGCCTTGGCAGGGTCGGCGGTGGTATCGATGTACACATGGCAAACGCCATCCAGGTGCTTGATCACCGGCACACGCGCTTCCCGCGAAATGCGCTCGATCAACGACTTGCCGCCACGCGGGATGATCACATCGATATACTCAGGCATGCTGATCATCTCACCCACCGCCGCGCGATCCGTGGTGGCAACCACCTGAACACTGCCCTCGGGCAAACCGGCATCCGCCAGGCCTGCCTGAATGCATTGGCTCAGAGCGGCATTGGAAGCGCGAGCTTCCGAACCACCGCGCAAGACACAGGCATTGCCGGATTTGAGGCACAGGCTAGCGGCTTCCAGGGTGACGTTGGGACGTGATTCGTAGATGATGCCGATCACTCCCAGCGGAACCCGCATCTTGCCGACCTGGATACCGCTGGGCCGATAGCTCATGCCATCGATGGCGCCCACCGGGTCTGGCAACGCCGCCACTTGATGCAGCCCCTCGATCATGGCATCGATGCGTGCATCGTTGAGTGCCAGGCGGTCCAGCAGCGCGCTGTCCAAACCGCTCTCCCGGCCCCGCTGCATATCCTCCTGATTGGCGCTGAGGATGTCGCTGCGGGCTGCTGCCAGGCGCTTCGCCATAGCATACAGCGCCTGGTTCTTGGCCTGGCTATCGGCTCGGCGCAATACGCTGGCCGCTGCGCGAGCCCCCTGTCCCAGAGCCGTCATGTAACGGGCCACATCGCCGGCCGCCAGGTGGTGTTGGGCGTCTTGTTGAAATGCGTCAGCGCTGCGCATGCGATCTCCCTATATTAAGCATGACTGAAAGTGGCTAGGCTTATATTACGCCTTGAGGGCATTATACTGGGGGATTCGCAGGTTCGAGCCAAGCAATGCGTTATGCTCAGGCTGGGTGACCCCCGTTTATCAGCCAGATAGTAAGCCACCATGCCAAGCAAATACAAAATCAGTCCGCTCAGGGTGACACTGTTGGCCGCCGCCGTCGCGCTGGCTCTCTGGACACCCAATGCGCCCCTCATGGCCACCCTTGTGCTGTGGCTTGCGGTCGGCTGGCTACTGGTGACTGCACTGCTGCTGGATTTCAGCCATCGCCGCTCACGAGGCCTGCCCTGGCAACTGCTGGCGGGAACCCTCCTGTTGGCCCTGATTGCGGTTGCCCCTGAACGTCACCTATTGCTGATATGGGCCTGGGGTGCGGTCTTCATGCTTCCTCAACCACGCTGGGTGGCCATGTACAATGTGTGCGCAGCCCTGCTGACCTGCCTGATCATCAAACCCTTGCTGACCCTACCAGCGTGGTGCCTGCTGATCGCAACGCTTTGTATTCTGTGCCTGCTGGCCATGGCGCGGACTTACCTGCTGGTGCACTTGAGCGGCACCATGCGCCAGCGCCTGCGGCTGATTCCGGGGCTCAACCTATGGGCAGGGGAGCAACTGCTGCGTGATTTGACCAAGGAGCAAACACGCTCCGAGCGGGAAGCCATTCACGCCGAGGTATTGATCATTCACCTTCGACTCCACCAGCTCTGGCCTGCGGCCCACAAACTGTGCAGCCTGCTTTATAGCTTCGAAAACGTTTACCGCCTGAATGCCACTACGCTGGCCACGCTCATGTTGGCCAGAACGCCCCGCGAGGCCGCCCATCGTCGCCAATTGCTATGTGCGGCCCTGCCGGAGCACACCGTTTGCCAACCGCTTCCCCTGATAGAGCTTGAGCTGGAAGCGCTGACCCTCGAGGCTCTGGCCCAGATGGGTAAACAGCGGCCGAGCGTCATCACATGACGACGTCCGCGCCCCCCAAACGGCTGATGAGCCTGGCTTACAGTGCCAGCCTGATCGTTATCTGTGCTTACACCGCCTGGCTTTACGCCATGGGCAGCTACCGTGAACTGTTGGTTCCACTGTTCATGACCACCCTGATACTGGCCAGCCTGATGATGCACCTTGGGCGAGGCATCAAACCCTACCTGCCACGCTGCTTGCTGCTGGGCAGTCTGTTTCTGGTGGCGATGCACGGCGTACTGACCCACGCCAACCTGCCGCTGTATTGGTTAGGCCTGCCCCTTGCCGCCGCGTTCATTCTTCTGCCACTGTGGGGAGCGCTGGCCACCAATCTGGTCGCCATGGCCGTGATCATCTGGCAACTGCCCACGCTGAACGAGGAGTTTGCCCTGGGCTTTGCTGCCCTGACTCTGCTGCTCGCACTGCCCCCCTGGGAGCACGCGCGGCGCAAGGCACTGCTCAGGGCTACCGACCCCCACGATAACGATTGCGATGCGTACCATATCGACACGCTCAAAGAGCGTCTGAAAAATGAGTTTCAGCGCGCCGACATGCTCAACAAGCGGTTGGCCGTGCTGGTGCTACACTTGCCGCAGCTGGACATGGCAGAGGAGCAGTTTGGCCAGCGCGCCAAGACCGCGCTGCTGGGTGCGCTGTGCAGCGAGGTCAATAGCCGCTGCCGTGATCACGACATTCTGGGCCGTGCGGGCAGTGCGACCTTCTGGCTGGTCTTGCCCGATACCAGTGAAAGCGGCGCGCTACTCGTGAAAGAGCGCCTTCAGCGTGCCCTGTCACGGCGCGTATTGGTGGAAACAGGCCAGTTGGAAGCACGGCTAGCCACTTGCCTGCCCATGCGCAAGGAGAGCTTCGAGCGCTACCTGCAGCGTCTGGAAGCACGCGCAGAATCCATTACCCATTTATAACCGCAGACGGAGTCACTCTTGGCGATTGTCGATACCCTGCTCTCTCTTACTCTTTCCCCTCCTTTGCTGCTACTTCTGGTGTTGGGTATCGCCCTGGTCGAGTCGCTGGCACTCATTGGCCTGCTGGTCCCCGGGGTCGTATTGATGACTGCGGCGGCCACCCTGGCGGGCCACCAAGGGCTCGACCTGCCCTGGCTGATTGGCGCGGCGTTCATTGGCGCGATCATCGGCGACAGCGTCAGCTACTATCTGGGCTATCGGCATCGTGAGGCGGTGTTGTCCCGCTGGCCGCTGTCGCTTCACCCCGAGTGGGTGGGACGTGGGGCACGCTTTTTCGAACGCTATGGGGTCTACTCGGTCTTCATTGGCCGCTTCGTCGGGCCTGTCCGCCCGGTGATCCCGCTGGTGGCCGGCATGATGCAAATGCCGGCACGCACCTTCGCCTGGGCAAACATTACCTCGGCAGCGCTCTGGGCTCCCGCCTATGTACTACCTGGCTATCTGGTCGGCCATACCTGGCAGCAGCGGCTGAACCTGCCCACGAACGTGGAAATGGCCGTCATCCTGATTGCCGCCACGGTGGTGGTATTGGCCGTGGTGTTTTCATGGGGGCGTGCTCAGGTGGACCGCCAGGGGCGCGTCTATTTTGCGCTGGCACGCATCGTGCGGCGCATTCCGATCATGCGTCGCCCCTGGTTGGCCATGAGCCGTTCGGGGGAAGTGCCGCTGGGTTCCCTGCTGCTGCTCATTACCGCGCTTACCGGGGCCTCCGCCTGGACGCTGTACGTGATGCACCATGTGACGCCGTTGACGGTCGATCTGGAAGCCCAGCGGCTATTCGACTGGCTCGACTCCCCCTGGCTTGCCCACGCCAGCCTGCTATTGGCCATGATCGGTGACAAGGCGGGCATCGTGGCCCTGGTCAGCCCGTGGGCGTGCTGGCTGCTGGTGGTCAAACGCTTCGATGCGCTGCTGCATGGGGCTCTGGCCCTTGGCGGCATTGCCCTGATCAACACCGCGGGCAAGGCACTGTTCGCCCGGGCACGCCCCACCACCCCGGACCACCTGACCGGCTCATACGCCTACCCCAGCGCGCACACCTCTACCTGGGTGGTGATGATCGGGCTGGCGGCCGCCGTGATGGCCGCGCGGCTGCCCCGCCAGCGGCGTGCCTGGGTCTACTGGATGGCCATTGTCGTCACGCTGCCGATGGCGCTCTCGCGCTTGGCTCTGGGCGTGCACTGGCTGAGTGATCTGGTGGGAGGCGCGCTCATGGGGCTGGTGGTCTGCGCTCTGGTTCAGCTCAACTGGCAGCGGCGCTATCGTGCGCCGCTACCCGCCATCCCTTGGGTCTCGCTCACCGGGGCATCGCTGCTGCTGGTGAGCGCGAGAATGCTACTGTTCGGGCCGGTTTGATGGCGCCATCGCGTAGCTGGCTCGGGCTGGCGTGATCAGCCCAGCGCCAGCCACGCGCCCACGCCAAACATCAGCGTCCCGGCAATGCGGTTCAACAGGCGTACGTTACCGCTTTTGCCCAGCACGCGACGCAGCGTCTTGCCCCCCGTGGCATACACCAGCATGCTGCCGAACTCGATGATCAGGATCAGCGCGATCAACAGGCTAAGCTGAGGGGCCAGCGGGCGGCTGCTGTCCAGAAACGGCGGCAGCAGCACCATGAAGAATGCCCAGCCCTTGGGGTTGGCCACGGCGGTCACCAGCCCCTGCATGGCCAACTGCCAGCGGCCTGCAGGCGGCCCTGTGTCCAGCTCGCTGGGAATGGCCATGCGCCCCCGCGAGCGCCACATCATCACCCCCAGATACGCCAGGTAAGCCCCACCAATCCACTTGAACGCAGTGAACAGCTCAGGCTGGCGCAACATCAGGGCCGCCACCCCAGCGCCTGCCGCCGCGGCCACCAGGCCCACGCCCATCAACTCACCAATCATCATCCAGAGCGTACGCTTCACCCCCTGGGTCATCCCCAGCACCATGGCCAGCGTCATACACATGCCGGGGGTCAGCGATACGAACAGAAAGGTTGGCACGAAGACCGATAGAGTAGCCCAGGACATGGTGACGCTTCCTTGTGGTGAACGGTGGCGAAAGTCAGTGATATGGCGAATCGTAGGCACAAAAGTGTGGCACCGCCGGGATTACCCTTCGCCCCAGCGTGGCATCAAGCGATGCTCGATGCCCAGCTGGTTGAGAATCCGCGCGACGATGAAATCGATCAGATCCTCCATGGACTGAGGACGATGATAAAACCCCGGCGCGGCAGGCAGGATCACCACACCCAGGCGACTCAGAGTGAGCATGTGCTCCAGGTGAATGGGAGAAAAAGGACTCTCCCTGGGCACCATGACCAGCGTGCGCCGCTCCTTGATCGCCACATCGGCGGCACGCTCGATCAGGTTGTTGCTGGCCCCGGTGGCCACCGCAGAGAGGGTGCCGGTGGAACACGGGCAGATCACCATGGCGGAAGGCGCACCGGAGCCCGAGGCCACGGGGGCCATCCAGTCTTCACGCCCAAAGCAGCGAATTTGTCCGGGCCTGGCACCGCTTTGCGCCACCAGGGCCTCCTCCAGTCGCTGAGGCTGAGCAGGCAGCGATACCTCCGTTTCCGTGGCAATGACCATATGGGCCGCCTTGGAGATCATGACCCACACTTCATGGCCCGCCTCGACCAGCACGTCGATCAAGCGCAGGCCATACTGCGCCCCCGAAGCGCCCGTCAGCGCCACCGTCACAGGGGGGTTGAACTCACTCATCGGATACTCCTGTTGCAGGGTTTGCCGCTGCCAACGCCGCCAACAGGCGCTCATGAACACCATCGAAACCACCGTTGGACATCACCACGATCCGGTCGAGCGGTGACGCCTGGGTGACCACTGCCTGTACCAATGCATCGATATCCCGATACAGCGACGCCCGCGACCCTTGCGCCTCTACCAGAGAGTCCATCGACCACTCCACGCCAGCAGGCTGGAACCAGAAGCTGTGATCCGCATCGGCAACGCTTTCGTTCAGACGTTCACGCAGCGCGCCCAGCCGCATGGTGTTGGAGCGCGGCTCGATCACGGCCAGCAGCCGCCC
>NZ_LFGT01000026.1:28437-36739 GCF_002078115.1 Halomonas sp. BC2 | reverse complement strand
CCTGCAGCGTGGCGGCAATGGCCGTGGGATGGTGGGCAAAGTCGTCGATCACCTGAATGCCGTTGACCTCGCCACGCACTTCCTGGCGACGACGGGGCGTCTGGAAGCGTGCCAGCGCCGCGCAGGCACGCGGCAGGTTCACCCCGCACAGCCGTGCGGCCGCCAAAGCGGCCAAAGCATTGCGAGCGTTGTGCTCCCCCGTGAGCGACCACTCCACCACGCCGTCCTCCTCGTCCTGCTCACGGCTATACAGCACCTGAAAGCGGCTGGCGTCGGCATGCTCCAGACGCAGCTGCCACTGGCTGTCGGACTCGCTGCCAAAGCGGGTGACCGGGCTCCAGCTGCCCATGGCCAGCACACGATCCAGCGCGAGCTGCTGGTCAGCCACCAGCAGATGCCCCTTGCCTGGCACGGTACGCACCAGGTGGTGGAACTGGCGTTCGATGGCGGCCAGGTCGGGAAAGATATCGGCGTGGTCGAATTCGAGGTTGTTCATCACGGCGATCGTCGGGCGGTAGTGCACGAACTTGGAGCGCTTGTCGAAAAAGGCCGTATCGTACTCGTCCGCCTCGACCACGAACGGTGCTGCTGCGCCTCCTAGCCTGGCCGACACGCCAAAGTTGCGCGGCACACCGCCAATCAGAAAGCCGGGCTCCAGGCCTGCGCTCTCCAGCAGCCAGGCCAACAGACTGGCCGTGGTGGTCTTGCCGTGGGTGCCCGCCACGGCAATGACCCGGCGGCCCGGCAGCACGTACTCCGCTAGCCACTGGGCACCCGAGGTGTAGCGCAGGCCGCTATCAAGCAGCGCCTCGACTTCCGGATTACCGCGTGAGAGAGCGTTGCCCACCACTACCAGGTCCAACGGGCCCTGCAGGTTGTCGGCGCGATACCCCTCCATCAGCGTGATGCCCGCCTCGGCGAGCTGAGTGCTCATGGGCGGATACACGTTCGCATCCGACCCACTCACCTCGTGCCCCAACTCACGGGCCAGCAGCGCAAGACTGCCCATAAAGGTGCCGCAGATACCAATCACATGTAAACGCATGGGCGAGCGCTCCTTCCATGACCCTGACAACGGACTGAAATATCAGCCTAAATGCATACATTAGGGGAAAGATTATCATGCCCGGGACGCCAGCTCATCTGGTTCCCTTCGCGACACCCGGTATCAGGGCAGGAAAGTGACAACGGGTGGCTTTTGATGCAGGATGCGGCACCTATCATGCCTTAAACACCCCGCTGCGCTGGCGAGAGGAGCTTTTATCATGCGCATTATCGTTCGTTACTTTTTCCGTGGCCTTCGCGTGCTGCTGGCCCCGGTGATGCTAGTGTCGGAAAAACTCTCCACGCCGCGCTCGGTGGAGCGCAGCGCCGAGGAGCAGGCTGAGGTCGACGCGGCCTGTGAGGCATTGGCGCTGTATCAGTTTCGTAGCTGCCCTTTCTGCATCAAGGTACGCAAGGAGATGGCGCGGCTTGGTTTGAAGATCGAACTGCGCGATGCCCAGTTGGACCCGGACCACAAGCAGGCCCTGCTGGAAGGCGGCGGCAAGGTCAAAGTGCCTTGCCTGCGCATCGCCCATGAAGACGGTCGTGAAGAGTGGCTGTATGAGTCCGATGAGATCAATCGCTGGCTACATCAGCGCTTTGGGGCCTGATTTGGTGCCTTAGTACCTGCCACGTCAAAACTCGACCTTGCGGGCCGTCACGTCGAACGTGACGGCCAGGCTAACACCCTCTTCCACAAGAGGGTCAGCCTCCGGGCTATGCTGTAGCGCCAGCAGCCCCTCGAGGGTGCCCTGAAGATGTAACCAGCTGCCTTCGCGCTCCACCCGAGCAAGCACCACGGTCAGCTCGTCATAGCTGGCCGTGTAGTACGGCGGGTGAACGGCATCGCCGATCAGGTGCAGCACTCGGGCATCGGTGAGCCGCTCGTCGGCCAGCACCAACTGAATGACCAGCGCATCTCGGGCCGCCCATTTCTCCGGGTCCCGGTAGCCGGTCATCTCCACCACCCAACGGTCTCCCTCTTCGATGAACGTGGCACTGGGCTCGCTGCTGGGATCGAGGATAAACCACTGCTGGTCCTCTCCATCCAGCGTCCCTGTGATCCCTGCAGCTAGCTCGCTGGCAGCCGCCCAGCCTGTCATGGCCAGCAAAACAGTCATTAGTAACGGTTTAACACCTTGTATTTTCATTACCTTTCCCTTGTGGCTTACCTGCCGGGCACTTTTGCACGACCGCATGATCACGACTTTAGTCTTACAGCAGATGCCGTGGCGGCCGCGCCAGCCCCGATCATTCAGTAGATGAATGAGGCCTGTCATTATTTCGATTGTGTGTCACAACCACCTGTCTCTATGTTGTCAGGATAGCTTACGAGCTGACCGTGTCTGTTTTGTGGATGGGCCATCCGTCGACAAAACGAACAATAAACAATACACATGGGAACGATCATGACGCTGAAAAAGACACTACTGGCCACTGTCGTGGGTGCTGCCATGGCAGGCACCGCACTACTGCCGCTGACTGCCAGTGCAGAAACCCTGCGCATCGGTTACTCGGCCGACCCTGAAACCCTCGACCTGCACGAACAGCTTTCTGGCGGTGTCCTGCGCTTCTCGCATTTGTCATTCGACCCCCTGGTGCGCTGGACCAAGGACTTCCAGTTCGAACCGCGTCTGGCCACCGAGTGGGAACAAATCGACGACACCCATGTACGCATGACCCTGCGTGAAGGCGTTACCTTCCATTCCGGCAATCCGTTCACCGCCAAGGACGTGGTCTGGACCATCGAGCGCCTGAAAGAGAGTCCGGATTATCGCGCCATTTTCGAGCCGATCGCCAGCGCCGAAGCGGTCGATGACTACACCATCGAAATCACCACCACCGAGCCTTACCCGCTGCTGTTGAACCTGGCCACCTACATCTTCCCCATGGACAGCGAGTTCTACACGGGCGAGACCGACGACGGCAACGACAAGGCGGAAATCGTCAAGGCAGGCAACTCGTTTGCATCGCGTAACGTTTCCGGCACCGGGCCCTTCGTGGTCACCGACCGTCGCCAGGGCGTTCGCGTCGACTTCGAACGCTTTGAAGACTACTGGGACACCGACAGCGAAGGTAACGTGACCAGCATCGTGCTGACGCCGATTGCCGAAAACGCCTCCCGCGTGGCGGCCCTGCTGTCCGGTGGCGTCGATTTCATCGATGCCGTACCGCCCAACGACCTGGACCGTGTGCGCGATGCACAAGGCGCCAATCTGGTTGAAATCCCCGGTACGCGTATCATCGGCTTCCAGCTGAATGAAGAGCGCGTCGAGGCGTTCCAGGATGCACGCGTGCGTCAGGCCGTCGACCTGGCCATCAACCAGGAAGGCATTGCCGAGCGCCTGATGCGCGGCTTTGCAACGCCCGCGGGTCAGTTCTCACCGGAAGGCTACTCCGGCTATAACCCGGACCTGGTACCTCGTTACGATCTGGAGCGTGCTCAGGAGTTGATGGCGGAAGCGGGCTACGAAGAGGGCTTCAGCGTCGACATGATCGCCCCGAACAACCGCTACGTGAACGATGCGCAGATTGCCCAGGCCGTAGCCAACATGCTGGCGCGTATCAACATCAACGTTAACCTGCGCACCATGCCGCTGGCCCAGTACTGGCCGGAGTACGACACGCGTCAATCCGACATTGCCATGATCGGCTGGCACTCGGACACCGAAGACACCGCCAACTTCTTCCAGTACCTGTCGTTCTGCATCGACACCGAGAGCGGTGCCGGTCAGTACAACTACGGCAGCTACTGCAACGAAGAAATCGATGCGCTGGTAACCCAGGCCGACAGTGAGACCGATCTGGAAAAACGCGGTGAAATGCTGCGTGAAGCCGAAGCCATGCTGTACGAAGACGTTGGTTTCATCATGCTGCATTGGCAGAACCTGGCCTATGCCGCCGCTGACGGCATCGACATCGAGCCGGTGGTCAACGCCACCGACTTCCCCTACCTGGGCGATCTGGTGATTACGCGTTAATCACCCCTTAACGACATAACCCACGCAAGGACGCTTCGCTCTCCAGGATTCAGGAGGGCGAAGCGTCGTGCATGACGCGACCCGCCGGGCAGCGTCATGCCTTGCCCTGATGTTTAGTGAAACTTTCCACACAGGTGGCGTACGCCATGATTGCTTTTCTAATCAAGCGGCTGATGCACGCAATATTGGTGATGTTTGTCATCAGTGTACTGGCCTTCGCCATCCAGGATAACCTGGGTGACCCTGTACAGCAGATGGTCGGACAGTCGGTCCCCGAAAGTGAACGTGAAGCCATTCGCGAACGGCTGGGGCTCAACGACCCCTTCCTGGTGCAATACGCACGCTTCGCCAGAAACGCCCTTCAGGGCGATTTCGGCTACTCCTATTTCTACCGTGAACCGGCGCTGGAGGTGATTGCTCGCCACTTGCCTGCTACCCTCGAGCTGGTGTTCGCGGCCACGCTGATCATCGTATTGTTCTCTGTTCCCATCGGGGTATACAGCGCCATCAAACCGCGCTCGCCCATCTCGCGCTTTTTCATGGGGGCCTCGATCATCGGCATTTCGATACCGGTGTTCCTGACCGCCATCGTACTGATCCAGATTTTCTCCATTGGCATGACCGTTTCGCTGTTCCCGGAGGGCACCGCCTGGGGCGCCTGGCTGAACAGCGCGCTCTCTACCCAGGGCAACATGCCCTCCTTTGGCCGTGGCTATGATTTGGTCCACGTGGTCGGCCACTGGGATACCAACCTGGTCACCTGGGACGGCATCAAGCATCTGGTGCTGCCTGCAGTCTCGCTGGCCTCCATCATGCTGCCGCTGTTCATCCGCCTGATCCGCGCCGAAATGATGGAAGTACTGCAATCGGAGTACGTGAAGTATGCCCGCGCCAAGGGTATTTCCATGCGCCGGGTCTACTTCGTGCATGCGCTGAAAAACACCATGCTCCCGGTGATTACCGTGGGGGGCGTTCAGATCGGTACCATGGTGGCTTATACCATTCTGACCGAAACCGTGTTCCAGTGGCCGGGCATGGGACTGATGTTCCTGGATGCCATCAACCACGCCGACATTCCGCTGATCGTCACTTATCTGATGATCGTCGGGGTCATTTTCGTGGTGACCAACACCATCGTGGATTTGATCTACGGCTTCGTGAATCCCACCGTTAAACTGACTGGTAAGCCCGCATGACAACGTCCACTCCTCCCTCAGCCCCCAGCCGCTGGGAGCGCTTGCGCGACTCTTTCCTGTGGTACAGCTTCAAGCGCGACCGTACCGCTCAGCTCTGCCTGGCCGTGTTCATCTGCCTGGTGGTGGCGGCCTTCGCGGCGCCACTGCTGGCCCCTACCGACCCCTACGACCTGCGCCAGATCGACATCATGTCGTCGGAACTGCCGCCGTTCTGGATCGACGGAGCCGACGAGCGCTACACCCTGGGCACCGATGCCCAGGGGCGCGACCTGTGGTCGATCATTCTGTACGGCACGCGGGTATCGCTGCTGATCGGCTTTGGCGCGGTGGCACTGCAAGCCCTGCTGGGCGTGACCTTTGGCCTGATGGCCGGTTATCTGGGCGGGCGAGTCGATGCCTTCCTGATGCGCCTGGCAGACATTCAGCTGTCGTTCTCGACGCTGATGGTGGCCATCGTGGTCGGTGCCGTGGTGAAAGCCACCATGGGCAGCGCCTTCTACAGCCAGTACGCCGTGCTCATGCTGATTCTGATCATCGGACTCGCCGAATGGCCGCAGTATGCGCGTACCGTGCGCGCATCGGTACTGGCAGAGAAGAACAAGGAGTACGTGGACGCCGCCCGCGTCATGGGGCTGCGCAGCCGACGCATCATGTTCCGTCATGTGCTTCCCAATACGCTGTCGCCGATCTTCGTCATCTCCACCGTTCAGATCGCCAACGCGATCATCTCCGAAGCGGCGCTGTCGTTTCTGGGGCTGGGCATGCCGGAAACCCACCCGTCGCTGGGTTCGTTGATCAAGGCGGGCTTCGACTACATTCAATCCGGCTCCTGGTGGATCACCATGATGCCCGGCGCGGTATTGGTGGTGCTGGTGCTGTCGATCAATCTGCTGGGCGACTGGCTGCGCGATGTCATGAACCCACGACTGTATAAAGGCTGAAGACACCATGGCACTTCTTGAAGTCTCACAACTGGATGTTCGCTTTGCCCTGCGTCAGGGTGAAGTCCGCGCCTTACGGGATGTCAACTTCACTCTGGAGCGGGGCGAACGGCTAGGCATCGTCGGTGAATCCGGCGCGGGCAAGTCGGTGGCGGCCTTTTCACTGCTCAACCTGATTTCACGGCCCGGATTCATTGCCGGTGGCAGCATCACCTTCGAGGGTAAAACCCTCAACACCATGTCCGAGCGGGGCCTGCGCAAGGTGCGCGGCAATCGTATCTCGATGATTTTCCAGGACCCGATGATGACCCTCAACCCGGTGCTCTCGATCGGTGAGCAGATGGTCGAGTGTCTGAAAGCGCACCGCCGCATCTCCACCCGCGAGGCCCGAGCCATTGCTCTGGACAAGCTCAAGCAGGTGCAGATCCCGTCGCCGGAAAAGCGCCTGGACCAATACCCCCACGAGCTTTCCGGCGGCATGCGCCAGCGTATCATCATCGCCATTGCGCTCCTGCTGGACCCCGACATCATCATTGCCGATGAGCCAACCACGGCGCTGGACGTCACCATCCAGGCGGAAATCATGGCGCTGCTGCTGGAGCTTTGCGAGCAGCACAACGTGGGCCTGATCCTGATCACCCACGACCTGGGCGTCGTCAGCCAGGTCACCCAGCGCATGCTGGTCATGTACGCAGGCCGTGTGATCGAGCAGGGGCCGACCCGTGAAATCATCAATGACCCCCAGCACCCCTACACCCAGGGGCTGATCAACGCCCTGCCCCAGATGGCCACCCCCGGCGAAAAACTGAATCAGATTCGGGGCAGCATGCCGTCGCTTTCCAACTTGCCCACCGGCTGCGCGTTTCATCCCCGCTGCGACTTTATCCTGCGCAGCGACGGTCAGCCGCGCCCGGCGTGTACTCAGCAGGTGCCCACGTTCGTGGAGTCAGGCAACTGCCGCGTTGCCTGCCATATGGTGGCTGAAATGCTCGAAGATCGCCGCCTGAAGGAGGAGAGCCTATGAATGCCCAGGCCGACACACGCCCAACGACCGCTCCCGCTACGGCCAGCGATACGCTGCTGGAAATACGCGATCTGAAAAAGCGCTTTTCGCTATCGGGCGACTTTCTCGAGCAGCTGCGCTTCAAGGGCGGCAAGCTGGTTCGTCATCAGGAGTACGTGCACGCCATCAACGGGGTCAACCTGGAGATCAAGCGTGGCGAAGCGCTCTGCGTAGTCGGCGAATCCGGCTGCGGTAAATCCACCGTAGCACGCACGGTGATGGGGCTGATTACCCCCTCCGAAGGCGAAATTCGTTACGGCGGCGAGCGCATCGACCATCTCTCCACCCGTCAACTGCTGCCTTATCGCAAGCGCATGCAGATGATTTTCCAGAACCCCTACGCGTCGCTGAACCCGCGCATGACGATCCAGCAGACGCTGGAAGAGCCGCTGCGCCTGCACCACCCAGACTGGAACCGTCAGCAGATTCTCGACAAGGTGGAAGAAGTGATGCGCTCGGTGGGCATCGACCCGGACTGGGGCAAGCGCTTTGGCCATGAGTTTTCCGGTGGGCAGCGCCAACGCATCGCCATCGCCAGGGCGCTGGCCGTGGACCCGGAATTCATCGTGGCCGATGAGCCCATCTCGGCTCTGGACGTATCGATCCAGGCCCAGGTGCTGAACCTACTGATGGACGCCCAGCGTGACCGCCACCTCACCTACCTGTTCATCACCCACGACTTGGCGGTGGTCGAGCACTTCGGCACCCGCGTGGCGGTGATGTACCTGGGCACGGTGTGTGAAGTCGCCACCACGGCCACGCTGTTTGCCAAGCCGCGCCATCCCTATACGCAGGCGCTGCTGTCGGCCATTCCTCGGCTGGAAGATGACCGCCCCCAACACATTCGCCTCTCCGGTGAAGTGCCGACGCCGGTCAATCTGCCTAGCGGCTGTGTCTTTCATGGCCGCTGCCCCCATGCCAACGCCCGCTGCAAGCAGGAGATTCCGGCATTGCAAACACAGGATGACGGCACTCGCGTGGCGTGCCACGCTGTCGAGGAGGGGCGCTTGTAATGGCCCGCTTCATTCAGGCCTCACGCGAGGCCGTCTTGCGAGGTAAGGCATGGAAATTCGCTGG
>NZ_LFGT01000026.1:24408-26838 GCF_002078115.1 Halomonas sp. BC2 | reverse complement strand
AAGACTTCATTGCCTTGGCCAGAACGCGACACTTCTCCCGCGCTGCCGACGAGCAGCACGTGACACAGCCTACTTTTTCACGGCGCATCAAGCTGCTGGAAGAGGAAATGGGCGTGACGTTGATCAACCGACAGACCCTGCCACTGTCGTTGACCCCAGCGGGAGAAGAGTTCCTGACGCTCTGCGAACAGGTCACCGAGCGCGTGCGCCTCACCAGAGAGCGCGTTCGGGCGATCAGCGCTGGCCAACAGCGCCGCATCATGGTGGCTGCCCCACAAAGTCTGCTGGCCCACTTTTTGCCCGAATGGCTGGCCCAACAGGGTTGGCAAGAGCGTGTGCAGCCCTACTTGCGCGCCACGGGCTGGGTGGCCAGCGACTATTTTCAGGCACTGGCCAGGGCCGAATGTGATCTGGCCATCTGCTACTGGCCCGTGGGCCGCTGCGATCTGGACATCGACACCAGCAGCAGTACCTATCGCGTCATTGGCCAGGAGCGGCTGATACCCGTGACGGGCCTGACCAGCGATGAGTCGCCCTGCACGCAGCTACCTGGCACGCGCCAGCAGCCGGTGCCCTGGCTTGCCTACCCCAAACGCGGGCTGTTGGGTTCGGCGGTCCAGGCACACCTTGCCCGCCTTCCCCATACGACCTACCTGACCGCGCAGAGCGAGAACCTCTACGCCGCAGGCATCAAGGAACTGGTACTGTTGGGCTACGGCATGAGCTGGCTACCCGAACGCAACGTGGCCAGCGAACTGGCTAGCGGCCAACTGGTGCGCGCAGGCGACAGCCGCTGGGACGTGCCCATGGAGTTGAGGCTGTACCGTCACCACCAACACCACCACGCAGAGCTGGACAGCTTATGGAGCGAGCTCCCTCCCCTACGACCCTAAAGGAAACCCCATGTCTGCATCACTGAACGCACGACAGCGTGAGCATATCGCGCATCTTCGCCAGGCTTATAGCCAGTTGCTTGAGCACCATCAGCTGGATTGTCTGGCCATTTACAGCGGCCACGCCCGCTACCATTTTGCCGATGATCACACTACCACCTTTCAGGCCTACGGGCATTTCACCCACTGGGTAGGGTTGGCCGATGTTCAGCACAGCTGGATCGTGGTGCAGCCCGGTCAGCGGCCTCAGCTCTATATCTACGCGCCAGCCGATTTCTGGCACTTGCCCACCCAACTGCCGGAAGAGCCGTGGGTAGCCGAATTCGACGTGCATTTGTGCAGCGACAAGATCACCCCGCCGCTAGCGGGCAACGCAGCCGTGATTGGTGATATCGAGACCCTGGAGAGCGTTTCTGTGCTCGCCAACTCCGCACAGCTGCACCCCGCCGCCCTCGTCCGTGCGTTGGATGAGCTGCGCATGTACAAGACCGCCTATGAGATTGCCTGCCTGAGGGAAGCCAATCGTCTGGCCGTTGCCGGGCATCAGGCCGCCAAGGCGGCGTTTGTGGGCGCCGCCAGCGAGCTGGACATTCAGTTGGCCTACCTGCAAGCCAGCCGACAGCTCGAGTCGGACGTGCCCTACCAGAACATCATCGGGCTCAATCAGCACGCTGGCGTACTGCATTATCAGCATTATGACCTGAGCGCCCCCAGCCAGCGCCACAGCTTGTTGGTGGATGCCGGGCGGCGCTTTCGCGGCTACGCGGCGGACATCACCCGCACCCACGCAGGCCCCGATGCCCCGGCCGCCTTTGGCGAGCTGGTCACTGCCCTGCACCACCTGAAAGATCAATTGATCCAGCACGCCGCGCCCGGCGTGGAGTTTGTGTCGCTCCACGAGCAGATGCATCGCTATCTGGCCGAAATTCTGGTGCAGCACGGGCTGTACGAAGGCAGCGCGGAGAGCGCTATCGAGCTGGGCGTGACCCGAGCGTTCTGCCCCCATGGCTTGGGCCACTCGCTGGGCATCCAGGTGCATGACGTGGCGGGGCTGATGCACTCCGATGGCACGCCAGCGCCGCCGCCACCGCAACATCCGGCGCTACGCCTGACGCGCACGCTGCGCCCCGGCATGGTGGTCACCATCGAACCCGGGCTCTACTTCATTCCCATGCTGCTGGCACCGCTGCGCCAGCAGGGAATTGCCGTCAACTGGGCCACGGTGGACGCTTTGGCCGCCTGCGGTGGTATCCGCATCGAAGACAACATCGTGATCACGGAAAGCGGTTGCGACAACCTGACACAACTACATTAGTGCCAGGTAAGAAAACGCCCGGTTCCAATGAAGGAACCGGGCGTACCTTGGCGATTAACCGCCAGACTTGGAAACGTTAGGCTTAGAAACGGTAGGTAATACCACCGCCTGCGGTGACAGGCTCGATGTCCACTTCACCTACACGGCCAGTGCCATCCAGGTTGATGTCGGAGTTGACGTCGGCGTAGCTGACGAAGTGCGAGGTTTTTCGCGTTAACTGAT
>NZ_LFGT01000026.1:8484-22560 GCF_002078115.1 Halomonas sp. BC2 | reverse complement strand
GTCCCCCGAAGGGGACCCAGGTGGAGCACGCCAGCTCACTCGTTGTACCGTGCGACAGGTCGCATCGGCATGACAAAGAAGGGAGAGCTTCGATAATCCGCGGGTCAGGCTAACGGTGAAGACTCTTTTCATTTGCCGCTTGACTAATATATAGCGAGCAACGTGCCAGTATCTTATAAAAACATTAAAAACAACACCTTATAAAAATTTCCACCTGTTTATTGTATGATTCTCTGCGCCAGGAGGCGCGGATCGCACCAATGGTGCGCAGGAACTCAGGTTTATGCTTCATAACGACGCTTGGCCCCAAACGGTATCAGCTGCACACCTGATTGCGCCCACCGCGTTTGGCGCGATAGAGCGCTTCGTCGGCCAGCACCAGTAACCGCTCCCTGTCACTCTCTGCCACGTCCAGACTGCATACCATGCCGGCCGAGAGCGTACACGCAAACTCCTGCCCGCCCTGCCACTTCAAAAATGCCATCAGTTTGAATGGCGTGGGCACACAAGGACTCTTCTCGACAGGTTTGTGTCAGCGCGAGCCCTTGGTGGGACTTGAACCACTGCCGCTCCTCGTCCACCAGTGAGACGAGCGCGATATCGACCCCAAATAACTGAACGGCAATGCGTGTAAAGCGATCAAAGCGCTCTTCGGGAGGTGTATCCAGTAGCGCCAAACCATGCAGTGCCTGAAGTGGCGCCCGCTCACTCTCTACCATAATCAACCTCTCAATTGGCGTTCACACCTACAGCCCGCCGCGAGCGGAGTGTTAAACGTCCTTCAATATGGTTAACTCTATGCATTAGAGGCGAGAGCTGTCGTTAGCTGTATAGATATTTTACATTTGACCCCGCTAGCGCACGTTTCCCCCACTCACCAGGCCTTCAGGCAGTAAAATCATCATGATGCAGCGTAAAACAGTGTATGTGACCGGCGGTGCCCAGGGGGATTGGTTTGGGCATCGCGGACGAGCTACTCTCCCACGGCCACCAGGTGGCCATCGTCGATATCGATGCAGAAGCGCTGCGCGCTGCGACGCAGCGGTTGAAACAGTACGACCAGCTACTGGCTCTGGAAGCTGACGTCAGCCAAGAGGAACACATTGCCCGCACGCTTGAACGCACCGTGGAACACTTTGGCAGGCTGGATGGCATCGTCCACAACGCGGGCATCGCCGACCCGTTTCATGGCACGATCGAACAGCTGCCACTGGAAACCTGGCAAGCCTACTTGAATACCAACCTCACCGGCGCATTCCTGTGCGCCAAGCATGGGGCGGCGTATTTGCGGCCTCATGGTGGCAGTATCGTGCTGATGGCCTCGTCCCGAGCCCTTCAATCCGAACCCGACACCGAAGCGTATGCGGCCAGCAAAGGTGGCATCGTGGCCCTCACCCATGCGCTTGCCGTGAGCCTTGGCCCGAACATTCGCGTCAACGCCATCAGCCCAGGCTGGATCGAAGTGGGCGACTGGCAAAAGCCCAGCCGCCAGCAGCCGGTGGAGCACCGCGCCATCGATCGTGACCAGCACCCGGCTGGGCGCGTGGGCACGCCCCAAGACATCGCTGCCCTGACGCGCTTTCTGCTGTCCGACGAGGCCGGGTTCATCACCGGTCAGAACATCGTGGCCGACGGCGGCATGACCCGCAAAATGATCTACGCCGAGTAGCGACCCGCTCATGCCAAAAAAGGCCATCCGAAGATGGCCTTTGCGGGTGACGAAAGGCGTCCCTAGGGCGTGACGATGATTTTCACCTGCGCCTTGTCGCTCAACAGCGCCTCGAAGCCCTCTTCGACGATGTTGGCCAGAGGAATACGCTGGGTGACCATGTCTTCGGCCCGGAAATAGCCCCGCTGCATCAACGCCATCACCGCCGGATAGACATGCCGATAGGCAATGATGCCTTTCATGGTGCGCTCCTTGATGACCAGGTCATTGGGCTGGAAGCTGGCGTCCCCCTCCCATATGCTCACCACCACCACTTCGCCGCCTTCGTGGGTACTGTGCAGCGCCTGGTTGAGCACGGCTGGAATGCCGGTGACTTCGAACGCCACATCGACCCCACCCTCGCTCAATGCGTGCAGCTTCTCCACGGCGTCTTCTTGCTGTGGGTCGACCACAATGGCTCCCAACGCTTCGGCTTTGGCTTTGCGGGATGGCGCGACTTCTATCGCGTAGATCTGCGCAGCCCCGGCGGCCTTGAGGGCCTCGATGGTCATCAGGCCAATCGGCCCGGCGCCGAACACCGCAGCACTATCCCCGGCCTTCAGGCTGCTCTGGCGCACCGCATGCAGCGCCACGGCGGCGGGCTCTACCAGGGCCCCCTGCTCGAAGCTCAGGTCATCCGGCAGTTTGTGCACCATGTGCTCGCCCATGACGGTGAACTCGGAAAAGCCACCGCCGCCACCGGAAAGGCCGTGGAAGCCGAGCAGCGGCGTCAGGTTGTAGCGCTCCATCTGGTAAGCGCCATCCTTGTTGGGCGAAAGGATCGGCTCGATGGCGACGCGATCCCCCACCTTCACGCGGGTGACTTTTTCACCGACCTCCACCACTTCCCCCGCAAACTCATGGCCCATGATGATGGGCGCCTGTTCGCCGCTGATGGGGTGCGGCTTGCCCACCGGGATAAAAATCGGCCCGGCGGCGTATTCATGCAAATCGCTGCCGCAAATCCCACAGGCGGCTACTTTCACCTTCACCGAGTGAGGATCGTTAATGGTAGGCACAGGCACCTGCTCCACGCGAAGATCCCTGGCTGCATACCACACCGCTGCTTGCATATTGGTTTGACTCATGACTAGTCCTTCCTATCAAGACACATGATGTACCGGCTGAAGCCCGTACACGGGAGTTTCCAGGCCTTCCATACGCGCTTTCAACTGCAGCGCCAAGTAGTGCGAGTAGTGCCGCCCAGCCATTCATCGAGCCATAGCCCGTGGCGTATACGATAAACGCCGCATCACGCTGCTTGATGGCGGCGAAGGCTGGCCGCTGGAAATCGGGCAGCACCTTGTAGGGAATCGACGCAAACAGCAGGTCAGCCTTGTCATGGGTCAGGCCACCCGCCACCGCATTTTCCGAATAGAGCGGCCCCAGCACCTCTTCCATCAACGAGTCCGACTTGACGATATGCGTCGAAGAGCGCTGAAGCATAGTGACATCGGCATCGTGCTCCCAGAGAGCCGCCGCAATGTCGTGGGCCGAGTTGTTCGACCCCACGATCACGCACTTTTTACCGGCGTAGGCGTCTGGCCCCGGATGCTGGCTGGAGTGCTGTTGCTCGCCTTCGAAATACTCCGCGCCCGGAAATTTGGGGATGTTAGGCATGCCCGACATGCCGGTGGCCATCACCAGCTGTTTCGGACGTAGCGTGATCTGCTCACCGTTGCGCTTGACGTTCACCACCCACTCGCCTGCAGCTTCATCGAAGCGTGCATTATCGCAGGTGGTGGAACTCCAATAGTTGAGCTCCATCACTTTTGTGTACATTTCCAGCCAGTCGCCCACTTTGTCTTTCGGGGCAAACACCGGCCAGTTGTCGGGAAACGGAATATAGGGCAGGTGGTCGTACCACACCGGGTCATGCAGGCAGAGGGATTTATAGCGCTTGCGCCAGGAGTCCCCCGCGCGTTCGTTACGCTCGATGATGAGGGTAGGCACGCCCATCTGCTTTAGCCGCGCCCCCAGGCCAATGCCGCCTTGTCCTCCTCCGATGATCACGCAGTAGGGCTGGCGCGTATAGCCCAGCTCAGCCTCTTCACGCTCGCGGGCTTCCAGCCAGGTTTCGCGCTGTTTGTTGGCGCCATGCTCGGCCCCTTTGGGGCGGTGGTGGTTACGCGGTTCGGGAAAATCATCCAGCGCCTGCAGGGTGGTGAGCAGCGTCCAACACTTGCCGTTCTTCAACCGCAGGTAGCCTTTGCCGCTGGCAATGGCCGTTTTAAACGTGAACCACGCCTCCACGGTATCGCCGTTCTCACTGGCGTCGCCGTCTATCTGCCACTGGCCAGGCCGGGTATTCGCCAGGGTGGCCTCCAGCATCGCCTGAATCTCCTGTTTGCCTTCGCAGGTTTTGAGATTCCAGGTAAAGGATAAAAAGTCGCGCCAATAGCACTCGTCGTTGAACAGCGTTAATACGCGCTGAATATCCTGCGCCTGCAGCGCGTCATCCAGGGCCTGCAGCCATGCCTGAACGGAGGTGGTGGCGTTAGAGGGTGTACTTGCCTCGGTGTGAGTCATCGCGGGTACTCCAGAGTCGTTGTTATTGTTGAGCTGTCGATAAGACACCCAACCCTAAGCACCCGCCGTGCCAAACGCTCAAAACCGGTAATAAATGACTGAAAAACATCATCAATCAAGCATCTTCGAAGCGCTATAAAACCGTGCCAACCGCGTACAGCTGTCACGCCTTGTGTACGCGCCACGTTACAGGTGTAACGCGCGACTAACGGCGTAATACGCCCTCGTTGACACCCACCACAAAGCGCATAGGCTGGAGACACAACAAGAATTTTGTGTGGATACGCCATGCCAACGCCATCACTGCCACCGACCCGCCTGGCCCCGATGCAGCGCCAGCACATCGAACACATCTTTCAGCTCGGCGAAGGGCTGGATGTGCCCCAGCTACCGGCGCAGGCCACTATCCGCCGCTCCTGGCTGCGCTGCTTGAACGAGTATCGGCTCGACCCCACGCAGCCCCGCCCTGCCCGAGTGGTGCCCCAGCAAACACTGCTCGAGCATCGCGAATCCGTCGATGAACTGCTGCACGTTGCCCGAGCCGGGGTCGACCAGCTCTACGGACAAATCGCCCAGCTCGGCTACGTGCTGTTGCTCACCGACCACCGGGGCATTACCGTCGAGTTTCGCGGCAACCCAAGCCAAGACCAGCAGCTACGCAAGGCGGGCCTCTATTTGGGTGCCGACTGGGACGAGCGCTTCGCGGGCACCTGTGCGGTGGGCACCTGCCTGCACGACCGCCAGGCGATCATTTGCCACCGTCAGGAGCACTTCGACGCCACGCATATTTCACTCACCTGCACCGCTGCCCCCATCGCCGACCCGCAGGGCAACGTCATGGCCGTGCTGGACATTTCAGCGCTCCACTCACCGGCCCAGCACGAAAGCCAGAACTTCAGCCTCTCGCTGGTCACCCTTTACGCCCGCATGATCGAAGATGCCTACTTCTTGCAGCGCTACCGCGACTGCCTGATGGTGCGCCTGGATACCTCGCGGGAATTCGTGCATGTCAACGGGCGCGGTCTCATCGCCATGGAAGAGAACGGCCAAGTGATTGCCGCCAACGCCGTGGGCCGCGAGCTGATCAGTGCGCACCAGCGCCGCTGGCCGCCCTGGTCAAGCCATCACGCCCCCATGCTGGGTGAACTGTTCGAGTGCGACATGGCCGACGTACTGAGCATCAATGGCGCCAGCGACGACCAACTGCGAGCGTTTCGTGCCCGTGCCAGCAATACCATCTATTTTTCTCAGCCTGCTGGAGCCAAAACGGCCCCGCCGAGAGGCAGCAGAGCGCTCCCAGACTCCCTTGGCCGCGCCGTTGGCACGGCTGGGTGGCGACGACCCCGCCATGCGCAAAGTCCAGAAGCTTGCCGATCGGTTGCGCAATGAGGTCAGCGTCAACGTGTTGATCACCGGCGAAACAGGCGCCGGCAAGGAAGTCGTGGCGAGAGCCCTGCACGACAGCGGACACCGGGCCAACGGCCCCTTCGTGGCGGTGAACTGTGCGGCCATTCCCGAAGCCCTGATCGAAAGCGAGCTGTTTGGCTACGAACCCGGCGCCTTTACCGGCGGCCGAGCCAAAGGCATGCGCGGGCTGATCCCCCAGGCCCATGGCGGCACCCTGTTTCTGGATGAGATCGGCGACATGCCGCTGGCGCTGCAAACCCGCCTGCTGCGGGTACTGGCCGAGCGCGAAGTGATGCCGCTGGGGGCGAATAAACCCGAAAAAGTCGATATTCGGGTCATTTCCGCCACCCACCGCCATATCGACGCCATGATTGCCCAGGGTGAGTTCCGCGAAGACCTTTATTACCGCCTGAACGGCGCCCAGCTCAGCCTGCCCGCCCTGCGTGAGCGAGCCGACCGGCTCTTCGTGATTCGTCAGGTGTTCGATGAGGTCGTCAACGAGCGCCAGGGGGCGCACACGCCCCGCCTGAGAGCCGATGCCATCAGCGCCCTGCTGGCCTACACTTGGCCTGGTAATATCCGCCAACTAAAAAATGCACTGGCGTTTGCCTTGGCCACCTCAGAAAGCGAGGAAATCACAGTTTATGATTTACCCGAGCAGTGCCTAAGCCAACGCATCACGCGGCAAGCACCTCCCCTGACGGCAGTCGCTGGTAGCGACAGCGATCACACACTGCTGGAAACACTCAAGGAGCAGCACTGGAACATTAGCGCCGTGGCTCGTCTGCTTGGGGTCTCGAGGCCTACCGTATACCGGAAGATGCAGCAGCAAGGCATAGTGCCGCCGAACTGGCAGGGGTGATATGTTGTTCAGCGACCGACTGAGCCATTTAACCTGGACGAAAGATGTCTAAATCCAACCCATCAATATGTCGGTAATGGCGATCATTGGCGGTTAGCAAGGGAGCCCCCAGTTCCATGGCCGTTGCGGCAATAAGTGCATCTGCCATTTGCATGTTATGGCTGAGTGCGTAGCTTTCGACCAGAAACGTGGCACGCGCCGAGACGCCTTCGTCCAAATGAACTATTTTCGCCTGCCAATAGTGTAGCGCTTGGCGCAGTTGGTTGAGTTCTTGCTTGTTGCGCATGCCCTGAACCAACTCCATATAACTCACAGCGGACAACGAAAAACCAGGCAAGTCATCCAGTCGTTCTGCCGCCGCAATATTACCGCGGAGATTCCAGATCAGTACGTCTGTATCGACGAGCATCACTCACTCATCTCGAAGTTACGTGGAGCGCGCAAGCGACGCACTTGTGACTCGACATCGTTGCCATTCGAGCTACCCTGATCCGCCCATAAACCGAAGGCAGGGTTACGCTCCGGGCGCGTTTTCTGGTCGTTCTCAACGACACCGATTAACCGAGCACAAGGCTTACCACGGTAGGTGATGTCGACGGTTTCCCCGCGCTGCGTCGCCGCCAAGAGCGCCCTGGTTTGTAAACGCAGCTGGTTGACGTTGGCATGCATGACGTTGCCCTCTCGTTCCACGCTATCGTTATCTTCTGTTGTAGCGATTATGACAGCTGCGGAGTGATTAAGTTACGCAGATAAGTGTAACTTTTGAGACACCGGCATACCACCCGTCGTAGCCATCGCGGTGTATCCTCTTGGCCTTGAGCACAACCCTCACGTACACTTGTTTGAATTCGTTTACCCTTTTATAAACCCGCTTTCGACAAGCCGAGGCCCAGCATGGCGTTTGACTCTACCTCTTCGTATATCGCAACCGATGCACTCAAGCAGGCGGTGAATGCCGCCGTGGTACTCCAGCGCCCGCTGCTCATCAAGGGCGAGCCGGGCACCGGCAAGACGCTGCTGGCCGAAGAGCTGGCGGCTTCGCTGGGCACTCGGCTGATCACCTGGCATATCAAGTCCAGCACCAAGGCAGCCCAGGGGCTCTACGAATACGATGCGGTGAGCCGCCTGCGCGACTCGCAGCTGGGCGTGGAAGGCGTCGAGAACGTCGGCAACTACATCAAGCCCGGCAAGCTCTGGGAAGCCTTCACCGCTGGCGAGCGTGTCGTGCTGTTGATCGACGAAATCGACAAGGCGGACATCGAATTCCCCAACGACCTGCTCCAGGAGCTGGATCGTATGGAGTTTCACGTTTATGAAACCGGCGAGACCATCCGTGCCGAGCAGCGTCCGATCATCGTCATCACGTCCAACAACGAAAAAGAGCTACCGGACGCCTTCCTGCGCCGCTGCTTCTTCCACTACATCGAGTTCCCCGACCGCGAGACCATGCAGGCCATCGTCGACGTTCACTTTCCCGACATTGCCCCCAAGCTCGCCAGCGAGGCGCTGGAGGTCTTTTTCGACCTGCGCAGCGCTCCAGGGCTGAAGAAGAAACCTTCCACTTCCGAGCTGGTCGATTGGCTCAAGCTGTTGATGGCCGACGAGCTGGCCCAGGAAGCGCTGTATCATCGCGACCCCGCCAAGGCGCTACCGCCCATGGCCGGCGCGCTGGTCAAGAACGAGCAGGACACCCACCTGCTGGAACGCCTGGCGTTCATGATGCGCCGCCAGAAGAACAGCGGGCGCTAAGCCATGTTCATCGGCTTGTTCGAGACCCTGAAACGCGCAGGCGTACCCGTTTCACTGCGGGAGCTTTTAGACCTTCACGCGGTGGTGGAGCGTGGCGTGGTATTTGCCGATATGGAGGCGTTCTATCAGGTCGCGCGCACGGTCATGGTGAAGGATGAGCGCCACTTCGACCGCTTCGATCGCGCTTTTGCCGCCTGGTTCAAGGGCATCGAGGACATGGACGCCGCCATCGAAGCGCTGATTCCCGACGAGTGGCTGCGCCGCGAATTCGAGAAACAGCTGACCGATGAAGAGAAAGCCAGGATCGAGTCGCTGGGCGGGTTGGAAGAGCTCATCGAGACCTTCAAGAAGCGCCTGGAAGAGCAGAAAGAGCGCCACGCGGGGGGCAACAAGTGGATTGGCACCGGCGGCACCAGCCCCTTTGGGGCCTACGGCTACAACCCGGAAGGCATTCGAATTGGGCAAGACGGCTCCCGCCACCGCCGTGCCACCAAAGTGTGGGACGAGCGACGCTTTCGCGATTACGACGACTCTCTGGAGCTGGGCACCCGCAACATCAAAATGGCCCTGCGACGGCTGCGCAAATTCGCCCGCCAGGGCGCCAGGGACGAGTTCGATGTGGACGGCACCATTCGCGAAACCGCCCGCGATGCCGGGCTGCTCAATATCCAGATGCGCCCGGAGCGCCACAATGCGGTCAAGGTGCTGCTGTTTCTGGACGTGGGCGGCTCCATGGACGACCACATCCGGGTATGCGAAGAGCTCTTTTCTGCGGCGCGCTCCGAGTTCAAGCACCTGGAGCACTACTACTTCCATAACTGCCTCTACGAAGGCGTCTGGAAAAACAACCTGCGCCGTGGCAACGAGCGTATCCCTACCATGGACGTACTGCACACCTACGGCGCGGACTACCAGGTGGTCATCGTCGGCGACGCCGCCATGTCGCCTTACGAGGTCACCCACCGTGGCGGTAGCGTGGAGCACTTCAACGACGAAGCGGGCGGAGTGTGGCTCAAACGGCTGGCCGATAAATTCCCCCGGTTGGCGTGGCTGAACCCCATGCCACCCCGCGCCTGGGAGTACACCTACTCGACCACCCTGATCCGCGAGCTGATCGACGACCGCATGTACCCCATGACCCTGGAGGGGCTGGAAAACGCCATGCGTGACCTGGCCAAGTAGCGGACGTCTATTCACCACGACTATCCGCCTCAACTATTCACCAAAACTGCAGCGCACAAAAAACGGCGTGCCCAGGAGGCACGCCGTTTTTATGGACGCTATGCTGAACGGGCGCGCAGGCTATGCCATGCGGGTCATCAGGCTGTGGCCTGTCAAGCGGCGGTGCAGCACCGCCATGCCGATATGGCCCAGCACCAGTACCAGCAGTGCCCAGCCAAGCTCACCGTGCAGCAAGCCCCCCAGGTTGATCATCCACTCCACGCGCTCACCGCCTCCCGACATCAGCGGCACGCCGAATACCTCCAGCGGCCGCCCCGAGCCGTACTGACGAATCAGCGCAATGGTGGGTACCGCGATCATCAGGCCATAGAGTGCCAGATGGCCCAGCTTGGCCATGACGCTCACGGCAGGCGGGCGGCGCGAGGCATTGGCCAACGCCCAGAGCGCCCGCAGCACCACCAGCGTCATCAGCAGCACGCCAACGTTTCGATGAGTGCCCCACAAGAAGCTTTCAATGGCCGTATCTTCCAGCAGCACCCGTGCCCCAGCGCCACTGAATTGCCAAACGAACAGCAGGGCCATGCCCCAGTGCAACGCACGACTCACCAGGCCGTAACGAGACGTCGAATCCATGATCGCAAGCGCCATGATGCAAATTCCTCATAACCATCACTATTGAGGAAGCCATTTTACCCTGAACTTGACGACGCTTCGTGACAACAACGTGCAAACAGGTTCTCAAACATGGAACACGCCGTTCCACCTGAAGGCTACAAAGACGTCGGGAACTGATTCAAGCCCGCCAGGAAGGCTTCCTTGGCCTGGCCGAAAGCGGCCGCGTCGTGCTTGAAACGACGCAGAATCAACGCCTCGTCCAGCTCCAGGGTGGGCGCCAGCTCCTCCACATGGCTGGCAGGATGGCGCGCCACGAGCCCAACGCGCTGGCCCTGCGCCGTGGTCCACCAGCGCTTGAACCCGCACTGCTGGTAGAACGCCTCTTCCTGCTCACTGCTCACCTCGACACGTAGCGGCGCCTTCAGGCTCAGTTCGCTCAGCAGGCGGGCCTTGGCCCCTTCCACCAGCTCGCAGGCATGGGTGACGGTCATGCCCTGGCCTTTCTCGTCCAGCACCAGCAGCGCCAAGGCCAGTGGCTTGCCGTTGCCATCCACCCCCGCCAGCAAGCGCGCGCCTTCCTGGGCAAACAGCACGTTCCGGGTTCCGGTGAAGACCACCAGCGGCGTCAACCCTGCCGCCTGGCCATAGACTTCAGCACACAATTTGGCCAAACACGCATCCCGCTGGGCACGTTCACTTACATGGACTACCTTCATGACGCCCTCTCGTTGCGTTCATCTACCCCGCCCTTCAATAAGCGCTGGCGGGCTATAAAAGCCCGCCAGCGTAGAGCAAAGCGCGGGGAGACACCAGCCTGTTTCGATGGAACCCAGTGGTCATGGCATAGTCGCACTATGGGCAAGGCATGTTTGTATTGCCAAGGAGAACACATGACACAGTTCATCAACGATCCTACTCTGCCTAAACCCGACTTTCCGGGCAGCCACATGGTAATCGACGACCACTACGCGTTTATCTCTGGCCTTACCGTGGCCGATCTCTCCAATGGCGACGTAGCCCGTGGTGATGTGAAAGAAGAGGCCCGTTTGGTGATGCGTGAGCTGGAACGCATGCTGGTGCAGGAAGGCGGTAGCCTCGCGGATGTCGTGAGGGTAGATGTTCACTTGGCGGATCTGAAACAGATTAGCGCTTTGGACAGCGTCTATGCTGACTTCTTTGAACCAGGACGCTACCCCGCACGAACTTGTACCGAATCCCCGCATATCTGCGGTGGCAGCCAGGTAGAAATTACCCTGATGGCCAAGCGGGCACGCAAAGCAAGCCCAGAAAAGTAAATGTTTGCCTTCACCTCAGCAAGGCCAGTATTGCTTCGATATCCAGGTGCGCCTCCAGCGTATCGGCCAGGCGGTCCAGCGCCTGTTCACGGTGGGCGGTGTAATCGATGCGACTGGCGCTGGCCAGCCCCAAGCGTTCCAGCAAGGCCTGACAGGCATCGGGGTGGTCGAACAACCCGTGCAGGTAGGTCCCCAACACTTGCCCATCTTCGCTGATGGCCCCATCAAAATGGCCGCCCAGGTCGAAGAGCGGGCGCTCCAGCGCTTTGCCCTTACTCACGCCGTGATGGATTTCGTAGCCGCTCACCGGCACCTGACTACCGGCCAGCACTCCGTGCACGTTGCGCAGTTGCTTGACCGGGGCCATGCGCGTCGAAAGCGCCAGCCAGCCCAGGCCCGCCACCCGTCCGGCGGCTCCCTCCAGCCCTTCGGGGTCGTCCACCCACTCCCCCAGCATCTGAAAACCGCCGCAAATGCCCAGCACCTTGCCCCCGTAACGCAAGTGCCTGGCGATGGCAGCCTCCCACCTTTGGCGCTTCAGCCAGGCCAGGTCGCTGGCGGTGCTTTTACTGCCCGGCAGGATGATCACGTCGGCCGCCGGTATCGGCTGGTCCGGCCCGATAAAGCTCAACGATACCTGCGGGTGCAGGCGCAAGGCATCGAAGTCGGTGTGGTTACTGATGCGTGGCAAGGCAGGCACGATGACGTTCAGGGTGTCGCGCTGTTTTTCTGCCTGCACCGTGCCAATGCTGTCTTCGGCATCCAACAGCAGTCCGGGCAGATAGGGCAACGTACCCAGTACCGGTTTGCGGGTGCGCGCCGTCAGCCACTCGAGCCCCGGCTCCAGTAGCCCGATATCCCCCCGAAAACGGTTGATGATGAACCCCTTGGTCCGCGCCTGCTCGCTGTCGCTCAGCAGCGCCAGGGTACCCACCAGCTGGGCAAACACCCCACCGCGGTCGATATCGCCCACCAGCAGTACCGGGCAATCCACGGCTTCGGCAAAGCCCATGTTGGCGATATCCCCCTTGCGCAGGTTGATCTCTGCCGGGCTTCCCGCCCCTTCGGCAATGATCACCTCATGGCGCTGGGACAACGCCTGCCAGGCGGCCATCACGCTCTCCTGGGCGGTACGCTTGAAGGCGTGATAATCCAGCGCATCCATATGGCCATGTACCTTGCCCCGCAGGATCACCTGGGCACCCCGGTCCGTTTCCGGCTTGAGCAGCACCGGGTTCATGTCGCTGTGCGGCATCACCCCCGCCGCCTGGGCCTGAAGCGCAGTGGAGCGGCCAATCTCTCCGCCATCGATGGTCACGGCGCTGTTGAGCGCCATGTTCTGGGGCTTGAACGGAGCCACCGAGAACCCCCGGCGCTGCAAAACACGGCACAGCCCCGCCACCACGGTACTTTTGCCTGCATCCGAGGTGGTGCCTTGAATCATCAGTGTGGTCATGGCGTCTTCTCGGCCTACGCAGTTGCTGAATATCCGTCCATTAAATCGCGCGTCCTCAGGCTGCACAAGGTGCGGCGTGGAAGGGCCGGATAACGGGCAGACAGACTGCTCGTTATCCGCTAGGGTAGCGGCTCTTGAAGCGAGCGATGACCCCGAGATGCAAACGCTACTGAACGAGATTGCCGACGAGCTATCCCACGCCACCGAGCGCGGCAAGGTGGCCGACTACATTCCCCAACTGGCCCAGGTCGATCCCAACCAGTTTGCCATCAGCCTGGCCACCGTCGAGGGCGAGCGCTTCTCGGCGGGCTGCGCCGCCACGCCGTTCTCGATTCAGAGTATTTCCAAGGTCTTCACCCTGACCATTGCGCTGGGCAAGCTCGGCGATGCGCTGTGGTCCAACGTCGGCCGCGAACCCTCCGGCGACCCCTTCAACTCCATCGTGCAGCTGGAACACGAGAGCGGTAAACCGCGTAACCCGTTCATCAATGCCGGGGCCATTGCGGTGGTAGATGCCATCATGATGGGCCACGCCCCCAAGGAAACCCTGGCCGAAATATTGAGCTTCGTGCGCTATATCGCCGACGACAACAGCATCTGCTTCGACCATCAGGTCGCCGCCTCGGAAATGCAGCACAAGGACCGCAACGCCTCGCTGGCGCACTTCATGAAAGCCTTTGGGCGGCTGCGCCACGACGTGGACAAAGTGCTTGGCACCTACTTTCACCAGTGCGCCATCGCCATGAGCTGCGAGCAACTGGCCCACGCCGGGCTGTTTCTGGCTTCCGACGGCGTCAACCGCCCCAGCAACCTCCGGGTGGTGTCGCCCCAGCGGGCACGTCGAATCAACTCATTGATGATGATGTGTGGCCACTACGATGCCTCGGGGGAGTTTGCTTTCCGCGTGGGCTTACCGGGCAAGAGCGGCGTGGGCGGCGGCATTCTGGCCATTGCGCCGGGGCGCGGCTCGCTGGCCGTCTGGTCACCGGGGCTGGATAGCTACGGCAACAGCCTTCTGGGGGTGCGCGCCCTGGAGATGTTCGTGCAGCGCACGGGCTGGTCCATATTTGGACATTAGATGGGCCCTAGCCGGTCACTCGCTTCAAGCGCTGTCCGAGGATTCCCAGATGCTGGGCCGCTTCCCAGGCCTGGACCTGGCGTTTCACCTCCAGCCCCCAGCGGTAGCCACCCAGGGCGCCGCTTTGCTGAATCACCCGGTGGCAGGGAATCCATAGCGCCACGGGGTTGGCGCCCACCGCGTTACCCACCGCCC
>NZ_LFGT01000026.1:4977-8068 GCF_002078115.1 Halomonas sp. BC2 | reverse complement strand
GGGCGATGTGGGAGTAGCTGGCAAGCTGCCCGTCCGGGATCATCAGCAGCGCCCGCCACACGTTGAGCTGAAAGTTGGTACCCCGCACATGCAGCGAAAGCGCCCCAGGCGCTGCGCGGCGCGGCGGTTCGAACAGCGCCTCGACGGCGTAACGCGTGGCGTCCGGCTGGTGGCGCAAGGTACAGCGCGGCCACTCGGCGGCCAGCTGCGCCAGAATCTCCGCTTCGGGTGTCGCTGCCAAAAAGCCCATGCGGCAAATGCCTCTCGGGGTGGTGGCGACCAGCACCTGGCCAAACGGCGTGGGGTGAACCCCATAAGCAATCTCCACGCCCTCCCCCTGGCGCTTGAACTCCCCCGGTGTGACCGCCTCCAGCGTCACGAAATGATCATAAAGCCGCGAGCCGCCGCTCAGCCCCAGCGCTTCGGCGGTGTCGGCAAGGCTCTGGGAAGAAGCAATCAACTGCTTGCCCCGCGCCAACGTCAACGCTTGTAAAAAGCGCTTCGGACTCACCCCTACATAGCGGCTGAACAGCCGCTGAAAATGGAACGCACTCAAGTGTACCTGCTCGGCCACCACCTCCAGGCTCGGCTGCTGGGCGGCGTGGGCCACCATGAAGGCCATGGCTTTTTCGATACGGGCGTAGTCGTTCATCGCGTCCATCTCACGGGCAAAGGGGCAAAAAGAGGCTGATGCTCGCTAAAGCTTACCCAGTGAAAGGTCCGACACCTACCCGAATCTTGCGCACTACACATGCCGGTAAATCACCCGCAAGGGTTGCCCCAGGTGGCGTTGCAGCGACTCGGTCTGTTGGGGGCTCATGGCCCCTGTTCTGGGGTTGATGGCCGTGAGCGAAAACCGAGCGAACCCTTGGGGGAAGGAGTAGTCGAGCTGGTGCACGCTGGCGACACTGCCACAGCACGGCAGCGCCTGGGGAAGGAGCGCAAAGCCACGCTGTGCGTCGTAATCCTGATCCATCACGAGATGCCACTCAGGAAGGGTCAGCTCTTGCGCGCACAGGTGACAGCGCACGTACTCGAAGTTGCTGCCACAGTCATGAAACATCACATGCTCTGATACCTGCTCGTCTATACTCTCTGCCTCGGGCATCCACTGCCACAACGCAGCCTTGGCCTGGGCTACCTGCTGCGCAGTGGGCAGATAGTGAGGCTCTGCCGGAATGATGACGATATGATGATCACTCATGTGAGTCACTCCGTGTGAGTCGCTCCAAGTGCGTCGGCCAATGAGTACGCAACAGTCTACTCTACACGACAACCCCGCACATTCATCATGTGCGCCGCCGCCAGTCGGCCATGCCATTTACGTCAGGAGGACACGATGGCGCTGATCTCTACCCGTACCCAGCACTGGCTGGAGCGTTTGAACGGCTCCAAACACATGCTCTGGCTGATCGCCACCCTCTCGTTTCTGGAAACCATCATCCTGCCCGTGCCCATCGAGCTGGTACTGATCCCGTTGATGGCGGTGAACAAACAGCGGATCTGGGCGATTGCCACGGCCACCACGCTGGGCTGCCTGGTGGCGTCGCTGGTGGGCTATAGCGTGGGCATGGTGCTCTATCAATCGCTGGGAACCTGGTTTATCGAGTTTATGGGCATGGAGGAGAGCTATCAGGCGTTTCAGGGCTTCTTCAACCGCTACGGGTTTGCCGCGATTCTGGCCATCGGCATTCTTCCCATCCCCTTCCAGGTCGCCATGATTACCGCCGGGCTCTCCGGTTACCCTATCCTGCTATTCGTGCTGGCGGCGCTGCTCTCACGCGGGCTGCGCTACTACGGACTGGCCTGGCTGGTGAAACGCTATGGCAAACGGGTTGAAACTCTGTGGAAGCGCCATGCGCTGATGACCAGCCTCGCACTGGGCAGCGCGGTGCTGGTCATCGTGTTGGTCATGCAGGCATTGGCGGGGATGATCGTGTGATAGGCTAGCGGCTGATTGGCCCAGCCGTCACTCGATATAGTAACCACTGACCCGCCAGGTGCCGTTTTCCAGATGCGGGGTCACCACTTCCACCACCCGCGGGCGGTTGGCAAACTGGGTCTGGAAGGTAACGACCTTGAAGTCGCCCCGTTCAGCGCCGGGCATGGAGGTGTACTGCGAAACGCGCACTCGGCGGCGCGATTGCACCGAGCCAAAGTCCTTACGCGACAGTGCAACGGTGCGTTCAAGCATGGCAGCAGAAAGCGGTGTACGCAGCAGTGGCGAAGCGGCTTCCCATGCCTGTTCATACTCGCTGTTATCGATCTTCACCAACCACGCCAGCGCCGCCTCCTCTGCTGCCTGCACAGATGCCTGAGCCGTTGCGGTAAGCATCAACAAGGCAGCGGACAACAACAGAGCACGTAATTTGGGCATGGCAGACTCATTAGTGGCTAAGAAAAGACGTACCTCTTTATTATCGGAAAGTCGCAAGGATTCTTTAGCATTTCAGCGCCCATCGCTGCCAGCGACGTCAATCTTTCACCGCAGTGGCAAAAAGATGCTCAAGCGACGAACCCAAAAGCCATACAGAAGTCATACATTAAAATTTTACCTGCAAGGAGTAGACCATGAACAGTCATGATGAGCACACGAGGCCTGGCGAACAATACACACATCACCAACCTCAGGGGCTGTCAGACCGCATTGCCTACCGAGTCGTGAAATTCATGCGTTTTTTTGCCGACAAGTTTTTTGCCGGCCGTTACGGCCATCGTGCCGTCATTCTGGAAACAGTGGCCGCCGTGCCCGGCATGGTGGGAGGGGCGATACAGCACTTGCATGCCATTCGGCGCATCAAGGATGATGATGGCTGGATTCGTACCCTATTGGATGAAGCGGAAAACGAGCGCATGCACCTGATGACCTTTATCGAGGTCGCCAAGCCCAACCGTTTCGAGCGCTTCCTCATTCTCGTAGCCCAAGGCATGTTCTTTTAATCTGTTTTTTCCTGCTGTATTTATGCTCCAGCAAGACCGCCCACCGCGTGGTCGGCTACCTGGAAGAGGAAGCCGTCTATAGCTACACCGAATACCTGGAAGGTATCGACCGAGGCGATTACGAAAACATCCCGGCGCCCCAAATCGCCAT
>NZ_LFGT01000026.1:0-4613 GCF_002078115.1 Halomonas sp. BC2 | reverse complement strand
TGAAAAGCTGTCTCCAGAACCCATCACCGGGCCTCTGCACCAGGCCCGGTGATATTAGCCTTTTCAGCTCTCGCCCAAGCATAGCCGCATGAAACAACTATTGGGATCAAGCCGGTAGCTGCCGAACGGCCCGCAATACTCGAACCCGAACCGAGCATATAAACGGCGGGCGGGCTCGAAGAAAGCCATTGAGCCCGTCTCCAGATAGACGGTGTGATAGCCCCGAGCGCGGGCCTCTTCCAGCACGTGCGTCAACAGCCGGGCGCCCACGCCCTGCTGGCGGGCAGCGGGCGTGGTACGCATGGACTTCAGCTCCGCCTGGCCCTCCCCCAGCGCCTTGATTGCCGCACAGCCCAACAGCTGGCCGTTCTGGCGGGCGCTGTAAAAGGTGATGTTGGCTGCCTTGAGCGCGGTCACATCCAGCGCATGCACGCTTTCCGGCGGCGAGGTGGCGTGCATGTCGGCCAGGTGCTCTTCCAATAGCGCCACCACATCCTGCGCTTCCAGCGTTTCAATTCCGATATGTATCATTGCCCTCTCCGTTGGCTAGCCAAACCCGGCTTCTCAAATACGAAGCGCTCGTATACCATGCGCCACCTCTTTCCTTTAGCGTTCACCGTTAGGCCACCATGTCCGTCAACGCGCTCTACACCGACCTTTCCGGCTATTACGATCTGATGTGCGTCGACATCGACTACCGCGCGCAAAGTAACGCCATTCATCGCCTGCATCAGCTGTTTGGCAACGCGGGCAGCCAGCACCTGGACCTGGCCTGCGGCACCGGCCCCCACGTGCGCCATTTTCTGGATGTGGGTTACACCAGCAGCGGGCTGGACATTCACCAGCCGATGCTGGACCTGGCAGCCACCCGCTGCCCGGAAGCTCACTTTTCGCTGCAAGACATGGGCCAATTCCAGGTGGATGAGCCGGTGGATTTGATCACCTGCTTTTTATACTCCATCCACTACAACGCCAACCTGGAAAAGCTGAGCGCCTGCATCGCCAGCGCCCACCGCGCCCTGCGCACCGGCGGCGTACTGTGCTTCAACAGCGTGGACAAGGAGCGCATCGACAACGCGCTGTTCGTCAAGCACACCGCCCAACAGGGCGAGGATCGCTTCACGTTTCGTTCGGGGTGGCACTATGCGGGGCACGGGGAACGGCAAACGCTGCGGCTCAGTATCGAAAAAAGCACGCCTGCGGTCACCCAGGTATGGAATGACGAGCACCCCATGGTGGCGGTCAGCTTTGGCGAACTCATCGCCCTGCTGACGCCCTACTTCGAGGTGCACGTGTTCGAACACGACTACCAGACCATCACCCCGTGGGACAACGCGTCTGGCAACGCCATCTTCGTGTGCGTGAAGCGCGACGGCTAAGGTATTACCTCAGGCGTCAGCTCTCCTGGCTGGGGCGCTGCTGTTGCTGCACGCCCATCAGGAAGTTGCGCAGCATCTGGTCCTTGCACTCGCGGTAATTCTTGTGGCTTGGCTTGCGGAAGAACGCGCTCAGCTCGTGGGGGCTGAGCGGTAGCCCCACCTGCTCGAACACCGCCAGCACATCTTCGGCCTTCATGTTCAGCGCAATACGCAGCTTCTGGAACACCATGTTGTTGTTCAGCTGGGTTTCCGGCGCAGGCACCGGGCCTTCGCGCTTGCCGCGCTTGAAGCTGATGAAGCCATTCAAAAACGCCGCCAGCTCACGGTTCTTCATGGGCACCAGCGCTTCATCCTCATCCTTCTTCAGCCAGGCCGTTACCTGGGCAGGCGTCACGTCCACCTCAGCCAGGGCGAAGATATTGACGATGGTGGCCTCCTTCAAATCGAAGGCATAGCGAATACGGCGAAAAATATCGTTATTGGTCAAGGGGACTCCTAACCGTTGGTGAGCGTGGCCAGCAGCTCGTCGATCTCTGCTTTCAGCTCGTTGTCTTCAATCGTTTGGGCGCTGGCCTGGGCACGCTGCAAGCTTTCGATGGCGGCCTGGGGCTCGCCCAGCTCCACCTGCAGGGTGGCCATGGAGAAGCCAATCGAGGCCAGATGGTCGTTCGACTGCTTGGCCACTGCCTTGTCCAGCGCTTTTTGGTAGATCGGCAGCGCGTCTTCCAGCTCTTCGGTGAAGTCGGCCAGGGTTTCCCACTGCTCGGGGTGGTCTTTCTCGGTGTTCTCATGCTCGGTGCAGATCGCCTGCAGCTCGGCGTAAAGCGCTTCAAAGGTGGCACGGTCATCCTTGGACGCGGCCTTCATCAGCTTTTCGGCCAGCTCGTACACCGCCTTGTAAATTTTGGTGTTGATCATCAAACCACGACCTTATCGACGTAAAACAGCAGGCTAAAGCACACAGGCTTCGCCGGGAAGGGGGCATTATACCTTGTGTGAGGCGGGGTACGGTGACGCGGCGGGCAATATTCGAGCAACGGCGGGCCGATTTTACGCTATGCTGCACCACTTTTTACGTTCGACCCACCTACGACTCGCTGTCAGGGCCCCTTATGCCTTTTTCTACACTCGGTTTATCCACTCCCCTCGTTCAGGCGATTACCGAACTCGGTTACCAGACGCCCACGCCCATCCAGGAACAGGCCATTCCCGCCATTCTCTCGGGGAAAGACCTCATCGCCACCGCGCAAACCGGCACCGGCAAAACCGCCGCCTTCGTGCTGCCGCTGCTGGAGCGCTTCAGCAAGGCAGAAGCGCTGCGGGCCAAGCGCATCCGCGCGCTGATTCTGGTGCCCACTCGCGAGCTGGCGGTACAGGTCAACGCCAGCGTGGCGCAATACGCCAAGCATACCCAGCTCACCTCGATGGCCGCGTATGGCGGTGTCGATACCGCGCCCCAAAAGGAGCGTTTGATCGAAGGCGTGGACATTCTGGTGGCCACACCGGGCAGGCTGCTGGACCTGGCCCATCAGCGCGCCCTGCACTTCGACGAGCTGCAGGTCATGGTGCTGGACGAAGCGGACAGAATGGTCGACATGGGCTTTGTGGATGATATTCACAAGATCATCGTGCGCCTGCCGGAACAGCGCCAGAACCTGCTGTTCACGGCCACCATGACCCAGGACGTTCGCGCCCTCGCCCGCAGTTTTTCAGACAGCAAGATGACCGACCTGGCCGCCAACATCGCCATCACCCCAACGTTCGCGCTGCCGACACCATCGAACAGTGGCTGATCACGGTCGACAAGGACACCAAATCCGCCCTGCTCAGCCACCTGATCAACGAACAGGCCTGGGACCAGGCGCTGATCTTCGTCGAGAAAAAGCACAGCGCGGCCAAGCTGGTGGCCCAGTTGGAGAAACGCGGCATCATCGCGGACTCCATCCATGGCGGCAGAAGCCAGGCCATGCGCGAAAAGATTCTGGCCCAGTTCAAAACCGGTGAGCTCAAGTACCTGGTGGCCACCGGCGTCGCCGCGCGGGGGCTGGATATCGGCGAACTGAGCCGAGTGGTGAACTACGACTTACCCTTCCAGCCGGAAGAGTACATCCACCGCATTGGCCGCACCGGCCGTGCCGGGGCTTCCGGGGAAGCCATCTCGCTGGTAGATATCAGCGATTTCAAGAACCTGTGTGCCATCGAACGGCGCATGAACCAGCTCATCGAGCGCCGGGAAGTGGCAGAATTTCCGGTCAAAAAGGCCGTCCCGGCCTCCAATTTGAAGCATGTGAAGAAAGGCAGCCGCTAGACGTTGTAGGCAACATCGGCGAGCGATGGCCCGCAGGCAGGCGGCAGGCCTTACCCCTGAGCGGGTGAAAACGCCGCCAGCAGCTCGGCGTTGGTGGGGTACTTCTCCAGCAGCGCCAGCAGCTTCTGCGCGCCGTCGGTTGGCTTGAGCGGCGTCAAGGCTCTGCGCAGGCTGCGTACCTTTTCGATCTCGTGGGCCTCGATCAACAGCTCTTCGCGGCGGGTACTGCTTTTGGCAATATCGAGCGCCGGGAAGATGCGCTGGCTGGCCACCTCCCGCGACAGCACCAGCTCCATGTTGCCGGTGCCCTTGAACTCCTCGAAGATCACCTGATCCATGCGGCTTCCCGTCTCCACCAGCACGGTGGCCAGAATGGTCAGCGAGCCGCCGTTTTCGATGTTCCGTGCCGCACCGAACAGTTTGCGGGGGATTTCCAGCGCCCGGGTATCCAGCCCGCCCGACATGGTACGCCCACTGCCCCGCTGCCCCGCGTTGTGCACCCGGGAAAGCCGCGTCAATGAATCGATCACGATCATCACATCGTGCCCTTCCCCGGCTTGCCTGCGCGCCGTTTGCAGCAGGTTATCGGCCACGCGCACATGGTGGGCGTAGCTTTCGTCAGACGACGAAGCGTGCACCTCGGCGGTCACGCTGCGCTTGAAATCGGTCACTTCCTCCGGGCGCTCGTCGATCAGCAGGGCATACAGCTTGATCTCGGGATACGCCGCCGCCACGGCCTGGCAGATATGCTTTAACAGGGTGGTTTTCCCCGCCCCCGGCGGCGCCACGATCAGCCCGCGCTGCCCCATGCCAATGGGCGTGATCAAATCCATCGCCCGCACGCTGTGCTCACGAACGCCATTGGCCAGATAAAGGCGCGGGGAAGGATGAATGGCCGTGCCGTTGAGAAAGCGCTTTTCGGGGTC
>NZ_LFGT01000025.1:49768-94736 GCF_002078115.1 Halomonas sp. BC2 | reverse complement strand
GTAGTGTTTGTCAAGGGCTGCTTTCAGCGCGTGAAGCGAGCGATCAATCCAACCAGCAGATGACGCTAACTTCCTGACAAACCGAAGGTTTTTCAACCTTCTTCACCGCTGGTAACGCTTGGCGTCCCCGGCAGCGGATGCGTACTTTACGGATTCGCCGCCGAGTTGGCAAGGGCTTTTGTAAAATAATTTCAGCTCAGTGTTTGGACTTTGCCTTGCGCATGACAGCCAGCACTGGCCCCGAGCAGACGTAGGCACCAAACAGCAACAGCAGCATGACCGAGGGCTGTACCGAGATCATCACGAACCCAAGCACCACCGCCAGCAGCACCACGAAGGGCACGGGCTTCTTGAAGTCCAAATCCTTGAAGCTGTAGTAGCGGATGTTACTCACCATGAGAATACCCGCCGCGCCCACTACCAGCAGCATCAGCAGCTTGAAACCAACAGCATCGGCGTCGAAGCTGTGGAATGTCCACACGCTGGCGGCGACCAGCGCCGCAGCCGAAGGGCTGGGCAAGCCGATAAACCACTTTTTGTCGACGCTGCCGATCTGTACGTTGAAGCGGGCCAGGCGCAGGGCAGCACACGCCACATAGAGAAAGGCCACCACCCAGCCGGTCTTGCCGATATCTTGCAGTATCCAGGTAAAGGCGACCAGGGCAGGCGCCATGCCGAACGAGATCATGTCCGACAGGCTGTCGTACTCGGCCCCGAAAGCGCTTTGCGTATTGGTCATGCGCGCCACGCGACCATCCAGGCCATCCAGCACCATGGCGATGAAAATGGCCACCGCTGCCGACGTGAACTCGCCATTGATCCCGGCCACCACGGCAAAGAAACCAGAAAACAGTGCCGACGTGGTAAACAGGTTGGGCAGCAGGTAGATGCCCTTGCGGCGAATTTTCTTGCCGTTTTCGACGGCCTCCTCCACGACTTCGGTTTCACGAAGAAAGGCAGCGGCAAGATCCTCGTTCCGCACGATTTCCTCTTCCTTCGACGAAGGAGTAGCCGCGCTGTCCGTATCTGCAGCGGACGAAGGGAGCGATTCCTGCTCTGGGTCGCGAGCATCCTGAGTCATAAGTGTCATCCATTTAGAGTGAAGTCACATTCACAAGTAACCCTTCTCATTCTACACGGTGAACCCTTGCCGACCAGTCCTGACAGCCGGAATGCAAAACGCCCCGCAGCACGCATAGGCGCTTCGGGGCGTTTTCATAACGGTGATCGATCAGTTTTTGGACTTGTCGACCAGCTGGTTGGCAGCAATCCACGGCATCATGCCGCGCAGCTTGGCACCCACCTGCTCGATTTCGTGCTCGGCATTCAGACGACGGCGTGCAGTCATGGAAGGATAGTTGGTGTTGCCTTCCTGGATGAACATCTTGGCGTACTCACCGGTCTGGATGCGCTTGAGTGCATTGCGCATCGCGGCACGGGACTCGTCGTTGATGACCTCAGGGCCGGTCACGTACTCGCCATACTCCGCATTGTTGGAGATGGAGTAGTTCATGTTGGCAATGCCGCCTTCGTACATCAGGTCGACGATCAGCTTGAGTTCGTGCAGACACTCGAAGTAGGCCATTTCCGGTGCGTAACCTGCTTCGGTCAGGGTTTCGAAACCGGCCTTCACCAGCTCGACCGCACCACCGCAAAGGACCGCCTGCTCGCCGAACAGGTCCGTTTCGGTTTCATCCTTGAAGGTCGTCTCGATGATACCGCTGCGGCCACCGCCAACGCCTGCAGCGTAAGAGAGCGCCAGCTCTTTGGCGTTGCCAGAGGCATCCTGGTGGATCGCGATCAGGTCGGGAATACCGCCACCCTTGACGAACTCGGAGCGTACGGTGTGGCCCGGCGCTTTCGGCGCGATCATGATCACGTCGAGGTCTTTACGCGGCTCGATCTGGTTGTAGTGGATGTTGAAACCGTGGGCAAACGCCAGGGTCGCGCCTTCTTTCAGATTCGGCTCGACTTCCTGCTCGTAGATGGCTTTCTGGTTTTCGTCCGGCGCCAGAATCATGACGACGTCAGCGGTCTTGCACGCTTCTGGTACGCTGGCGACTTTCAAGCCTGCTGCTTCTGCTTTCGCCGCAGACGAGGAGCCTTTGCGCAGCGCTACGGTGACATCGACACCCGACTCTTTCAGGTTGTTGGCGTGGGCATGACCCTGAGAACCGTAGCCGACGATGGTGACTTTCTTGGCCTGAATGAGGGAAAGGTCGCAATCTTTATCGTAGTAAACGTGCATGGCGAGACTCCAGAAATCGGTTGAATCAGATCGTTATCGTGTATGTGTCAGCGTTGATGGCCACCCGTGCCGTCTAGTGCAGCACTGGGATTCGGCGTTGAGGTCACTCTACGTCAGCAGCACCATTGCGTAAAACGCTATATTTGCAACATACTATTTCATAAAATGAAATCACACTCAGGGCATCGACCCCATGGATTTTCGTCTTCTCAAGCACATGGTCACTCTGGCGGATACGCTGCATTTCGGGCGCGCCAGCGAGCTGTGCCATATCAGCCCTTCCACCTTGAGCCGCTCGATTCAGCAGGTGGAGAGCGAACTGGGCACCCGGCTGTTCGAACGTGACAACCGGCATGTCACGCTGACCCCACAAGGGATCGCTTTCCTGCGCTACGCCAAGGAGACGCTGGAGCAGTGGGAAACCCAAAAGCGCACGCTGGCCACCAGCGCGACACAGCTCAGCGGGGAAATCAGCATCTACTGCTCGGTCACCGCCAGCTACAGCTTTTTGTATGAGCTGTTGAGCGATGTGCGGGTACGCCACCCCGGTATCGAGCTCAAGCTGCATACGGGTGACCCGGCAGACGCCATGAACCGCGTACTGGAAGGGGCCGATGACATGGCCATTACGCCCAGGCCTCGCATTCCTCCCAGCGCCCTGGCGTTCAAGTCGCTCACCCGTTCGCCGCTGTTGTTCATCGCCCCGACGGAAACCCATGCCTGGCTGCCTAGCCATCCGGAAAGCTCGACCGCCGAACAGTGGCGGCATGTGCCCATGATTCTGTCGGAGGCGGGCCTGTCGCGGGAGTACGCCAATACCTGGTTCAAGGCCATGGGCATTGCGCCCCGCATCTATGCCCAGGTGGCAGGGCATGAGGCCATCGTCAGCATGGTGGGGCTAGGGTTTGGGGTCGGTGTGGTGCCGCGTATCGTGCTGGACAACAGCCCGCTGGCAGAGCGTGTACAGGTACTCAACGTCAAGCCCGAGCTGCCCCACTACGATGTTGGCCTGTGCGTGCTGAACCGGCGGCTGCAGAATCCCATGATCGATGCTTTCTGGACCACGGTGGCACCTCGCTAGCGGCATCCGCCTGGCACCACCCAAAAACAAAAAAACCGCCCGGCGAAGGGCGGCTTTGGGTGGGTACTAACGCGCGATCAGAGCGACAGCACCTTGTCACCGCGGGCAATGCCGGAGACGCCCGTACGCGCCACTTCCAGAATGCCCACCGGCGCCATGGCCTGCAGGAAAGCATCCAGCTTGGAGGCATCGCCGGTGATCTGAACGGTGTAGAGGCTCGGTGTCACGTCCACGACCTGGGCGCGGAAGATATCCACGGTACGCTTCACTTCATCACGGGCAGCGCCCAGCGCCTTGACTTTCACCAGCATCAATTCCCGCTCGATGTGGTTACCTTCGGTCAGGTCGACCAGCTTCACCACGTCGATCAGCTTGTTGAGGTGCTTGGTGATCTGCTCGATCACCCGGTCGTCACCGATGGTGGTGACCGTCAAGCGTGACAGCGACGGGTCTTCCGTCGGTGCTACGTTCAGCGTTTCGATGTTGAAGTTACGCTGAGAGAACAACCCGACTACACGTGACAGCGCACCCGGTTCGTTTTCCATCAGAATCGAGATGATATGACGCATCAGGTACGCTCCGTTTTGGACAGCAGCATGTCACGCATCGCGCCTAACGGCACTTGCATCGGGTAAACGTGCTCAAAGGGGTCGACCTTCACGTCCAGGAATACCAGCTCATGCTTGTTGGCAAAGGCACGCTCCAGCGCTGGCTCCAGCTCGTCCAGGGTAGTGACCGTGATGGCGGTAAACCCGTAAGCTTCGATCAGCATATGGAAGTCGGGCAACGACTCCATGTAGGAGTGCGCGTGGCGGGACTTGTAGTTCAAGTCCTGCCACTGGCGCACCATCCCCAGCGACGCGTTGTTCAGGTTGACGATCTTGACCCCCACCCCGTACTGCTTACAGGTGGAAAGCTCCTGCATCATCATCTGGAAGCTGCCTTCCCCCGTGACACACACCACGTCGTCTTCGGGGAAGTTCTGCTTGATGCCCATGGCGGCCGGAAAGCCGAAGCCCATGGTGCCCAGGCCTCCGGAGGTAATCAGGCGGTTGGGCTTGTCGAACTTGTAGTACTGCGCAGCAAACATCTGGTGCTGGCCCACGTCGGTGGTGACGTACGCTTCGCCCCGAGTGACGCGGCACAGTGCCTCGATGACTTCCTGGGGCTTCAGCGCCTCGCCGGGCCTGGAGGGCTCATAGAGCTTGCCTTCCCGCTCGGCGCGCCAGCCGTCGATCTTCTGCCACCAGTCGGTCAACGCTTCGGGGTGGGCAATCTCGTGCCCCTGCACCAGGCTGATCATCTCGTTGATGACGCTGGCGGCTGGACCGACGATGGGCACGTCGGCACGCACGGTCTTGGAGACCGAGCTGGGATCGACGTCCACATGGATGATCTTGGCCGTGGGGCAGAATTTCGACGTATTGTTGGTCACGCGGTCGTCGAAACGTGCGCCGATGGCAATGATCAGGTCCGCGTGGTGCATGGCCATGTTGGACTCATACGAGCCGTGCATGCCCAACCAACCCAGGCACTGGCGGTCGCTTTGCGGGTAAGCGCCAATGCCCATCAGCGTGGTGGTGATCGGGTAACCAAGCTGCTTCACCAGATCGGTCAAGCCTTCGCTGGCCTTGCCGGTGACCACACCACCGCCGGTGTAGAACACCGGGCGCTTGGCCTTCAGCATCATCTCGACGGCTTTCTTGATTTGCCCGGTATGCCCACGGGTCACCGGATTGTAGGAGCGCAGTTTGACCTTCTTCGGGTACACGTACTCGTAGCGCTCGGTGGGCGCGGTCATGTCCTTGGGAATATCGACGACCACGGGGCCGGGGCGACCGGTAGAGGCCAGGTAGAAGGCCTTTTTCAGCACTTCCGGGATTTCAGAAGGGTGACGAATCGAGAAGCTGTGCTTCACGATGGGCCGGGTCACGCCGACGATATCGGTTTCCTGGAAGGCGTCGTCACCAATCAGGTGGCTCATGACCTGACCACACAGCACGACCATGGGAATGGAGTCCATGTAGGCAGTCGCGATACCCGTGACTGCGTTGGTCGCACCGGGGCCGGACGTCACCAGCACCACACCGGGCTTGCCGGAGGCACGGGCATAGCCGTCAGCCGCGTGGGTGGCCGCTTGCTCGTGACGCACGAGGATGTGCTTCACTTTGTCCTGGCGGAACAGCGCATCGTAAATATGCAGTGCCGCACCGCCAGGATAACCATAGATGTACTCTACGCCCTCATCTTGCAAGAAGCGGGCGATCATGTCTGCGCCGGAAAGCAGTTCCACTGTATTTCTCCCCTGGGGGTCTCGAGTGCGATCCGCAGGACATCCTGCGGGGTCGAGTGCGGCGGTATGCCGCTGCCGGCCCATGCCGGCACCTGATGCCAAACCCTGGCAATATGGCCCGGTTAGGGCCTGCACTCTCATCGGGAGCACGCGTTGCTGGTCACCATGGCCTGTCTGGACGTGGCGAGCTTGACACGTGCCTCCCTTACACGGCGGTTTGCCGTGTCGGGGCGTTGGCCAGGTCAGGCGGTTAGCCCGAGCCCGGAAGTCCTTCGGCGGGTAGAGGCGTGAGCCTACCCTTCGCGCGGTGATGAGGGATTGCCCGTTGGTTCCGCGCCCGCAAATCAGGAACCCACAAGATTCCATTAGCGCCCTTGGCGTGTCAACCACCTATCCGAGCAAACGCAACAAAGGTCGCAGTCGCTGCAAAAAAATGCCCCGCCAGCGTCACTGACGGGGCATTCGCCCTATTTGATTGCGCAGCAAGCCCTTCCGGGATCAGCCAAAGATCAGCTTGCCTTCACCCGCGCTGATGCGAATGGTATCGCCCGGGGCGTACTTGCCAGCCAGCAGATCCTGCGCCAGCGGGTTTTCGATGCGGCTCTGGATGGCACGTTTCAGCGGCCGTGCGCCAAATACGGGGTCGAAGCCAACCACCGCCAACTGCGCCATGGCGTCGTCACTGATTTCCAGGCTCAGGTCGTGCTCTGCCAGGCGAGCCTTCAGGCGCTCCAGTTGAATACCGGCAATCGCTTGAATCTGCTCCTGGCCAAGGGCATGGAATACCACCACTTCATCGATACGGTTGATCAACTCAGGGCGGAAGTGATTGCCCACTACTTCCATGACTGCCTGTTTCATCAGCTCGTAGTCGCTGCCGTCGTCACTGCTGGTGTCGCCTCCCATGCGCTGGATGATGTCCGAGCCCAGGTTGGAGGTCATGACGATGACCGTATTGCGGAAGTCAACGGTACGCCCCTGACCATCGGTCAAGCGCCCATCTTCCAGCACCTGGAGCAGGATGTTGAACACATCCGGGTGGGCTTTTTCCACCTCATCCAGCAGCAGCACCGAGTACGGCTTGCGGCGCACCGCTTCGGTCAGATAACCGCCCTCTTCATAGCCGACGTAGCCAGGCGGTGCGCCAATGAGACGGGCCACGGAGTGCTTCTCCATGAACTCGGACATATCGATGCGCACCATGGCCTCTTCGGTATCGAACAGGAAATTGGCCAGCGACTTGCACAGCTCGGTCTTGCCCACCCCGGTGGGGCCCAGAAACAGGAACGAGCCGTTGGGGCGGTTGGGGTCGGAGAGACCCGCCCGGGAACGCCGCACCGCGTTGGCCACTGCTTCCACGGCTTCGTGCTGACCGATGACCCGTTCGTGCAGGGCATCTTCCATGCGCAGCAGCTTGTCACGCTCGCCTTCGAGCATTTTGGACACCGGGATGCCGGTCCAGCGGGACACGACTTCGGCAATCTCCTCTTCCGTCACGTTGGAGCGCAGCAGCTGATGGCTGGTGGTATCGGCTTCACCCTCACCCGCTTCGCTGATCTTTTTCTCCAGCGCGGGAATCTTGCCGTACTGCAGCTCCGACATGCGCCCAAGATCCCCTTGGCGGCGCGCCTGTTCGAGGTCGATACGCGCTTGCTCCAGCTCGGCCTTGAACTGCGCTGCACCCTGGATGCTGGCCTTTTCCGCCTTCCAGATTTCATCCAGGTCGGCGTACTCGCGCTCCAGCTCATGGATGTGCTGATTGAGGGCTTCCAGACGCTTTTTCGTGGCGTCGTCGGTCTCTTTCTTGAGCGCCTCCCGCTCCATCTTGAGCTGGATCAGACGGCGGTCGAGACGGTCCATCTCCTCCGGTTTGGAGTCCAGCTCCATACGGATGCGCGATGCAGCCTCGTCGATCAGGTCGATGGCCTTGTCCGGCAGCTGGCGGTCGGTGATATAACGGGTCGAGAGTTTGGCCGCCGCGATGATGGCCGAGTCGGTGATATCGACACCGTGGTGAACTTCGTAACGCTCCTTCAAGCCGCGCAGAATGGCCACGGTATCCGCTTCCGAGGGCTCGTCCACCAGCACTTTCTGGAAGCGCCGCTCCAGGGCCGCGTCTTTTTCGATGTACTGACGGTACTCATCCAGCGTGGTGGCCCCGACACAGTGCAGCTCGCCTCGGGCCAACGCCGGCTTGAGCATGTTGCCAGCGTCCATGGCGCCTTCCGCCTTGCCTGCGCCCACCATGGTATGCAGCTCGTCGATGAACAGGATCACCCGACCTTCTTCCTGGGAGAGCTCCTTGAGCACGGCTTTCAGCCGTTCTTCGAATTCCCCGCGGAATTTCGCGCCCGCCAGCAACGCCCCCATATCCAGCGAGAGCACACGCTTTTCCTTCAGGCCTTCGGGCACTTCCCCATTGACGATACGCTGGGCCAGGCCTTCGACGATCGCGGTCTTGCCCACGCCCGGCTCACCGATCAGTACAGGGTTGTTCTTGGTGCGGCGCTGCAACACCTGGATGGTGCGACGAATTTCGTCGTCACGACCGATCACTGGGTCGAGCTTGCCTTCCAGCGCTCGCTGGGTCAGATCGAGGGTATATTTGTTCAGCGCTTCACGCTGATCTTCGGCGTTGGGGTCGTCAACGCGGGAGCCCCCACGCAGGCTGTCGATGGCCGCCTCGAGACTTTTGCGCGTCAGCCCGGCCTCTTTGAGCAGTTTGGTGATGGCACCGTTCATTTCCAGCGCTGCCAGCAGCACCAGCTCGGAGGCAATGAACTGATCGCCGCGCTTTTGCGCTTCGCGGTCGGTCAGGTTCATCAGTTTGACGAATTCCCGAGAAGGCTGGACCTCGCCGTCGAACTGGCTGACTTTGGGCAAGTCTTCCAGTTGGCGCTGCAAGCCGTCGCGCAGCCGGGAACCGCTGCCTTCGGCTTTTTCGATCAGCGCCTTGATGCCGGTATCGCGCGTGTCAAGCAGCGCCAGCAGCAAATGGGCAGGGTCGAGTTGATTGTGGCCACGCCCCACGGCGAGGGATTGAGCCTCGGCAATGGCGGCCTGCAACTTGGCAGTAAATTTATCGAATCGCATGGAGTGCCTCCTGGGGGGGGTGCCGTGCGTTTCGACCCACGGCGCACCCCGATAACCTGTCGTTGAACGTGCTAAAGACGATTAGCTTGACAAGTAACATGGCGGCAGTTATGGCCATTTCAAGAGGCGTGCGATATTAACCAGCCGCTGCCCGACTGCTCACTTGATCCAGATCACGCTTGCCATGCGGCCGGTGTTGCCGTTATCCCGCCGATAAGAGTAAAAGCGCGATTCGCAGGCCGTACAGAAGTGACCACCGCTGATCTGATGGATGCCCAACGCCTCCAGGCGAAAGCGCGCCAGGCGGTACAGGTCGGCCATGTAATGGCCCAGACGATAAGGGCTATGATCGAAGGCTTCTGCGGTGTCGGGCTGGATGGCCACGAAGGTGCCGTACACTTCCGGGCCCACCTCGAACTGGGCATTGGAGATCGCCGGGCCAAGCCACACCAGAATGTCTTCGGGGTCGCAGTTCATCGCTGCCACCGTGGCTTCCAGCACACCACCGGCGAGCCCGCGCCATCCGGCGTGGGCCGCCGCTACCTGGGTGCCCTGCCGATTGCAGAACAGCACCGGCAGGCAGTCGGCGGTCAGTACCACACAGGCATAGTCGCTGCTGCTGGCCACCGAGGCATCGGCTTCTGGCACGCTTTCCTGATACTCCTGCTGCACCCGTGCCCCGTGGGTTTGATTGAGCCACAGCAGCGGACGGCTATCGCCGATTTCCTTGTGCAGCAGCCGACGACAAAGCGCCACGTGGTCGGCGTTATCGCCCACGTGGGCTGCCGGGTTGAACGCCGCGAAGTCGTTCTGGCTGGGGCCTGTCTCGCGGGTGGTCACAAAGGCCTGCACGTTGGCAGGCGCCGCCCAATCAGGGCGCAGCAGCGTGGGGCGCAGGTCTATGGCATCGCTCATCGCATGGTCTCGCTATCTTCACGCAGATAATCCAGCAGCATCAGCAAATCGTCAGGCAGCTCCGCCTTGAAGGTCAGCGTTTCTCCACTGGTGGGGTGGACGAAGCTCAACTGGCGCGCATGCAGCGCCTGACGGGGAAATTCACGCAGAATCTCCTTCAATGGCCCGGCTGCCCCCGGCGGTAGCTTGGCGCGACCGCTGTACAGCGGGTCGCCCACCAGCGGAAAACGCGCATGAGACATATGCACGCGTATCTGGTGAGTACGCCCGGTTTCCAACTGGCAGCGCACGTGGGTGTGCGCGCGGAACCGCTCGACGACACGAAAATGCGTCACCGCAGGCTTGCCCGAGGCGGTCACGGCCTGGCGCTTGCGATCCTTCGGATGCCGACCAATGGGGGCGTCGATCGTGCTGCCCGACACCGGCTTGCCGAGCACGACCGCATCGTACTGGCGTGACACGGTCCGCGCCTGAAGCTGCTCCACCAGCGCCGTTTGCGCGGGCAGGGTCTTGGCCACCATCATCAGGCCAGTGGTGTCCTTGTCCAGCCGATGGACGATGCCCGCTCGGGGCACTTCTGCCAGCGAAGGGTGATGGAACAGCAGCGCATTGAGCAGCGTGCCATCGGGATTGCCTGCGGCAGGATGTACCACCATTCCCGCAGGCTTGTTGACCACCATGACGTCGTCGTCTTCATAAACGATGTCCAGGGCGATGTCCTGGGGCGCAAAGCGAGTGTCTTCTTCGATGGTGGCGTGGAGCGCCAACACTTCGTGACCGTGCAGCTTGGCCTTGGGCTTGGCCTTGGCCCCATCGACCGTAAGCTCTCCCGCATTGATCCACGCTTTCAAGCGCTCGCGGGAATAATCGCTGAACAACTCCGCGGCGGCCTGGTCCAAGCGTGCGCCCGCCAGGGTGGCGGGGACGCGCTGCGTGGCTTCCACAATTCGAGACATGAATGACCTCTTTATGACACAAACACGCCTACTTCTGGATGATACGACACCGCTAACCCCTTACAGCAAAGTATCGCCAAGCCTGCGTTTTGCGCTCAGGTGTTTTATAGTGGGCTGACTGCGACCTATTCTACCATTTCTACTTATGGCCATCGTCGCTTTTCGGTGATTGAGGCTTGTTTGCAACGAGGATGATGATGCGCGTTTTTTCCGCTGCCAATCGCTTTGGCGCCCTGGCCCTGAGTCTTGCCCTGTTAGCAGGCTGTGCCAGCAATGACACCACTCCGGAAGACGAAGACGAGCTTGCCGGTGTTCAAGAGCGCGAGCTGTATGAGCTGGCCCGTACGGCCCTCGACAGCAATCGCTACCCTATCGCCATCGAGCGCCTGGAAGCCCTGGACACCCGCTACCCGTTTGGCCCTCATGCCGAACAGGCTCAGCTCGAACTGATCTACGCCTACTACGAAAATAGCAACTGGGAAGAGGCCCGCGCGGCGGCCAGCCGGTTCATTCGCCTGCACCCTGACCACCCGCAAGTGGATTACGCCTATTACCTGCGCGGGCTGTCCGCCTGGCAAGCAGGGCGCTTCAGCCTGGAACGCCTGCGCCTGATCGATATTTCCAAGCGCGACCTGGGCGCCTCACGGGATGCCTACAACGACTTCCGCGAGCTGATTCAACGCTATCCGCAAAGCCAATACGCCCCAGATGCCCAGCAACGTATCGTCTACCTGCGTGAGCTGCTGGCTCGCCATGAGCTGCATGTCGCCGACTACTACCTGCGTCGTGGCGCCTTCCTCGCGGCCATTGAGCGCGGTCGCTGGGTCGTTGAAAACTATCCGGAATCCAACGCCACGCGGGATGCTCTGGCCACCATGGTAGAAGGTTACCAAGGCATGGGCATGCAAGATCGCGCCAGCGAAGTCCTGGCCGTGCTGCGTGAAAATGCGCCTGACCATGAGCAGCTTCAGGGCAGCCGTTTCGTGCCCAAATATAACGGTGGCCGCAATTAGCGTTGAAGCGCGGCGCTAGCCAGCCGTTTTCAAAAGCTATACAATCTATACACCTTATCTAACCACGCTTCGGCGTGGTTTTTTCGTTCTTCACAAAACCTCTTCATTAACAAAAACTTAATTAGCAGAAAAATAAAATTATCGATACACTTATTGTACAAAACATCTACGCGACGCTATTATTGCCTCGCCGAACATAATAAAGCGCCTGCACGGCGCCTGAGGAGCCTCCCCCATGACATCCCTGTATAAACGCTTTGCCGGTACCAAAATCAGTACGCGGCTGACTGCCGGTTTTTCCACGCTGCTGTTATTGCTGGTTTTGCTCACAGCCGCCGGTATCTACCAGGTCAACCAGATCGACCGCGGTCTGAGCGAGATCAACGACATCAACGGTGCCAAACAGCGCTTTGCTGTGGATATGCGGGGCAGCGTCCATGACCGCGCGATCGTATTGCGCGATATCGTCATTACGGCTGGCAACGGCAACCTGGCATCCTTGCAAGAAGAGCTGACTCGCCTGCGAGGCCTTTACGATAACGCCATCAGCAAGATGCGAACCCTGAATCAACAACATGCGCCGACCGGACAAGAGCAGGCACTGCTTGATAACATCAGCGAACAGGCCACTGCCACCATGGCGCTTTCTCAGCAGGTGATCGATGCCAGGAACGCAGACCAGTACGAACAGGCGCAATCGCTGATGCTCGAACAAGCGGGCCCGGCCTATGGCGAATGGTTGAGCCGCGTCAATCAGTTCATCGATCTGCAAGAGCAGATCAACGCCACCACCACCGAGGATGCCCGCGCGACGGCTTCCGGTTTTCAGCTACAAATGCTTGGGCTGACGCTGTTTGCCCTGCTGGTGGGTGGCTTTATCGCGGTTTTCTTATCCCGTCAGCTGCTGCGCGAGCTGGGAGCCGAACCTTACGAAGTCAAAGCCTTTGCTCAGGCCATCGGTCGCGGCGAGCTCGCCACCAAGGGCCGACTCAAAAAAGGTGACACCCGCAGTATCATGGCTTCTCAGGTCGCCATGGCTAAACAACTGCAGGATATCGTGACCCAGGTGCGCGCATCCGCTGAGGCGGTCGCTTCCAACAGCGAGCAAATTGCGGAAGGCAATAATGACCTGGCGTCACGCACCGAAGAGCAAGCCAGCGCTCTGGCAGAAACGGCTTCTGCCATGGAGCAGCTCAACAGCACCGTGAAGCAGAACGCCGACAACTCTGAACAAGCCAGCCAGGAAGCTGCTAATGCCTCGAAGACGGCTACCCAGGGCGGTGAAGCGGTGCACCATGTCGTGGCCATCATGAACGACCTGAACAAGAGCTCTCAGGAAATTGCCGGCATTATCTCCACCATCGACTCGATTGCCTTCCAGACCAATATCCTGGCCTTGAATGCGTCGGTGGAAGCCGCACGGGCCGGTGAACATGGCCGAGGCTTTGCCGTGGTTGCCGAAGAGGTGCGTAAGCTCGCCCAACGCAGCGCCGATGCCGCCCGGGAAATCAATGACCTGATCAGCAGTAATCTCGATCGCGTCAACAACGGTAATGAACGGGCCGAAGAGGCCAGCAAGTCAACGGAAGACATCGTCCACGCCATCGAGCGGGTGACCAGCATTATGCAGGAAATTAGCCACGCCAGCGTCGAGCAGAGTGCTGGCGTGCAGGAAGTGGGCCAGGCCGTGACCGAGATGGACCAGGTGACCCAACAGAACGCTTCGCTGGTGCATGAAAGTGCCACAGCAGCCAACAACCTGCGCCAAAACGCACATCAGCTACTCCACGCCATGGGCGCCTTCAAGCTACCTGCCACCACAAGCGCGCCGCCTACGCGTCAGCAGAGCGTGCCAACTCAAGGGTTGAAACGCCCCGCCGAAAAAGCGCCTGCCTTACCTGCCACCAAGAGCACTGCGCAAGAGCCCGAGTGGGAAAGCTTCTAAATAAAACGCCTTACCTGCCGTTAATTGTTTAGATAGGCCGCGATGCACTGTGTCGCGGCCGCCGCTTTCCCTTCGAGGTTGCCATGAAGCCTTCTAAAAGTCTGTTTATGGTGTTCTTGCTGCCCATGCTGATAGTGGTACTGCCTGCGGTACTGCTACTGGTGCTTGCCACCCAGGTGTTGCAAGACCAGTCGCTGCAAAATCATCAGCTGCAGTCCAATGATCTGGACACCCTGATGCAAATGGCCACCTTTGATCGCCAGTTGAGCGATCTGCATCAGCGGGTCACTGAAGTCCTCAGTCAGGCAACCGACACCAACCTGAGTGCCATGCAGCGTTACTCAGAGTATGGCATCATTAACCTGGAGCTTTCCCGAATTGGTCAGAGCATCGACCAGTTGGCGGCTTCCCCCCTGATCTACGACCTCAGCCAGGAGAGTGCGGACACTCTGCAGCGGGCCTTCTTCGATTACCGCCGCTTTGTGGACATGGCGAACGAAGCCGCCACCTTGAATCAGGGAGACGCTGGCTATTATCTACGTGAAGCCCAGCAGTACTTCACGACGTTCAACCTGTTTTCTCAGCAGATTTTCGAAGCCCTGACCCAGCGGGCCAGTGATCGCCATGGCGAGTCGTACCAGGCACTGACCCACGAGCGCAATTCCATTCTCTGGACCGGCATTGGGCTGTTCTCGCTACTGCTGGGCGCGGCGATGATCGCGGCATGGCGGATCAATCAACGCTTGGTCATCGTGGGCGATGCCATTCTCGCCCTTTCCAAGCGCTCGGATCAGTTACCGGACATGCAGGCAGTGAAGCGGCTCAGCCAGCAGCATAGCGGAACCCTGCAACGCATTTCGGCCTCGCTACTGGCTCTGCGCGACTCCGAACACCAGCGGCGTCATGCCGAGCAGCAGGTACATCAGCTTGCTTACTACGACTCACTCACCGAATTACCCAACTGGCGCCTGATGCGCGAGCATCTTCAGCACTCCCTCGAAACCAACGCCCAAACGGGCACCTACGGTAGCCTGATCTATGTGGACGTGGACGAGTTCAAGCGTATCAACGATGGCATTGGCCACCGCGCCGGGGATGAGTTGATCAAGCAGATGGCCAAACGGCTGGAGACACTGCAGCCCGAGGGCTGCACCATTGGCCGACTCAGCGGAGACGAATTTGCCATCATCGTGGACGGCCTGGATGAAGACCAGCTGAAAGCGGCCGAAAAAGCCGAGTTCTTTGCCCAGCAGGTGAGCCACACCCTGACCCAACCTTACTGCCTGGAAGGCCGTCAGCAGTTCCTCAACGTCAGCCAGGGCCTGGTATTGTTCAAAGGGCTGGAAGAGAGCATCGACAGCCTGTTCCAGTACGCCAACTCAGCGGTACACCTGGCCAAGCGCGGCGGACAGAACGGCCTGCGTTTTTATGACCCTGAAGTACAAGCCCAGCTGGAAAGCCGCACGGAGCTGGAGCGCGACCTGCGTCTGGCCATCGAGCAGAAAGCGTTCGTGCTGGTATACCAGATGCAGGTAGACAACCAGGGGCGGAGCATTGGTGCCGAAGCGCTGATTCGCTGGCAGCATCCTGAGCGTGGGTTTGTCTCCCCAGGCATGTTCATCCCCCTGGCGGAAGAAACCGGGCTGATCGTGCCGATTGGCAGTTGGGTGCTACACGCGGCCTGTGAGCAGTTGGCGGCCTGGCAAGCAACGGAACACACCCGGCATCTGGTACTAGCGGTAAACGTTAGTGCCAAGCAGTTTCAACAACCCGGTTTCGTGGATGAAGTCGCCACCGCGCTGAAGCTCAGCGGTGCCCCTGCCCATCGGTTGAAGCTGGAGCTGACCGAAAGCACGGTGATCGGCAAAGTGGAGGACACCATCGACCGGATGCACCAGCTCAAGGCGCTAGGCATCAGCTTTGCCATGGATGACTTCGGTACCGGATACTCCTCGCTGCAGTACTTGAAGCGCTTACCGCTGGACCAGATCAAGATCGACCAGTCGTTCGTGCGCGATGTTCATCAGGACGCCGACGACATGGCCATCGTCGAAACCATCATTGCCATGGGGCGTTCACTGGGGCTTGATGTGATTGCAGAAGGTGTGGAAACCATCGAGCACTGGCGCTATCTCAACGCGCACCAGTGCCATGCCTATCAGGGTTACTACTTCTGCAAGCCGGTGGCACCGGAGGAGATGGCCAAGCATTGCCTGGCACCTCCTCCCGTACTGGCTTAGGGCTGGTCGCGGCTGGCAGCAGGCGCTACTCGCCCGGCTGCCAGCCATTGACGATGGGGTAACGACGGTCACGCCCGAAACCACGCGGCGTGACCCGTACACCTACCGGAGCCTGGCGACGCTTGTACTCGCAGCGGTCCACCAGCTTCACCACCTTGTAGACATCGTTCTCGTCGTAACCCGCCGCAATGATGGCTTCGGCGCTCATGTCCCCTTCGATGTAGCGCACCAGAATCGCGTCCAGCACATCGTAATCCGGCAGGGAATCGCTATCCTGCTGGTCGGGCGCCAGCTCTGCGCTGGGCGGACGCTCGATGACCCGCTCCGGAATGGCCGACGACTGGGTGTTACGCCAACGAGCCAGGCGGTAGACCCAGGTCTTGTAGACATCCTTGATGGCGTTGTAGCCGCCCACCATGTCGCCATAGAGCGTGGCATAGCCCACGGCCATTTCGCTCTTGTTGCCGGTGGTCAGCACCATCAGGCCTTTCTTGTTGGAAATGGCCATCAGCAGCACGCCTCGGCAGCGCGACTGCAGGTTTTCCTCGGTGGTGTCACGCTCGGTGCCCGCAAAGCTATCCGCCAGGGTCGCCATGAAGGCCTCTACCATGGGCTCGATGGGCATCACGTCATAATGCACCCCCAGCAGTTTGGCCTGCTCGGCGGCATCCTGCTTGGAGATATCGGCGGTGTAGTGGTAAGGCATCATGACCGCCTGAACGCGCTGCGGCCCTAGCGCATCCACCGCAATCGCCAGCGACAAGGCGGAGTCGATGCCGCCGGAAAGCCCCAGCACCACGCCTTTGAAGCCGCTTTTATTGACGTAGTCACGCAGCCCGGTGACCAGCGCACAGTAAAGGCTCTCTTCCGGCATGACTTCCGGCTCGATCTCTCCGGCCTGGGGCTCCCAACGCTCGGCGCTGGTTTGCAGCAGTTGAACGGGCATCAGCCCGGCTTGCCAGTAAGGGGCCAGCACCTTGAGCTGGCCCTGCTCATCCACACAGCAAGAACCGCCATCGAACACCAGCTCATCCTGGCCGCCAATGGTGTTGACGTAGAGAATGGGGCGCTGAACGTCCTGAGCCCGCTGCTCCAGAAGGCGCAGCCGCTCGGTGGGCTTGTCCTGGTGGTAGGGTGAGGCATTCAGGCTGATCAATACTTCCGCCCCGGCCGCCTGCGCCGCCTTGACCGGCGAGCCTTCCCACAAGTCTTCACAGATCAACAGCCCCAGCTTGGCACCCTTGTGCTCGTAAACCAGTGGCTGGGTGCCGGGGGTGAAGTAGCGCTGCTCATCGAACACCTGGTAGTTCGGCAGCGCCTGCTTGGCGTACTCTGCTTCCCACTGGCCGTTGTACAGCACGCCCGCCATGTTGTAGCACTTGCCTTCACGCACGCCGGGATAACCAATGATGACCAGCACGTCTCGGGCCACCTTCTCGGCCATTTTGGCGCGGGCTTCGCGCAGGCGCGCCTCCATGGAAGGCCTCAGCAGCAGGTCTTCCGGCGGGTAGCCGGAAAGAAACAGCTCGGGAAAGACCACAATGTCCGCCCCATGCTCGATCCTCGCCTCACGCACGGCCTCGATGGCGCGCGCGGCATTGCCGGGAATATCTCCCACTAGCGGGTCGAGTTGGGCCATTACCAGCGTTAAGTCTTGCATGGGCGTCAAAATCTCTTGAGAATCTTCAGAATACGATGGCACTTGGGGCATTGTCCCGCAAGGTGCGCCTGCTGGCAAAGGCCATACGGCTACAGGCGTGCTGCCCGCTTTTTCCCGGTATGGGAGTTATCGAGGATGAACCTGTTGATCATTCGGCTGATTATTTTTGCGGTGCTGTTTTATGCAGGCCTGAAACTCTACGGCATGTATCGCCAGCACCGCCTTTCCCAGCAGCAGCCCCCCGCTCCTCGCCATGAAGGCGGGCAGATGGTGCGCTGCCGCTGGTGCGACGTTCACGTGCCGGAAAGCGAGGCACTGCGTGACCATGAGCAGTGGTTTTGCTGCAGCGCCCACCGCGACCGCTTCCTGCAGGAACAGCGTGATCGCGACGACGGTAATGCTTGATGCGCTACCCCCGACATAGCGCCACCGGCAAGTAAGGCGCGGGGTCGATCAGCGGCTCACGATCCAATAGCTGGTCGACCAGCAGATGCGTCGAGGCGGGAGCCAGTACCAGCCCATTGCGGTAGTGCCCTGCATTGACGAACACGTTGGGAAATTCCGGCAGCGCCCCGATGAACGGAATGCCGTCCGGGGAGCCCGGACGCAGCCCCGCCCAGTGATACGCCACGGGGTACCTGGCCAGCGCAGGAATGATATTTTCAGCACTCTGGCGCAGCGACGCCAAGGCGTCCTGATCAGTGGTTTTATCGAACCCGGCCTCTTCCAGCGTCGAGCCCACCAGCAGCAGACCATCGTTGCGCGGAATCACATAGCGACCATCTTTGAGCACCACCCGCTGCACCAGCCCTGGCGGGGTCTGATAAGCGATCATCTGCCCTTTCACGGGCCGAACGGGCAACTGGATACCCAGGCCTTCCAGTAGCTGGGCTGCCCAGGCTCCGCCACATACCACTACTCGCTCGGCATGCAGCTCGCCCGACCCCGTGACCACCCCCACGACCTTGCCCTGACGCTGGAGGAAGCCGGTGACCTGGCACTGCTCGACCAGCGTGACGCTCGGCATCGCCGCCAGCCGGGCCCGCAGCGCCTGGCCAAGGCGGGGGTTACGAATGCTGCCCAGCGTCGGCATCCACAGAGCGCTTCCGCCAGAGGCCAGCGCGGCGGGCTCTTTCTGCTGCACGACCTCTGCCTCGACCCGTTCGAGCGGCTTGCCCATTTGCCGAGCCCACGCCAGCGCCTGCTCGTCATCTTCCACGTTCAGGTAAAGCAGGCCTTTCTGGCGATACTCGGGGTCGATGCCCGTTTCTTCCAGCAGCCGTAGCGCCAGCGTGGGGTAGACCCCTTCCGACCAGCGCGAGAGCCGCGACACCGGCTCACCGTAACGCCAGGGGTAGAGCGGCGAGACGATACCCCCACCCGCCCAGGAAGCCTCCTGGCCACACTGCCCGCGCTCCACCAACGTGACCTGCTGCCCTGCATCAGCCAGCTGGAGCGCGGTCATCATGCCGATGACACCGCCGCCAATAATTAAGATATGGCTCACAAGCTTTGTCCGTTTTGGCTTACATAAAAAGAGCACAAGGCCCTCTAGGATGAGCCCCATGACCGTACACAGAGGGTCTCATGATGACATGCGATACCGCTGCACACCCACGGCCTGGCTCGGTTCAGCGAGGCTTTACGCTCCTCGAACTGATGGTGGCCCTGGTGCTGATGGCCGTCATGACTGCCTGGCTGGCCCCAGGTTTTCAAGCCTTGGGGCACCACAGCATGCTCAACAGTGAAACGACGCGGCTGCAGGCTGCGTTTGCCTTGGCGCGCAATACGGCCATTACCCAGCGCACGGCGGTCACCGTCTGCCCAGCCAACCCACAACACACTGCCTGCACTGCGAGCTGGCACGACACCTTGATGGTGGTGAAAGGACGCGCCACGGATACCATCGAGCCAGCGCAGGTGTTGCGCACCTTTCCCGGCCAGTTGGCCACCTACACCACCTATAGCCGTGGCTGGCATCGAGTGACGTACACGCCACTCGGCCATGCCAGCGGCTATAACGGCAGCTTCGACGTGTGCGCGACGGGCGAAACGGGCAAGCGGCTGGTGCTGAGTCCGCTAGGCCGACTGCGTATTGATAAGACGCCTATCGACTGCTAGCCATGGCCGCTTCAGGCAATACCGTCCAGGTAACGCTCGGCATCCAGTGCTGCCATGCAGCCACTGCCCGCCGAGGTGATGGCCTGGCGATAGATATGGTCCATGACGTCGCCACAGGCAAACACGCCTGGCACGCTGGTGGCCGTGGCGTTACCCTCGCTGCCGGACTGTACCTTGATGTAGCCACCGTTCATTTCCAGCTGGCCTTCGAAGATACCCGTATTGGGGCTGTGGCCGATGGCGATGAACAGCCCAGGCGCGTGGATCTCCTTGGTGCTGCCGTCCTGCGTCGACTTCACCCGCACGCCGGTGACACCGGTGTTGTCGCCCAGCACTTCTTCCACCTCGTAAAACCACTCCAAGGCGATCTTGCCTGCCTCCGCCTTCTCGAACAGCTTGTCTTGCAGGATCTTTTCGGCGCGAAGCGTATCGCGGCGATGCACCAACGTGACCTTGGAGGCAATGTTCGACAGGTAGAGCGCTTCTTCGACCGCCGTGTTGCCACCGCCGACCACGATCACTTCCTGATTGCGGTAGAAGAAACCGTCGCAGGTAGCACAGGCAGAGACCCCCTGACCCATGAACTGCTGCTCTGACGGCAACCCCAGATAGCGAGCGCTGGCGCCGGTAGCCACGATCAGGGCGTCGCAGGTATAGACGCCGCTATCGCCCTTCAAGGTGAAGGGCTTCTCGCCCAGGCTCACCTCGTGGATATGATCGAACAGCACTTCGGTGTTGAAACGTTCGGCATGCTGCTTCATGCGTTCCATCAACTCAGGCCCTTGTACGCCCTCGGCATCGCCAGGCCAGTTGTCCACATCGGTCGTCGTGGTCAATTGGCCACCCGCCTGCATGCCGGTAATCAGCAGCGGCTTCAGGTTTGCCCGAGCGGCATAAACCGCTGCCGTGTACCCCGCCGGGCCAGAGCCTAGAATGATCAAACGTTCATGACGCGTTTCCATGACACCACCTTTGTGACAATTGAGCAGAGTTCGTCGTCGACATTCGTTGCAGGGCCGACATTCGCAGAAGAGTCTGCCTGAAATGGCGTCGAGTACAAGTAATTACAAGGGTTGGTCTACGCTATTAGGCCAAGATGGCTTGAAAGGCGACCCCGCCACACCCATGTGCCCTACATGAGCCATACTGTTGATCAGCGTTATTCTGGAACACAGTGACCGTTGCGATACCCATAAGCGATCGAGAGGAGAATGGAATGAGCAAGATACCCAGCACGCTTCATACCTTGACGGCAGGAAGCCAGGAGTATCACTACTACAGCTTGCCCAAAGCAGCCGAAACGCTGGGCAACATCGACCGGCTGCCCAAGACGCTCAAGATTCTGCTCGAAAACCAGCTGCGCTTCGCTGACGACGAGAGCGTCGAACAGGCCGACATGCAAGCCTTGGTCGACTGGCAAAACGAGGGGCGGTCCAGCCGCGAAATAGGTTACCGCCCTGCCCGCGTTCTGATGCAGGACTTCACCGGCGTACCGGGGGTCGTGGATCTCGCCTCCATGCGCGCAGCGGTCGAGTCCCTGGGCGAAGACCCCGCCCGCATCAACCCGCTCTCTCCGGTCGATCTGGTCATCGACCACTCGGTCATGGTCGACAAGTTTGGCAACCCCACGGCCTTTCAGGAGAACGTGGATATCGAAATGCAGCGTAACGGCGAGCGTTACGAGTTCCTGCGCTGGGGCCAGAAAGCGTTCGACAACTTCAGTGTCGTGCCGCCCGGCACCGGCATTTGCCACCAGGTCAACCTGGAGTACCTAGGCCGCACCGTCTGGACCAAACAAGAAGACGGCAAGACCTTCGCCTACCCGGACACGCTGGTAGGCACCGACTCCCATACCACCATGATCAACGGCCTGGGTGTGCTGGGCTGGGGGGTAGGCGGCATCGAGGCCGAGGCGGCCATGCTGGGCCAACCGGTATCGATGCTGATTCCCGAGGTTATCGGCTTCAAACTGACCGGCAAACTGCAGGAAGGCATTACGGCCACCGACCTGGTCCTCACGGTCACCGAGATGCTGCGCAAGAAGGGCGTGGTCGGCAAGTTCGTCGAGTTCTACGGAGATGGCCTGAAAGACCTGCCGCTGGCGGACCGCGCCACCATTGCCAACATGGCCCCCGAGTATGGCGCCACCTGCGGCTTCTTCCCGGTGGACGATGAAACCCTCAATTACCTGCGCCTGACCGGCCGTGAAGACGAGCTGGTCGCGCTGGTCGAAGCGTACAGCAAGGCCCAGGGGCTCTGGCGTGAGCCCGGTGACGAGCCCATCTTCACCGATACCCTCAGCCTCGACATGAGCAGCGTGGAAGCCAGCCTGGCAGGCCCCAAACGCCCGCAGGATCGCGTCTCTCTCAAGAACATGCCCAAGGCGTTCGCCAGCGTCATGGAGGAAGATGGCAAGTCCTACCCTTCTACGGAAACGGGCAAGCTTTCCTCGGAAGGCGGCCAGACCGCCGTCGGCATCGACCGGAGCTTCGAACGCTCGTTTCAGCATAACGATAGCCAAGCGGTCAAGATGGGTGAGCAGGATTTCAACCTGGACCCCGGCGCCGTGGTCATCGCGGCCATCACTTCTTGCACCAATACCTCCAACCCCAGCGTCATGATGGCGGCGGGCCTGTTGGCACGTAACGCGCGTCAGAAGGGGCTGGCCACCAAACCCTGGGTCAAGACGTCCCTGGCGCCTGGCTCCAAGGTGGTCACCGACTACCTGGCCGCTGCCGAACTGAACGATGACCTGGATGCGCTGGGCTTCAACCTGGTGGGCTATGGCTGCACCACCTGTATCGGCAACTCCGGTCCGCTGCCCGACGCCATCGAAAAAGCCATTCAACAGGGGGACCTTGCCGTTGCCTCCGTGCTGTCGGGTAACCGCAACTTCGAAGGCCGCGTGCATCCGCTGGTCAAAACCAACTGGCTGGCCTCACCGCCGCTGGTGGTGGCCTATGCACTGGCGGGCAACGTTCAATGCAACCTGTCCACCGACCCCCTCGGGGAAGACAGCGATGGCAATCCGGTGTACCTGAAAGACATCTGGCCCTCGCAGGCAGATATCGCCAACGCCGTACAGAAGGTCAACACCGAGATGTTCCGCAAGGAGTACGGCGCCGTTTTCGAAGGCGACGAAACGTGGCAGTCGATCAAGGTGCCGGAAAGCAACGTCTACGAGTGGCCCTCCTCCACCTACATCCAGCACCCACCCTTCTTCGAAGGCATGCAGCGCGAGCCCGATGCCATCGAAGATATCCAGAGTGCTCGGGTACTGGCGATACTGGGTGACTCCGTCACCACCGACCATATTTCCCCCGCAGGCTCCATCAAGCCCGACAGCCCTGCTGGCCGCTACCTGCAGGAGCACGGCGTCAAGCCCGTGGACTTCAACTCCTACGGCTCACGCCGAGGCAACCATGAAGTCATGATGCGCGGCACTTTTGCCAACGTGCGGATCAAGAACGAAATGCTGGACGGCGTGGTCGGGGGTGAAACGCGCCATGTGCCCAGTGGTGAGCAGATGTCGATCTATGACGCCGCCATGAAGTACAAGGAAGAAGGCACGCCGCTGGTGGTGGTGGCAGGCAAGGAGTACGGCACCGGTTCTTCCCGCGACTGGGCAGCCAAGGGAACCCGACTGCTGGGCGTACGGGCGGTGATTGCCGAATCCTACGAGCGGATCCACCGTTCCAACCTGATTGGCATGGGCGTCGTACCGCTGCAGTTCCCCGAAGGCGAGAGCCGCACGAGCCTTGGGCTCACCGGTGACGAAGAGATTTCAATTGCGGGATTAAACGACTTGAGCCCAGGCGGCACGGTCAAAGTGGTCATCAAACAGGGCGACCAGGAGCGTACCATTGATGCCAAATGCAGAATTGATACCGCCAATGAGCTGGCTTACTACCGCCACGGTGGTATCCTTCACTACGTGCTGCGCAAAATGATCGGCGCAGCCTAACGGTAAAAACTTCCAATGCTTGCATCGCCCCCACCTTGGTGGGGGCTTTTTTTGCACCGCGCCTTAGAAAGCGCGGCGACGGTAGAAGCGATACTCCGGCGACCAGCAGGACTTTTCGATACGCTCACGCAGCTCCGAGCCGCTGGTTTTCAGCGCCACGCCGTTTTGCTGCGCCTGGGCAGCCACTTCGAAAGCAATCGACTTACTGATTTCACGAATGCGCGACAGCGGTGGCAGCAGCGCACCCTGCCCCTCCCTGACCAGCGGTGCTTCACGGGCCAGAGCACGCGAGGCGCTCATTAGCATCTCGTCGGTCACGCGGTGGGCGTCGGCGGCAATCACCCCCAGGCCAATACCGGGGAAAATATAAGCGTTGTTGCACTGGGCAATGGGGTAGGTCCGCCCGTTGTAGACCACCGGCGCAAAGGGGCTACCCGTGGCTACCAAGGCCTGGCCGTCGGTCCAGCGAATCACGTCCTCAGGCACGGCTTCTGCCTGGGAGGTGGGGTTGGAGAGCGGCATGATGACCGGGTGTTCACAGCCTGCATGCATGGTACGCACGACCTGTTCGGTAAAGATGCCCCGCTGGCCACAGACCCCAATCAGGATGGTGGGTTTGATCTGGGCGATGGTCTCTTCCAGCCCCTGACCGTTCCAGTTGGCTACCAGCGCAGGATCATGGGCCAGACGACGCTGGAAATCACGCTGCCAGGTCTGGTCGGTGGTCATCAAGCCATCCCGATCGACGATGAAGATGCGCGCTCGCGCCTCTGCTTCGGTCAAACCTTCGGCCTCCATGGAGACCACTACCTGTTCGGCGATACCGCACCCCGCCGAACCACCGCCCACGAACACCACCCGCTGCTGCGCAATGGTTTCGCCCCGCGCCTGACAGGCAGCCATCAGCGTACCCACCACTACAGAGGCCGTTCCCTGCACGTCATCGTTGAAGCAGCACAGTTCGTTGCGGTAGCGCTCCAGCAATGGCACGGCGTTGGCCTGGGCAAAATCCTCGAACTGCAGCAGCACATTCGGCCAGCGACGCTTCACGGCGCAAATGAACTCGGCCATGAAGGCATCGTACTCTTCCTGGCTGACTCGCTCGTGACGCCACCCCATGTACATCGGGTCATCCAGCAGCGCCTGGTTATTGGTGCCCACGTCGATCATGATCGGCAGCGTGTAGGCAGGGCTGATGCCGCCACAAGCGGTGTACAGCGCCAGCTTACCGATAGGAATACCCATGCCGCCGATACCTTGGTCACCCAAGCCAAGAATACGCTCGCCGTCGGTTACCACAATGACCTTCACGTTGTCCTTGGTGGCACTACGCAGGATGTCGTCCATATGTTCGCGGTCCGGATAGCTGATGAACAAGCCCCGGTGGTTACGATAGATATTGGAAAACTCCTGGCACGCCTGCCCCACGGTAGGGGTGTAGATGATCGGCAGCATCTCTTCCAGATGCTCGGACACCAGACGGAAATAGAGCGTTTCGTTATCGTCCTGAATGGCGCGCAGATGAATATGGCGCTCCAGGTCACTATGGCACTGCTGGTACTGGCGATAGACACGTTCGAGCTGGTCGTCGATGGTTTCGACTTTTTGCGGGAGCAGGCCGATCAGGTTGAACGCCAATCGCTCCTCTTGAGTAAACGCACTGCCTTTGTTCAATAGCGGCATTTCAAGCAGCGAAGGACCGGCGTAAGGAATGTACAGGGGGCGCTTACTCTTCGTAGACATGGCACTCTCTTTTTATGTCAATTGCTATTGCAATGCAGCAACGCTGGGCGTTGGCGACGTTTGTGCGTAATGTAACATGGTCGTGCGACAAAGGTAGAAGCAGCGCCAGCAATGGCCATAAAAAAACACCCCGGCCATGGCCGAGGTGTTCATCGAGTACACCAAAACGCTATCGATCAGCAGCTCTTGGCCGTGGGACGACGCCCCTCTTCCCCGGCAAAGAAAAACGGCCGCAGTTTCACGCCGATCATGTTGCCCGCAAATGCTGCTGCCATCCAGACCCAGCCATGCAGGCTACCCGACGCAATGCCGCTGAAGTAAGCACCGATATTGCAACCAAACGCCAAACGCGCACCATACCCCAGCAGTAGGCCACCAATCACAGCGGCCAACACCGAGCGCAGCGGAATACGGAAATTCGGTGCGAAACGCCCGGCCAGATGGGCGGCAGCCAGTGCCCCCAGCATGATACCCACGTTCATGACCGTCGTGATATCGCTCCATACGCTGGCTTCCAGCGCGGCCGCGTTACCCGGTGCTTGCCAATAACCCCACTGGCTCACATCGCCGCCCACCAGCTCATACGCCTTGGCGCCCCACAGCGCAAAGGCCGAGGTAATGCCCCAGGGGCGACCCGCCAATGCCAAAGTGGCAAAGTTGAGCAGCGCAAGGGCCACGGCCCCCGCCACCAGCGGCCAGGGGCCCGTGAGCCAGCGCTCCACGCCGGGCTTATCGACCGTGGGCACCTGCTCCAGCTGGCCATGACGGCGCTTCTCCATGATCACCGTAAAGGCGGCAATGGCAGCGAACAGCACCAGGCTGATGCCGATGCCGCCACCCACACCAGCCACATTGACCAACGACACCGGCTGGAAGGCGGGCAAACTTTGCCACCAGGTGAAATGCGCGGAGCCAATGACCGAGCCCACGATAAAGAACACCAGGGTAATCAGCATACGGGCATTACCACCGCCAGCAGTAAACAGCGTGCCCGAGGCACAGCCGCCCCCCAGCTGCATGCCGATACCGAAGATGAACGCACCGAACAGCACCGAAATGCCGATCGGCGAGACGAAGCCACTCACCGGCGTACCAAACAGCGACCCCGCCCCCAGCGCCGGGAAAAACAACACTACGGCAATCGCCAGCATGATCATTTGCGCCCGCAAGCCACGCCCACGACGCTCGGTAATGAACACCCGCCAGGCCGCCGTAAAGCCAAACGCTGCATGATAGAGCACCATACCCAGCAGGCCACCCACGATCATCAGCAGCCCGATATTGGCGCCAAAGATGACGCCAATCACGAGCGCCCCCAGCACAATCGCTGCCACGGCCAGAAGGGGCACGCGGTACGAGCTCGAAGCCACCATTGAGGTAGTCGCCATAATTCACCTGTTAGCAACGCCAAAAGCGCCTGCAACAGCAAGGCGCTTGGCTAAGTTGGACAATAGTTATAAGCCTAACGGCGAGGCGTAAACGCCGGAAATTCTTTATTGAAAGGTTAATATTCCAAAAGTGAATAATTAAACAAAACGCCCCAGCCCAACCACCGAACGCAGCTTATCCATGGTAATGGATGCCTCGACACGGGCACGCTCAGCGCCTTTCTGCAATATGGCTTCGATATGGGCTGGGTCTTCCATCAAGGCATTATAGCGTTCACGCGGCGCGCTGAGATGGGCATTGAGGTATTCGAAGACCTGATCCTTGGCCTCTCCCCAGCCAATACCTTCCTCATATTGTTGACGCATGGTGGCGGTTTCGGCATCGCTGGCAAACGCGGCATAGATCTGGAACAGCGTACACGTGTCGGGGTCTTTGGGCTCACCAGGTTCCAAAGAGTTGGTCTTGATCTTACGCACCAGCTTTTGCAGCTTTTTCTCGCTGACAAAAAGCGGAATGGTGTTGTTGTAGCTTTTGGACATCTTGCGACCGTCCAGGCCTTTCAGCACCTCTGCCTTTTCGTTGACCACGGCTTCCGGCTGAGCAAAGTACTGCCCTTTGAACAGATGGTTGAAGCGCCCAGCGATATCACGTGCCATCTCGATATGCTGGATCTGATCGCGCCCGACCGGCACTTTATGGGCATTGAACATCAGGATATCGGCGGCCATCAGTACCGGGTAGCTAAACAGCCCCATGGTAATGCCCTTGTCCGGATCCTGGTCGCCTGCCTCTTCGTTCTCGGCCACGGCGGCCTTGTAGGCATGGGCTCGGTTCATCAGGCCCTTGGCACAGACGCACGACAGCATCCACATCAGCTCGGGAATTTCGCTGATATCCGACTGGCGATAGAAGATGGCGTTATCGGTATCCAGACCCAACGCCAGCCAGGTAGCGGCGATCTCCATGCGCGATGCCTGAACACGCTTGGGATCCTGACACTTGATCAGGGCGTGAAAGTCGGCCAGGAAGTAGAACGACTGCACGTTAGGGTCCTGGCTTGCCTCGATGGCAGGCTTGATGGCCCCGACGTAATTGCCGAGGTGAGGCGTCCCCGTCGTGGTAATTCCGGTCAGCACGCGGGTTTTGGCTATCTGACTCATGATCTGGATCCAACTGAATAAAGGTGAAAAACGATACGCTATTGTACGCCTATTTCCAAACCACGACTGCCTGTCCATCCTCATGCAGCTCCAGCCGCACGAAGACGGGCTCACTCTGGGCCACGATGCCATCACGTTCAGACAGCACGGCCCCCAACGCCATGACCCATGATTCGCCTTGAAACACCACCGGCACGAACAGGCAGCCCTGGGATGGGCAATCCTGGGACACGCGCTGGGCATGGGGATGACCAAGATAGTCTTCGAAGCGCACCGTGGCGGGAACTTCTATCTGCGGCGCGCCTTCCCACGATAGCTCGTCGAATCGCCACAATGCGTGTGCCGCCGCACTCCCTGAGTTCATTTGAGCCTGCAGGGAAGCACGGAAATTGCCCGCGAGCCGCTCGTCCACCAGGGCGGACTGCATGCCCATCATCGCCGTGACCAGAGCACTGGCCAGCAGCACCATGACAATGACCAGCGCAGCGCCTCGCTGAGTGCTCATCTGCTCGAGCCCCCCAGGCTATTCATCCGGATGGAATAACGCTTCACGATGGGTCACATGAAAAGTGACTGCTTGACCACTGGGTCCTAACGGCAACACTACTTGATACACGTCAGGCGCCTGTCCAACGACGGTGCCGACGGGTTCATCGCGTGCACAGGAGCCCCCCTCTGCAGCCTGGAAGGTCACCAGCGGCTGCGCTCGCGACATATCCTGTAGTGTGCAGCGACACTCACTGGCTGACGGGACGCACTGTAACCGGTAGTACGGCTCTCCCGTAGCGTCGTATGCCCCGTGGCGCTGTAACGTGGCCGTAATGTGGGCAACGGAGAAAATCAGCGCCTCCTGCTGGCGCCCGAGACTTTCAGTCTGCCGAAATGTGTGCAGAGTACTCAAGAAGAGCTGCCCTGCCCCTATCACGATGATGACGCCCACCACCATGGCCACCATCATCTCGGTCAGGGTGAAGCCGTTTTGCCTCTCCATAGGCGCCGCCACACTCTTTAAAGAGGGAGTTGAAAAGGATAAACAAGCGACTGGGCGCTTGCGTCCAACGCGCTGTCCAGCCCGACCGTCACCTCGAACAGGCAATCTTGCCGAGTAATGGTGCTATCAGTCGCCCTGGCATGGCGGATAAGCGGCCCACCTGAAGCAGCGAACCAGGCCGTGTGCCAGGCACGCTCGATCTCAGCAAGCGGGATATCCTGACAGCCCTCGGCATGACGCGTTGCCGCCCAGACTCGCTCCTGGGCATCCAGCGCCGCTACGCTCACCAGCGTTTGCTGATAGCCGCGCTGCACGGCCTGCAAGGCTTTCAGCTGCATGGCAGCAATACTGATCAGGCCAAGTGACAGCACCACCAGCGCCACGAGTGCCTCGACCAAGGAGAAGCCGCCTTGCTGCCGGTGCTTACCAGCAGGCAGCTGGCAGCCTTTCGCCACGGGCGTTGTACTGCAAGTCTTGTTCGCAGCCATCGTCTCGCTCACTGGAAGCCGTTAGCAGGAAACCACCGTCTTCGTCACCACCATTGGCGACCGTAATGGCGTAGTTACCATCGGGCGAGGTGGCCGTGACGGTACAGCCATTGTAGGAGTATTGACGTGAATAGCAGCGCTCCATCTCGGAGGCGGCCTGAAGCAGGCCCGCATGCGCATCGGTGCGCAGGGAACGCTCGACATAGCGGTTATAGCTGGGGTAGGCGATACCGACGATGATACCGATGATCGCGACGGTGATCAGTAGCTCGATGAGAGTAAACCCCTGTGGGGGAAAGTTGCCACCCACAGGGGGGATAGAGCGATCTGGCACGCGCGGTGCTCCCGTATCAACTGAACCATACTTCGAGTATGTCCCAAACCGATACGCTTTGCACCTCCATGAACAGCTCAGGTGTTAACGCTGTCTCACTGTTGACTATTCACTAACGATCACACGCTCGCGTAGCTCTTTGGGCATGGAGAAGGTGATGTTCTCCTCACGCCCCTGCAGCTCCACGGGGGCTTCTGCGCCTAGTGTCTGTAACTGGTCGATGACGCCTTTCACCAGCACTTCCGGGGCGCTGGCACCAGCAGTGACACCAATGCGCTTGACGCCTTCGAGCCAGGCAGCCTCGATCTGCTCGGCATTGTCGATCAGATAGGCGGGGGTCCCCATGCGCTCGGAAAGCTCCCGCAGGCGGTTGGAGTTCGAGCTGTTGGGGCTGCCCACGACCAGCACCAGGTCGCTGTCCGCTGCCAGCTCGCGCACGGCATCCTGGCGGTTTTGAGTGGCGTAGCAGATATCGTCCTTGCGCGGCCCCTGGATCTCGGGAAACTTCTCACGCAGCGCGTCGATCACTTTGGCCGTGTCGTCCATGGAGAGCGTGGTCTGGGTGACGAACGCCAGCGCCGCAGGGTCGTTGACGACCAGATTGGCAACGTCCTGTTCGTCTTCCACCAGATAGATCTTGCCCCCATGGGAAGTGTCGTAGCGCCCCATGGTGCCTTCGACTTCGGGGTGGCCTTCATGCCCGATGAGAATGCACTCCTGGCCGCGTTTGGCATAGCGCAGCACTTCCATGTGCACCTTGGTGACCAGCGGACAAGTGGCATCGAAGACTTTCAGACCACGCTGTTCGGCATCCTGCTGAACCGCTCGGGAAACGCCGTGGGCCGAGAAGATGACGATCACATCGTCGGGCACTTCATGGAGTTCTTCGACGAAGACGGCCCCGCGCTCGCGCAGCGTTTCCACCACGAAGCGGTTGTGCACAACTTCATGGCGCACATAAATCGGCGGGCCGAAGACATCCAGCGCGCGATTGACGATATCGATCGCACGGTCGACCCCGGCGCAGAATCCGCGCGGGTTAGCCAACTTGATCTGAATGGGCTGAGATGACTCTGATGACTGCATAAATGCGCCTTGATGCAACCTGCATCGCTCGGGAAATTAGTGTTTGGTGATCGGCGTGACGTTGAGCACTTCGACCTCGAACGTCAGCGTGCGCCCTGCCAGCGGGTGGTTGAAATCGACCTCCACGCGGTCACCTTCTACTGTTTTGACCACGCCCGGCAGTTCCGTTCCCGCCTTGTCGGCAAACGACATGACCATACCCACTTCGGGCTCGTCGTCACCAAAATCGGCTCGCTTCAAGGTCTGGATATTCTGCGGATTATGCTGACCGAAGGCATGCTCCGGAGTAATCTGGAATGACCCGCTCTGGCCAGCAGCCATGCCCTTGATGGGGTGCTCGAAACCCGGCGGCAAGTTGCCATCGCCATATTGAAACGTGGCAGCCGCTTTCTCTTTGGTGGAATCCACCACCGTGCCGTCCTCCAGCTTCAACGTGAAGTGGAGGGTGATTTCCATGCCATCGTCAATTAGGTAGTCCATAGTTCCTCACAGGTAGGCGCGGGGGCGTTCAGGCCATTTTTTTACGGCGTCGATCGCCCATGAACGACTCCCAGATAAGCCCCACGGCACCCAGCGTAATACCAATATCGGCCACGTTGAAAGCCGGGTAGTACCAGCCCGCCACGTGGAATGAGAGAAAGTCCACGACATAGCCGTGAATCAGCCGATCATACAGGTTGCCCAGCGCACCACCGATGATCAACGGCAGCGCGATGGCCAGCAGCTTTTCGTCTGCCCGTACCCTGGAGAGCCACACGGTCAGCCCGATGCTGGCGCCAATGGCCACCGTGGCAAAGAACCAGCGCTGCCAGCCAGGATGGTCAGCCAGGAAGCTGAAGGCCGCGCCGGTATTGTGCAGCAGGGTCAGGTTGAAAAACGGCAGCACTTCAACCGGCTGTGCATAACTCAAAAAATGGCTGGCGGCGTATTTGGTCAGCAAATCCAGCACGATCACCGCCACCGCCAGCCATAGCCAGCGCAGCGGCCGCCGCATGGGCGGACGCTGGTGGGTCGAGGCTTCCGTGCCGCTCACGGTGTTAGGCATAGTAACGAACCTCTCCACTGCCTTCGGGCAAGTTGCTCACACAGCGGCCACACAGGTCCGGATGGGCGGCAAAACTGCCCACATCGGCGCGGTGGTGCCAGCAGCGCTCGCACTTGGCATGCTCACTGGCGTTGACGGCTACCTTCAACCCCTCAAGCTCGGTACTTTCGGCACCGGCCGCATCGGCCAGCGGTGCCAGATGCACTTCACTGGTGAGCATCACAAAACGCAGCTCGTCGCCCAGCTTGGCCAGCGCCGTGTGCAGTTCATCGTTCACGTAAAGCGTGACTTCCGCCGCCAGGCTGCCCTTGATCACTTTGGCGTTACGGGCATCTTCCAGGCACTTGTTCACCGAGTGCTTCACTTCCAGCACCTGCTCCCAGAACGCCCGGCCCATCTCGGCGCCCTCGTCCAACGTGGAGAGGCCTGTGTAGTAGGTCTCCAGCAGCACGCTGTCGCCACGCTGGCCGGGGATATGCTCGAAAATCTCTTCGGCGGTGAACGACAGAATCGGGGCCACCCAGCGGCTCAACGCTTCCACCACGTGATACAGCGCGGTTTGCGCACTGCGACGGGCCAGCGAGTCGGTTTGCGTGGTGTACTGGCGGTCCTTGATGACATCCAGGTAGAAACCACCCAGCTCCCGTGCGCAGAAACCGTGCACCTGCTGGTAGACATCCAGGAAGCGGTACTCTTCATACGCTTTTTCGATACGGCCCTGCAGCTGAGCCGCACGGTCCACTACCCACTGGTCCAGCGCCAGCATATCGCCGAACGCCACCTGATCCCGAGCAGGGTCAAAACCGCTCAGGTTGGACAACAGGAAGCGGGCCGTGTTGCGAATACGGCGATAGACGTCGGCCGTACGCTTGAGAATTTCGTCGGAGACGGCCATCTCGCCGGAGTAGTCCGTCGAGGCGACCCACAAGCGCAGAATGTCCGCCCCCAGCTTGTCCATCACGCTTTGCGGGGCCACCACGTTACCGATGGACTTGGACATCTTGCGCCCCTGGGCATCGACGGTGAAGCCGTGGGTCAGCAGCTGCCGGTAAGGCGCATGCCCATCGATGGCCGCGCCGGTCAGCAGCGAGGAGTGGAACCAGCCCCGGTGCTGGTCCGAGCCTTCCAGGTAAAGGTCTGCCCGGGGGGCCACTCTCATGGCCATGGGGGTGCGAGCCGCGCAGCACGTGGCGGTGGGTGGTGCCCGAGTCGAACCACACGTCCAGCGTGTCGGTGACTTTTTCGTAGTCGGCGGCTTCCGCGCCCAGCAGCTCGGAGGGTTCCAGCTTGAACCACGCCTCAATGCCCTCTTGCTCCACGCGCTTGGCGGCTTCTTCCATCAGCGACACGGTGTTCGGGTGCAGCTCACCGGTTTGCTTATGCAGGAAGAACGGAATCGGCACGCCCCAGTTACGCTGACGGGAGATACACCAATCCGGGCGGTTGGCAATCATGCTGTGCAGGCGCGCCTGCCCCCAGGCAGGGGTGAACTCGGTGGCTTCGATACCGGCCAGCGCCCGTTCGCGCAGGGTCTTGCCATCCTTGCCTTTGATATCCATGCCGACGAACCACTGGGCCGTGGCACGATAGATGACCGGCGTCTTGTGGCGCCAGCAGTGCATATAGCTGTGCGTGATCGGCGTATGGGCCATCAGCGCGTTCACGTCACGCAGCTTGTCGATGATGTTCGGGTTGGCTTTCCAGATCATCTGACCGCCAAAGAAAGGCAGGTCGTCGATATAGACACCGTTACCCTGCACCGGGTTAAGCATGTCGTCAAAGCTCATGCCGTAAGCGCGGCAGGTGTTGAAGTCGTCTACCCCGTAGGAGGGGGCCGAGTGAACAATACCGGTGCTGCCGACCTCGGACTCCACATAGTCCGCCAGATAGACCGGCGAGAGGCGGTCGTAGAACGGATGGCGGAAATTGATCAGATCCAGGTGTTTGCCCTGAGTCGTCGCCACCACGCCACCTTGCAAGCCAAAACGCTCCAGGCAGCTCTCGACCAGCTCTTCGGCCAGCAGCAGCAACCGCTCGCCGGTATCCACCAGCGCGTAGGTGAAGTCGGGGTGAACGTTCAGCGCCTGGTTGGCGGGAATGGTCCAGGGCGTGGTGGTCCAGATCACCACCGCCGCAGGCTTGGCCAGCTCGCTCAGACCGAACGCCGCTGCCAGCTTGTCGGCATCTTCCACGGGGAAGGCCACGTCGATGGCGTCAGATTTTTTATCAGCGTACTCGACTTCCGCCTCGGCCAGCGCCGAACCACAGTCGAAGCACCAGTTCACCGGTTTAAGCCCTTTGAAGACGTAGCCCGCTTCGACCATATCGGCCAGGGCGCGGATCTCGCCCGCCTCGTTGGCGTAATCCATGGAGCGGTAGGGGTGATCCCAGTCCCCGATGATCCCCAGGCGCACGAAATCCACCAGCTGGGTTTCGATCTGGGCACCGGCGTACTCACGGCACAGCTCACGGGCTTTATCGGCCGGAAGGTGCTTGCCATGGGTGGTCTCGACCTTGTGCTCGATAGGCAGGCCGTGGCAGTCCCAACCCGGCACGTAGGGTGCATCGAAGCCCGCCAGGTTCTTGGACTTGACGATGATGTCCTTGAGAATCTTGTTGACGGCGTGACCGATATGGATGCTGCCGTTGGCATAGGGAGGGCCATCGTGCAGGACGAACAGCGGTGCCCCCGCACGGGCTTCGCGCAGGCGCTGGTACAGGTTCATGTCCTGCCACTGGGAAACGCGCCCTGGCTCCTGCTTCGGCAGCATGCCGCGCATGGGAAAGTCGGTTTCTGGCAGGTTTAGCGTGTGCTTGTAATCCATAGTTCCGGTCAGCCGTCGTTAGCATCGGCGTCGTTATCCGCCGAAGTGAAATCAGAAGAAGCGGTCTCACGCCCAAGCGGGGCCGAGGCCAGCGGAAGAGTACGTGCTACGCCAGCCTCAGCCGCCGCAAAATAGCGGCGCGCCCTGGCCTGGTCGTGTTGAATCTGCGCCTTCAGCGCGTCGAAATCGTCGAACTTCACTTCCCCGCGCAACCGTGCGCAAGGGTAAACCGTCAGCCGCTGACCATACAGGTCGCCGGAAAAGTCCAGCAGATGCACTTCGAGGGTGGGCCGTTTGGCCCCCACGGTGGGCCGAAAACCGACGTTGGCCACGGCGGGCAGGCGAGCACCGTTCGGCAGCTCGGCCACCACGGCAAACACGCCGCGCAGCGTCAGCGGCTGGGGCAGTAGCGGCAAATTGGCCGTGGGCACACCGATGGTGCGCCCCAACTGCTGATCGCGCACCACGCGGCCATGCAGCGAATAGGCCCTGCCCAGCAGGCGCGCCGCCACCTCGAAATTGCCGCTGGCCAGCAAGGTACGCACCCGGGTGCTCGATACACGCTCCCCTGCCACCGTGAAGGTGTGGGTATTTTCGACGCCAAACCCATGGTGACTGCCCACGGCTTCCAGCAGCTCGAAATCGCCCTGGCGATCACAGCCAAAACGGAAGTCATCCCCTACCACCAGATGGCGGACGTTCAACCCCTGGATCAACACCTGGTCGATGAACTGGCGGCCGGTCAGGCTGCGCAAGGCGTCGTTGAACGGCAGGCAAAGCACCTGTTCCGCACCGTGGTCGTGCAGCAAGCGCACTTTTTCCCGCAGCCGCGTCAGACGAGGCGGCGCCTGGTCACCCGCAAAGAACTCCCGTGGCTGCGGCTCGAAGACCACCACGGTCAAGGGCACTCCCAGGCGGGCCGCGTGCTCTCGGCACTGCTGCAGGATCGCCTGATGGCCGCGATGCACGCCATCAAAATTACCGATGGTCGCCACGCAGCCACGCTGAGAGGGTGTCAGATTGTGCAGACCTCGAATGACGTGCATGGCACCTCTGCCGTCTTGAAAGCGTTTGATTATAACGAACGTGCTGGCCTGGTGCAGGTCAAGATTGCCATCGGGCCATCTTGCCCAACGCCCCTGCCAAAAGCGCCCTGCCGCAGCCGTTAGCTATTCATCCTGAAATGCCGTGGGCGCAGCCCCAGCGCCGTCAGCCACAGGAAGTAAAGTCCACCGCCAAGCACGACCAGTCCGGACACCCAGCGAATCCGCTGCCACATGTCGAACTCCAGCCACACCTGCCAGTGGGGCGACACAAAATAGAGCGCCGCCCCCATCAGCAGGCTGCCTCCTCCCAGCTGCACCGCGTAACGACCCCAGCCGGGCTGAAACACCAGCACGCCCTGACGATACAACAGGTAGCCCAGCAACCCCGCGTTCAGGAACGCCGACAGCGCCGTGGCCAGCGCCAGCCCTGCGTGCGCCAGCGGCCAGATCAGCAGCAAATTGAGCAGCATATTGGCGACCATGGCGACAATCCCGACCTTCACGGGGGTTTTGGTGTCCTGGCGGGCAAAGAAGCCCGGGGCCAGCACCTTGATCAGCATGAAGGCTACCAGACCGAACGCATAGGCGCGCAGACTCATGGCCGCCATCTGAATGTCTAGCTCGGTCATCGCTCCATAGTGGAACAGCGTGATCAGGAAAGGCTCGGCCAGCACCGCCAGCGCCAGTGCAGCAGGCACGCCCAGCAACAGCACCACGCGAATGGCCCAGTCCAGCATGGCAGCGAAATGCTCGCTGGACTGCTCTGCGTGGCGCTTGGAAAGTGCGGGCAGGATAATGGTACCAATCGCCACACCAAACACGCCCAGCGGCAGCTCCACCAAACGGTCCGAGTAGTAGAGCCAGGAGACGCTACCGGCCACCAGCAGCGACGCCAACACCGTGTCCAGCAACAGGTTGATCTGCGACACCGATACGCCAAACAGCGCCGGAGCCATCAGCTTGAGAATACGCTTGACCCCATCATGGGCGAAGTTGGGCCATGGCGTTGGCAATAGCCCCAGGCGCAGCAAAAACGGCACCTGAAAGGCGAGCTGGGCAGCACCGGCAATCAGCACCCCCCAGGCCAGCGCCATGGCAGGCTCTTCCATTAGAGGCATTAAAAACAGCGCCGCCCCGATCAACGACAGATTGAGCAACACTGGCGTAAACGCAGGAACGGCAAAGCGGTTCCAGGTGTTCAGAACACTGCCGGAAAAGGCCGTCAAGGAAATCAGCAGCAGGTAGGGAAAGGTCAAGCGCAGCATGTCGGCGGTCATGGCCAGCTTGTCGGGGTCACGCCCAAAGCCTGGCGCAAACAGCCATACCAGCCAGGGCGCACCGAGCATGGCAAACGCCGTGATCAGCGCCAGGATGGCGGTCAGGCTGCCCGCCACCGCATTGAGCAGCTCACGAATTTCCTGCTTGCTGCGCTGGGTCGAGTACTCCGACAACACCGGCACGAAGGCCTGATTGAAGGCCCCTTCGGCGAACAGGCGGCGCATGAAATTGGGAATCTTGAACGCCACGAAGAAGGCGTCGGACCCGTTGCCCGCCCCCAGAAAGGTGGCAACCACCACATCGCGCACCAGCCCCATGACCCGCGAGATCATGGTCATGGCGCTCACCACCAGTCCAGAGCGCATCAGCCCTCGGCGCGGCGGCGACATATTGGCTTGCGGCGGTGTCTTCGCACTCATCACTGGTTCCATACTGAAAAAAGGGTGACTCAAGCAGCACGGGCAACGTTTGGACACAAAAAAACCGGCCGCAGCCGGTTTTTTAGGGCGACTGCCGGCTTACGCCGCCAGAGCCTTGATGCGCTTGTTCAAGCGGCTTTTCAGGCGCGCTGCTTTCTTCTTGGAAAGCACGTCCTTGTCAGCAATACGGTCAACGACCGGCTGCATGACCTTGAACTCTTCCATGGCCTTGCCATGATCGCCAGTGTTGATCGCCTTGATCACGCGCTTGATGTAAGTGCGGACCATGCTGCGCTGGCTGGATTTCAGGACGCGACGAGTCTCGGCCTGGCGGGCGCGCTTGCGTGCTTGCTTGCTGTTCGCCACAGGTATCTCCTTGGAGAATAAAGGTTGCCCATCAACGGCAACGGATTAACTATGTGTCTGTCGGCTGGCAATTGCCTTGGCACGACATTTCCGTACGGATCTTTCCACAACAACCGATTGATTTGGCAGCACTTTCAATTCTGCCAAATAGTGTAACGAGCAGTCATTTCGCTGCCCGTTCACGGGTCTTGTCTGAGAGGATGGCGTAGTCTATCACGCGTCAAGCGTGCTTGCTAGCCGTTGTCAATGGTTTCAAGCTGCGACTTCAGCTTCTCGAGCTGCTCGTAGGACTTGCGCAACCACACCTTCATGCGCTGGCGTTCGGCGATGTTCATCAGGCTGCGGTCATTGGCCACCGCCCAAAAACTGCTGTTGTTGAAGTCGATCTTTTGGGTCAGCTTGGTATGCAGCCGTGGCAATTCGATCACCGCGGCTTCTTGTGCCACGGCCTGCTGATACACCCTGGACTGCTGGAAGCGCTCGAAGCTGTCGCCGCGTCCCAGGTTCTGCACCACGACGAGACTGACCGGCTGCCCCTGATAGCGGTCCAGCACCTGCTCCAGCAGTGTCACCGAGTCTGCGCCATCGTCCATCACATGCCACCAGACCACTTGCATGCCCAGCTCATTGAGCAGGCCAAAGACATCGGTCTCCTCGACCCAGCGATTGATCGGCTGCGCCGACTGAGCCGCCAGGTCGATGATCAGGTCACGCTCGGGGTGCTCTTCCACGGCAGAGAGCATGCCGTCCAGGCTGTCATCGTCACCCACCACGACGGCAGAGGCGTAGTCCTGATAAAAGCGTGAAAACGTCCCGTGGGAGGCATCACAGTCAAAGCCCAGAAAGGGCCACTGATGATCGATGTAGTACTGCGCCAATACCCGCGCCGTCATTGACTTGCCTACACCGCCCTTTTCACCACCAATGAAATGAACCTTGCCCATCCTTGCCTCTCCGCCGTCGGGGCCCAATGCCCAAAGGGAAATCTAGCAGGAAAGGCAGAGCGAAAAATAGACAAGGCGCAGAAATAGTCGCGGGCATTGCCGTAAAGCCAACCTGCACCAGGCAAAAAGCCCGACCCCTTTCGGGCTCGGGCTTTTCAGCATAGGACAGTGACATTAGGCAGCAGCGTCACCCGACCACCTTTCATCATGCGGCGATAGCGGTATCACCCATTTTCTGACGAAGCTTTTTCATGGCGTTCTTTTCGAGCTGGCGAATACGCTCGGCGCTCACCCCGTAGACATCGGCCAAGTCATGTAACGTGGCTTTGTCATCGGTCAGCCAGCGGCGCTGGAGGATATCCCGAGAGCGGTCATCCAGTGCCTGCAAGGCCAGCTGAAGGCGGCGCGTCGAATCCTCTTCGAAGTCGCTATCTTCCAGCTGCGTCGCCGGGTCTGCCGAAGCGTCGTCGAGGAAGTAGGCAGGTGCCTGATAAGCGCTCTCGTCGTCATCGCCGGGCGCTGCGTCGTAGCCAGCGTCGAACGCCGACAAACGGCCTTCCATGTCACGCACGATTTCCGGCTTGACGTCCAGGTCCTTGGCGATGGCGTTGACTTCATCGTTGTTCAACCAGGCCAGACGCTTCTTGGCGCTGCGCAGATTGAAGAACAGTTTGCGCTGTGCCTTGGTGGTAGCAATCTTGACGATACGCCAGTTGCGCAGCACGAACTCGTGGATTTCTGCCTTGATCCAATGCACCGCAAAGGACACGAGGCGCACGCCCTGGTTAGGGTCGAAGCGCTTGACGGCCTTCATCAGGCCAACGTTTCCTTCCTGGATCAGGTCGGCCTGGGGCAGGCCGTACCCCGAATAGCTGCGCGCGATGTGGACAACGAAGCGCAGATGCGACAGCACCAGACGACGCGCCGCTTCCAGGTCGCCTTCGTCATACAGGCGAAACGCCAACTCGCGCTCTTCTTCGACGCTCAAGACGGCAATGCCGTTGACCGCCTGAATGTAGCCGCCCAGGTCGTTGCCTGGTGACAGCTGTCCCACCGGTAGAAGACTAGTGCTCATGTGCAAACGGTCTCCCTTAAAACCTTTCGTGGTCGACGCGCGGGCAATTCGAGGCCAGCGCATCTGGAATTGACTGATAAGACCCTGATCAACCGCCAAGGTTCACAAGGCCAGTGCATCAGCGGCAGTAAACTCTTCAAGCCTATCACTGGCCGATTAAGCTGAGATGACATGACCGTGAATGCTCTGCGCCAGCGCCGTGACACCTAGCGCGGGCGGATGCTGGAAAGGTGGCGAGTCACTGCCAACCATGCCCCTAACCAGCCCAATAGTGTACTGCAAGATAGCAGAATTGTAGAGCCCGTCACATCCAGCTGCGGCAAAGTGAAGCTGGCGCCATAGCTGGCTGCCAGGGCCGCTACCGGCAGCGATAACCAGTGATTCCCCAACCCCAGCAACCCGAGCGCAATCACGCCTCCCCCAATGCCGTACCAGGCACCACTGTAGAGAAATGGCCGCCTGACAAAGGCATGGGTGGCCCCCATGAGCATCACCACCTCGATCTCTCGGCGACGACTTTCCACCGCCAGGCGTATGGTGTTGCCCACCACCAGCAAGACGCCAAAGCCGAACAGAACGCCCAGCGCCAGCGCCACCCGGCGTCCCAGCTCGGCTAAATGGCGCAACCGCTCCACCCAGGCCAGATCGACACGAACTTCGTCTACGCCAGTGAGGGTTTCGAGCCGATGGGCCAGCTCCGCCATGGCATCGGGGTCGACGCTTTGCGGTGCGATCACGATGCTGGTGGGCAACGGGTTGTCATCCAGCCCCGCCAAAGTGTCATCGATACCCAGCGACTGCTGGAATTCGGCCATGCCCTCTTCCGGGCTGATCATGCGCGTCTGCGCCACGCCTTCATCTGCCACGACCGCCTCTTCTATGCGCGCCGCCTGCGCTTCGTCCACGGCAACGTCGAGGTAGACCGTCAGCGTCGCACTTTCATCCAGCTCGGTATTCAGCAGGCGAGCGCTGTCCAGTGTCAGCCAGAGCGCGGCCGGGAGCACCAGCGCAATCGCAATGGCCAGCATGGTCAGCAGGTTGCCCAGCGGCTGGCGCACCAGCCGGTACAGGCTGTCGATGGCCATGGCACGATGGTGCCTGCCCCAGGCACGCAGGCGACTGCTGAAACGTGTCTGCTGCGAACGCGCCCCCTTGCGTGCTGTCGCTTCGCTCGGTGAAGACGGGGTGGGTGCAGCGCGTCTGGCTCGCGGGGCAGCGCCACCCTGGCGCGGCGTGGCAGGGTGGCGGGGTGTCGAACGCTTCATAAGGCTCCCTCGTCACCCACCAGACGACCATCCTGCAAACGCAGAATGCGGTGACGCAACCGGGCAATCAGCGCCAGGTCGTGGCTGGCGATCATGATGGTCGTGCCAATCCGATTGAAATCCTCGAAGAGCCCCATGATATCCGCCGATAGCTGTGGGTCGAGGTTACCGGTGGGCTCATCCGCCAGCAGCAAGGCTGGCTTGTTGACCACTGCCCGCGCAATGCCCACCCGCTGCTGCTCACCACCAGAAAGTTCGATGGGCAGCGCTTTCTCGCGATGCAAGAGACCTACCTTGTCGAGGGCGGCACGCACCCGCCGGGCGGCCTCTCGTGGCTCGACGCCCTGGATTTCCAGCGGCAGCGACACGTTGTGGAACACGCTGCGGTCGAACAGCAGCTGGTGGTCCTGAAACACCACGCCAATCTGGCGGCGGTAGAACGGCACCTGACTGGGGTGCAGCTGGGCAATATCGTGCCCCGCCACCACCACCCGGCCCCGGCTAGGAGTTTCAAGACGCATGATGAGCCGCAGCAGCGAACTTTTGCCTGCCCCCGAGTGGCCGGTCAAAAAGACCATTTCGCCTCTGGCCACGCGGAAGTTCAGGTGCGCCAGCGCATCAAAGCGCCCTCCATAGCGCTTACCCACATGCTCGAAGGCAATCATGCGCGGCCATCGTCTCCCTGGCGGTCAAACAGTGCGTTGACGAAATCGTGGGCATCGAAGGGGCGCAGGTCGTCCAGACCTTCACCCACGCCAATGAACCGGATGGGCGTCTCCAGCTGTTTGGCCAGCGCGAAGATGATGCCGCCCTTGGCGGTACCGTCCAGCTTGGTCAGCGTGATGCCACTGATCGGCACCGCTTCATTGAACGTGCTGGCCTGGGAGATGGCGTTCTGGCCCGTGCCCGCATCCAGCACCAGCATCACCTCGTGGGGTGCGGTGTCATCCAGCTTCTGCATGACACGGTGCACCTTCTTGAGCTCTTCCATCAGGTGGCTCTTGTTATGCAGCCGCCCGGCCGTGTCGGCAATCAGCACGTCCACCCCACGAGCCTTGGCCGCCGCCACCGCATCGTAAATCACCGATGCGCTGTCCGCGCCGGTGTGCTGAGCAATCACCGGAACGCTGTTGCGCTCACCCCAGACCTTCAACTGCTCCACGGCGGCCGCCCGGAAGGTATCCCCCGCCGCCAGCATGACACTCTTGCCTTCGCGCTGAAAACGCTGGGTGAGCTTGCCGATGGTGGTGGTTTTCCCCACCCCATTGACCCCCACCACCAGAATGACGAAGGGCCCGCCATTGGCGCTCTGGACATCCAGCGGCGTGGAGACCGGTCCCAGCAGCGCGGCCAGCTCTTCCTGCAAGCCGCGATACAGCGCCTCCGGGTTGTTCAGTTCCTTGCGGGACACCCGCGCTTCCAGGCGCTCGATGATCTCGCTGGTGGCTTCGATGCCCACATCGGCCATCAACAGCTGGGTTTCCAGATCTTCCAGCAGCTCGTCATCGATATGCTTCTTGCCCAGAAACAGATCGGCCAAGCCATCGGTCAGGTTGGCGCGGGTCTTGCCCAGCCCCGATTTGATGCGTGCAAACCAGCCCTTCTTCTCGCCCTGCTCGGCCACCGGCTTCTCTTGCAGCGCGGGCTTGACTGGCTCTGGCTCTGGCTCTGGCTCTGGCTCTGGCTCTGGCTCTGGCTCTGGCTCTGGCTCTGGCTCTGGCAACGTATGTTCCACAAGCTCACTGTGCACCGGCTCTTCGTCCTGGGGTAGCGGCGCCTCTTCCTCGGTGGCTGGCGGAGATAGCGGCTCATCCAGCGCCTTGGCGCTGGCGGGCGCGTCTTCGCGAGGCGCCTCTGGCGCGGCCTCTTCCGCCGCGGGAGCCGGTGTGTCACGCTCGCTGACGGGGGGTTCAGCGCCTAGCGACGGATCCTGACTTTCCTGCGGCTCCTGCTGGGAGTCGTGCTTTTTCTTGCGTTTGAAAAAACCGAACATAAGGGTCATCCGACTGAATAGGTGAACATTGCGATTATCCTACCACCGCAGGCCAAGACTTTGGATAAGTTGCCCGCTACAATCCGCGTCATGAAACGACAACGCTCCTCTCGCTCAACGCCTCGCGGCGCTTCTGCATCCCGTGGCCCGACTCGGCCACCGGGAAAATTGCGCATCATTGGGGGTGACTACCGCCGCCGTTTGCTGCCGGTACTCGACCAGCCGGGGCTGCGCCCCACGCCGGACCGGGTGCGTGAAACCCTGTTCAACTGGCTGGGCCAGGCGCTTTACGGCCAGCGCGCCCTCGATCTGTTCGCAGGCACCGGTGCGCTGGGTATCGAAGCGCTCTCCAGGGGGGCGGCTGCCGTGACCTTCGTCGAACGCACCCCGGCGGTGGCGTCACTCATCGGCGACAATCTGGCCACCCTGGGCACACTCAAGGGGCACGTGGTGACCCAGGAAGCGCAGGCATTTCTCGCCCAGCCCGGCGACCCCATGGCGCTGGTGTTTCTCGACCCCCCCTTCCATCAGGGGCTGGCAGCACCTTGCTGCGCCCAGCTGGAGGCAGGTGGCTGGCTGGCCAACGATGCCATGATCTATCTCGAAACCGAGCACACGCTGACCCCGGAAGTCCCGGCCAACTGGCAATTACATAGAGAAACCCGAGCGGGTGAAAGCGTTGCCCGACTCTATCGTCGCGGGCCTGCGTAAAGCGCTTGCCGACGACTCGCCGCAGCGTTACGCTCGGCGCATCGACATCGTTATTCATTCCCATGTCGGCAGGCCGCTGCCTGCCGATCGTCACCGGAGGTAGGCATGAGCCTGGAGCTTTTCAATCAGTTGGAGCAGAAAGTCACCGACACCGTCGAGGCGTTGGAGATGATGAAGTTGGAAAACGAAGAGCTTCGCAATGAAAACAGCCAGCTGAAGCAGGAGCGCGAAGAGTGGGAGCGTCGCCTGCAGGGTGTCCTGAGCAAGTTCGACGGTATCGAAGGGGGCAGCGCCTCTTAAGGCAACGCCCGTGACATCAGCAGCGCATCTTCTCGCCCGGTCGTCCCTTCAGCGGCCGGGTAGTAGCCTTTACGGCACCCATCCTGTGCGAACCCCGCCCGACGATAAAGCGCTATGGCCCGCTGGTTGCCAGCGCGCACTTCCAGCAATAGCCGCTCGGATGACCACTGCGTGGCCGCGGCCACGCAGGCGTCCAGCAACTGCCTCCCCACTCCTTGCCCCTGTGCCTCAGGGCTTACGCCAATGGCCTGCAACTCGGCATCGAAGGGCAGCCTGACCAGCAGCGCATAGCCCAGCAGAACACTCTCTTGCCAATACCCTGCCACCCAGGCTTGTTCGTCCTGCAGCGCTGCCAGCAACTGAGCGCGACTTGCTCCGCTGCGCGCCTGCGCTTCGAGCGAGCACACTCCTTCGGCGTGCTGGCCGTCAAGCCGAGTGATCATGCGAGCTCCACTGCTGCCCCAATGCCACCAACCGTGGCCACAGGGCACGTTTGGCTCCGGCCTGCTGCATCAGTGCCGACAACCCTGGCGCCTCCCATACCGGCAAGGACAAGCTGCGGCTACGCCCATCGGCCAGGGCCATCACCTGCGCCATGGCCGATGCCTCGACGGCATCGCTCGCGCCCCACCAGAGCACGTTTTCCAACGCCCAGCCCTGACGGCTGGCCGCGCCGGAGACGAAGGCAGCCAGACCTTCCTGGGCTTCTTCCAACGGGTCCTCTGGGGTAAATGCGGTGGCCATCGGCGGCCATTTGAAAGTGACCACCGTAGGCAGCTCGCCTTTCAAAAGGCCTGCCGCACGCAGCATATTGGCCAACAGCTGCTGCTCGGGAGGCGACATGTCGCCTTCGCACAGGCTGAGCCAGCGGCCACCGAGACAGACGCAGGACAGGCTGAACTCCAGCGGTTTGGCCACTGCCTTGGGGGTCTCGGGTACGGCATCGTCTGACGCTTGCGGCGCAGGCGTTTCGACAGGTTG
>NZ_LFGT01000025.1:47002-49258 GCF_002078115.1 Halomonas sp. BC2 | reverse complement strand
CGCGGCGGCGGAGCATCGTCCAGCAGGGCATGCAGGCGCTCGCGCGGTGGCGCCTTGGCAGGGGCGTCTTCCCATTCACAGGCTTGCGTGGGGAGTGCGTTGGGCAGTTGATAGCGGGAGGCCCAGGCGGTAATGCCCATGGCCTCCAGATAGTGCCTTCGCGCGGCTTCCGGTGTCACTTTCCGCCGCCACGACAGTGGGGCGAATCGGGGCGCGCACCGCCCCGGGCCTGCCACTCGGCGGGCGTGTAGAGGTGCAGCGCCAGAGCGTGCACCGGCCCCGACAGCTCGTCGGCCAGCAGCGCATAGATCTGCTGATGGCGTTTCACCGGCATCATGGCTTCGAAGCTATCGCTGACCAGCGTGACCTTGAAATGCGTTTCAGAGTTGGCCGGCACGTTGTGCATGTGGCTTTCGTTTTCGACCTGGAGCAGCTCAGGGGTCAGCGCCGCCAACTTCTGCTCGATCTGTGTCTGTATCGCCATGGGGCGTTCTCCTTCTGTCCGCAACGTCACCATTGTACGCCCTTACTTGCCAGCCGACGATGCCCGCCGCGCCAATAACGCCTGCTGCGCCACGCGAATACGCGACAGGCTGGCCAGCAGCGCCAGAAGCGTGGTGGCCGCTCCCAGCCAAAGGGTCAGCTGAACGGGCGCCCCTAGCGCCAGGGCAGCCCCCACCAGGGCCACCCCGAAAGACTGCCCGACCGTGCGCATGGTGCTCATGACTCCCGACACATTGGCGCTACGCTCCGGCGGCAGGCTGCCCATCATTTCGCGGTTGTTGGGGGGCTGAAACAGGCCAAAACCGATGCCGCACAGCGCCGTGCGCCACAGGCTTCCCGCCACGCCCGTGCCTTCATCGACCTGCGCCAGCGCCACCAGCCCGATGATCAGCAGCACCAGGCCCGTGCTCGACAGCAAGCTAGGGTTGATACGGTCTGCCAACCTGCCTGCCAGCGGCCCCACCAGCATGATAGCCAGCGGCCACGGGGTGAACAGCCAGGCCGTTTCCAGCGGTGAAAAGCCCATCTGCTCCTGATAGAAAAACGACAGCGCCACGAAGGTCAGCCCTTGGCCGATAAACGCCAGTCCAGAAGCCGACACGGCCAGGGTAAAACGCTTTTCGGCAAAGACGCTCAGCGGCAGCAGCGGATAAGGGGCGTGCCGCTGGCGGCGGATAAACAGCCCGCAAGCCAGTACGGCCAGCAGTGCCCAGCCCCCGCTTTGCCACAGGGGCGCAGCGTGCCCGACGGCGTCCATGGCCACGAAGAAGCTGGCCAGCATCAGCATGGAGTAGAGCGCCCCCAGGGTATCGAAGGCGCCTTGCCGGGGAGTGTCGCGCGGCAAGGCCCGGCCCGCCAGCCAGAGCGAGCAGAGCCCCAGGGGCACGTTCAGCGCAAACAGCCACGGCCAATCGGCGAACGACAGGATGACGCCACTCAAGGTCGGGCCTGCCGCGTAGCCCCCGGCCACCACCAGCGCACTCAAGCCGAGCGCGCTGCCCAACAGCCGCGACGGGAAGATGGCTCGATAGAGCGATGGCCCTATGGAGAGGGTGGCGGCAGCGCCCAGCCCTTGCAAGGCGCGAAACACCAGCAATGACTCCCACTGGCGGGATAACGCCGCCCCCAGCGAGGCGGCCATGAAGAGGCCGATGCCGAACAGATACAGTCGCCGCCGTGTGACCAGCTCACTAATACCGGCAAACACCAGCAAAAAGGCGGCGCATACCACTTGAAACAGGTTGGTGATCCAGACGGCCCGAGACGCCGGGATATCCAGGTCGGCGGCAATCGTCGGTAACGCCAGGTTGATCATGGTGGTATCCATAACCGCCATCAAGGTACCGGTCACCAAGGCCAGCACGGCCAACCGTCGCTCTGGCCCGGGCAGGCCGTCGTCACCGGGGCGAGTTTCGAACAGTCGCATGGTCATCACTTCCTGAACAACCCCCTCTGAAACGGCGAAACCGGCCGAAGCCGGCTTCACAGTGCGCTTACGGTGACTGCTCCCCGCCCTGACGGGCGAGGCTTCCCACGTCTTAGGCCGCTGCCGGTGCGTGACCGGGCTTACACAGGCCTCGATGGGCAGAGACCGACAGTCCTTCGGCCTTCAACTGGATGATGCCTTGATGCTTGATGTTAAGCGCCGCATTGATGTCGCGGTCGATGCCCTGGGTGCCGCAGTGAGGACAATCCCAAGTGCGAACCGTTAGCGGCATTTGTTCGACCTTGTGGCCGCAGCCCGCACAGGTC
>NZ_LFGT01000025.1:19632-46089 GCF_002078115.1 Halomonas sp. BC2 | reverse complement strand
CTTGTTCAGGGGTCGGGTAGAGGCGTACTTTGGTGGCTATTAACATGGCACGGTGCCGCTCAAAACTGTATTTTTATACATAATAGACAGTAAGGGGCGAAGATCAACCCCCAGCAGCGCTAGCGCGCTGCCCGCTTGTATCCCCGCCCGATTGGGCGAGGGTTTACGCGGAATTTTGCTAAAAATAATAGCACGCTAATCTTGTTCGTTGTCGAGCAGCAGGGCATCGTCAACGTCAGAGATCTCGAGGGCCGTCTCGTCATCCAGGTCGATGGCCAGATAGCTGTGCTCGACGCGCAGGAAATCCTCGAACAGTGCCCAGTCGAGTTTTTCGGGCCACTGGCGCTCATCCTCTTCCCAGGCGCGCAGCTCGGTTTCCAGAATCTCCACGTGCCGGTCGCGGACAAACGTCTCCAGCGCCTCCGGGGTATCCATTTCGGGAATCAGATACACCGTGCTTTCACGCTCGACGTCGGCCAGGGTCAGGTCGTCGTCTCCCATGGTGGGTTCGAGCGCATTGATCCAGTCCACGAAGGTCTGGGTCGGCCTGACGCTCAAGGCAGAGCGATTTAGCAGTTTCATGGGATTCTCCTCGCCGTCGAAACGTTGACCATTATGGGCGCTAAAACGCGCCCTTACCAACTTTTCGTCCGCCCGTGCGACGTTTAACGTTAATCAACCTCGGGGCGCATCGCCGGGAACAACAACACGTCTCGAATGGAGGGACTGTCGGTAAACAGCATCACCAGCCGGTCGATCCCGATGCCTTCGCCTGCCGTGGGCGGCATGCCGTACTCCAGAGCGCGAACGTAGTCGGCATCGTAGTACATGGCTTCCAGATCCCCGGCGTCTTTTTCGGCTGCCTGCTCACGGAAACGCTCCGCCTGGTCTTCGGCGTCGTTCAGCTCCGAGAAGCCATTGGCGATTTCACGCCCACCGACAAAGAACTCGAAGCGGTCGGTGACGAACGGGTCGGCGTCGTTGCGGCGCGCCAAGGGGCTCACCTCGGCAGGATATTCGGTGATGAACGTGGGTTGGTCGAGCTTGTGCTCGGCCACTTCCTCGAAGATCTCGGTCTGCAGCTTACCCAGGCCCCAGCTCTCTTTCACCTTGATACCGAGCTTCTCGGCAGCCGCGCGAGCAGCGTCCAGCGTCGCCAGGTCGGCCTCGGTGATGCCGTCGCCGTGATCCAGAATCGCCTGGCGCAGGGTCAGGCGCTTGAAGGGCTGGCCGAAGTCGTAGCTGGCCCCTTGGTAGGTAAGCGTGGTGGTGCCCAGCACTTCCTGAGCCGCCGTGCGCAACATGGCTTCGGTCATGTCCAGCAGGTCGCGGTAATCTGCGTAGGCCCAGTAGAACTCCACCATGGTGAACTCGGGGTTGTGGCGCGTGGAGAGCCCTTCGTTGCGGAAGTTACGGTTGATCTCGAAGACCTTCTCGAAACCGCCGACCACCAGACGCTTGAGGTACAGCTCGGGCGCGATGCGCAGGTACATGTCGATGTCCAGCGCATTGTGGTGAGTAATGAAAGGGCGCGCCGCGGCTCCACCGGGGATCGGCTGCAGCATGGGCGTTTCCACTTCCATGAAGCCGCGCGCTTCGAAAAAGCGCCGCATGGAGCTGATCACCGCCGCACGGGTTTCGAATACCTTGCGCGACTGCGGGTTCATGATCAGGTCTACATAACGCTGACGATAGCGCGCTTCCTGGTCGGTCAGGCCATGGAACTTGTCCGGCAGGGGGCGCAGGCTCTTGGTGAGCAGCTGCGCTTCCGTCATCATGACGTACAGGTCGCCCTTGCCGGATTTGTGCACCGGGCCGCGGGCCGCGACGATATCGCCGATGTCCCAGCCCTTGATGTCCTCCAGCACGTCTTCCGGCAGCCCTTTCTTGTCCACGTAGAGCTGAATCTGGCCAGCCACATCCTGAATCACGATGAAGGGGCCACGCTGGCGCATGACACGACCCGCTACCGACGCCTGATGGTCAAGCGCTTCCAGCTCGGCCTTGTCCTTGTCACCCAGCAGTTGCTGTAGCTCTACGGTCAGGCTGTCGCGGCGAAAGTCGTTTGGAAAGGCACTCTTGCCCTGCTCTGCCGCCCGCTCACGGCGGGCGGCGAGCTTGGCACGGCGCTCGGCGATCAGGTGATTTTCATTGTCGAAAGAAGACGCGTCTTGGTTGGCCATCGGGCACCCTATTCAAATTCACACGCTAAAAAGATTACAGACCCTGCTTCAGGCTGGCGACGATGAACTGGTCCAGATCGCCGTCGAGTACCTTGTCACAGTTGCTGGATTGAACGCCGGTGCGCAAATCCTTGATGCGCTGATCGTCCAGTACGTAAGAGCGAATCTGGCTACCCCAGCCGATATCGGCCTTGGAGTCTTCCGCTTCCTGCTTGGCAGCGTTGCGCTTTTGCATCTCGAATTCCCACAGCTTCGCTTTCAACTGCTTCATGGCGAAGTCGCGGTTGGCATGCTGGCTACGCTGGTTTTGACAGGCCACCACAATGCCGGTGGGCTCGTGGGTGATCCGCACCGCCGAGTCGGTGGTATTGACGTGCTGGCCGCCCGCACCACTGGAGCGATAGGTATCCACGCGCAGGTCCGACGGGTTGATCTCGACCTCGAAGCTGTCGTCGATTTCTGGCGACAGAAAGACGGAGGCAAACGAGGTATGGCGACGGCCACCCGAGTCGAAGGGGCTCTTGCGCACCAGACGATGGACGCCGGTTTCGGTCCGCAGCCAGCCAAAGGCATGGTCACCCTGAATATGCAGCGACGCCGACTTGATGCCCGCGACTTCCCCGGCAGAGATTTCGATGATCTCGGTCTTGAAGCCGTGGCTTTCGGCCCAGCGCAGGTACATGCGCAGCAGAATGTTGGCCCAATCCTGAGCTTCGGTGCCGCCCGATCCTGACTGAATATCCAGATAAGCGTTGTTCTCGTCCATTTCTCCCGAGAACATGCGGCGAAACTCGAGTTTTTCCAACGCATCTTGCAGCCCGGACAGCTCCTTGCGGACTTCCTCGACCGTGGCCTCGTCTTCTTCCATCTCGGCCAGCTCCAACAGGTCGCGGCTATCCGCCAGGCCCTGCTCCAGCTCGTCGATGGTGGCCACGATGGCTTCCAGGGAGGCCCGTTCCTTGCCCAGTTTCTGGGCGTATTCCGGGTCGTTCCAGACGTTGGGGTCTTCGAGCTCGCGGGAAACTTCTTCTAGCCGATCTTTACGCTCGGCATAGTCAAAGATACCCCCTAAGAACGTCTGTCCGCTCAGACAGGTCCTTGATCTGGTTGTGAATCGGGTTGGTTTCCAGCATGGATCGCCCTAATCTTGGTCGGTAAATAAAGCTCGCTGACGCGGGGGTCGCCTCGCGCCGCAAAAGAGACAGTCGCCGTTGGGACGGCCTGGCCACCTGAGACGGTGCCCGCCACCCCAACGGCGACATTCTGGCAGGCATTGTAACCAAACCCGCTGCCAATCGCACCCACCCTGAGAAAGCAAAAAACCCGGCCGAAGCCGGGTCAGTCGATCAGTAAGCGCGAGCCGTCACATCAGAACCGATAGGTCAGCTGAGCACCGAAGCCATGGGCTTCGTTCTTGTAGTCAGCCGAGTAGTTCACCCCGCCAATGGGCTGGCCGCCGGTTTGTGCGCTGGCCAGCAGGTCGCGCCGTTCTTGCTCGACGAAGGTGCCACGCTCGGTCAGGTAGGAGTAGGCGAAATCAAGCGTCAGGTCTGGCGTGGGGCTCCAGCCTGCGCCAATCGAGAAAATGCGCCGGTCATCTGACGGAATACGTACGCTGCGGAACTCATCGCTGGTGGGCGTGAAGTCGAGCGTGACGCCTGCACGCAGGGCAAGCTGCGGTGTCAACTGGTACTCGCCACCGGTCGCGAACGCCCAGGCGTTGGAGTAATCCTGCTGCTCCTGGGTAATGGTATCGCCCTGGCTGCCCTGGACCAGAATCTGATCGAAGCGACTCCAGCGTACCCACGAAGTGCCAAACATCAGCTTCAGCCGATCACTCATCTGTTGCGTCAACGAGAAGCTGATGGTTTCAGGCGTGGTCAAATCCAGCGTTGCATTATCATCCGCCCGCACCACGTTGCCCGCAGGGTCACGCGCCACGAAGGTGCTATCCAGGGTGTAGTCCACCTTGGAGCGATAGGTCAGGCCGAACGTGGTTTCAGGAACAGGCTGATAGATCACCCCCAGGTTGTAACCCCAGGCATCGTCATCCCCTTCCACGCGAGAATCGACATCCGTGGCCGGGTCGAACCCAGGCCCCGTGGGCAGCTGACGACGCAGCTCACCGTCGACGCGGTTATAGGTCACACCGGCACCTACCGACCACTGGTCGTTGAAGCGGTAGGAAACCGTGGGCTGTGCACTGACCACGCGGATTTCGGTGTAGTCGCCAAAGTAACGGCCCTGGAAACTATCTTCGTAGTCGGTTTTGGAACCAAAGGGAGCATACACGCCAAAGCCAAAGGCCAAGCGGTCATTGACCGGCTGAGCATAGAAAGCAAACGGTATGAGGGTGCCTGGCACCATGTCGCCATCGTTGGTACCGGGTACGCCACCAATCGGCACCTGCATACCGGCAGGTGCGCCACCCACCGCCACGCCCGCATCAAGCGTGCGGCTGGCTTCCACGTTACGAATGTCGGAGTTCACGTTCAGGTAAGTACCGCCCGCCGTCACCTGGGCGCGATCCAGGAATGACATACCCGCAGGGTTACCGAACACGATGGTGGCGTCGTTGACGTTCGAGCTACGCCCAGCATGGCCATAGCCCTGGCCACTGACGCTCTGTTCGTTGATCTGGTACCCGCCCGCCTGCGCCTGGCCAGTGAAGGCCACCGCTGCGATGGCAGCCGCAAGGGTCAGCTTCTTGAAGTTATTATTCATGGTGGGCCTCTCTCCCGATGATCCGTCGGACGGTGCGTTCCATCCGCATTGTTCTGACACCTAAGTTTTCGCCCAATGTAGGGTTTGGTTCAAGGGCAAACGAGCGTTTTATTTTGTTTTTTACTTATACATTAGTCGCACGGTCGTTTGAAATCAGTGTTTTAGTCATTTCGATGGAGATAAGGGCGGCCCTTGACCTATGGGTTACCCAAGGGTTTTACGCTATCTTTTTCAAAAGCGATGTCAAAAAGGAGGCTTCGTGAGCGCCATCAAAGTCGGTGAACTGGCCAAACGCGGTGGCGTCACGGCGGAAACGGTGCGTCACTACACCCGTGAAGGCCTCTTGACGCCGAGCAGGCATCCAGACAATGGCTATCAGCTCTACACCGCTGGGGACCTGGAGCGCCTGCACTTCATTCAGCGCGCCCGCAAACTGGGTTTTAGCGTGGCCGAAATACGCGACATTCTGGCCCATGCCGACCAGGGCGACTCGCCCTGCCCACTGGTACGCGACCTGCTGGCCCATCGCCTGCCGCAAATCAGGGCGCGCATTGCCGAGCTGGAAGCGCTAGCGCATCGCATGGAGCAGGCGCTGGAGAGCTGGCAGACCATGCCCGACGGCACCCCCGATGGCCACAGCCTGTGCCGCTTGATCGAAAGTTTTCCCGAGGAGGCAGCATGCCCCAACGCCACGCACCGCCAACAACGCTGACCCGCGCCGTACCCGGCATGAACTGCCAGGGCTGCGTCAAGCGCATGCGGGAAGCGATTCTCGCCGAGGACGCCACTGCCGAGGTGACCGGCTTCCCAGCCGACAAACGCCTGGAGGTCACCACCACCCTGAGCATGACGGCTCTGGATGACGCCCTGGCAAAGGCAGGCTACCCTCCCAGCGAGCTGGCCCCGCCAGCTGTTGACGACACCAAAACCGAGGCCGAAGGTAACGACTCGACGGCAGCGGCCCACACGGCTGACACGCCACGCTCCCACCAGGGCAGCCAGCGAATACGCCTGGCCATCACCGGCATGACCTGCGCCAGCTGTGTCAAAAGTGTCCAGAAAGCCTTGGAACGCGCACAAGGCGTGGATACGGCCAGCGTCAATTTCGCGACCCATACCGCCCAGGTGTTTGGCCACGTCGATGTAGCAACGCTGCTGGCCGCCGTCGATGCCGCAGGCTACCGCGCCGAACCGATTGTCGATATGCGCGCCGCCGAAGAGACGCGTGCAGAACAAGAAGCGCGGCTCTATAAAATCCGCCTGAAGGGTAGTGCCTACTCGCTCGCCTTGGCGCTACCGCTCATGCTCAGTATGTTTTTCTATCACCCACACCCGGTGGGGATGGGGCGCTTGTTCTGGCTGGTGATTGGCCTGCTCACCCTGGCCATTCTGGTCTTTCCTGGCCGCCACTTCTTTGTGAATGCATGGAAGAACCTCAAGCATCATCAAGCCAACATGGACACCCTGGTGGCCATGGGTACCGGCACCGCCTGGCTCTACTCCATGATGGTGGTGCTCTTTGCCCCCTGGTTGCCTGAGGTGGCTCACGGCATCTATTTTGAAGCCTCTGCCATGGTGATCGGCCTGATTTTGTTGGGCAATGCACTGGAGCTCAAAGCCCGCGGTCGCACCAGCAGCGCCCTTAAACGGCTGCTCGACCTGCAGGAGAAAACCGCCCGGGTGATACGCGACGGCGTTGAACAAGAAATCGCGGTGGACGATGTAGCGCTGGATGACCATATTCGCGTGCGCCCCGGTGAGCGGCTGCCGGTGGATGGCGTAGTGCTCGACGGCCAGAGCTATATCGATGAATCCATGCTTACCGGCGAACCGGTGCCCGTGCATAAAACAGCGGACGATGACGTAAGCGCGGGCACGGTGAACGGTAACGGTAGCTTGGTGTACCGCGCCACGCGCATCGGCCGCGATACCCGTTTGGGGCGCATTACCGAGCAGGTGGCCAGCGCACAAAACTCCCGTCCACCGATTGGCGAGCTGGCCGATACGATCTCAGGCATATTTGTACCCGCCGTGATGATTATTGCGGTGCTAACGGCCCTTGCCTGGTACAACCTCGGACCCGCTCCGGTGGCTATTCATATGCTGGTTACTGCTACTACGGTGCTAATTATCGCCTGCCCCTGCGCGCTGGGCTTGGCCACCCCGATCTCTACCATGATTGGCGTGGGCAAAGCCGCCGAGCATGGCGTGCTGGTGCGCAGCGGCGAAGCGCTGCAAACCGCTAGCCGCCTGAACACACTGGTCGTCGATAAAACGGGAACGCTGACCGAAGGCAAACCGCGCGTCACCGAGGCAACGGTGCTGCACGATGATAGCACCCAAGTACTGGCCTGGGTGGCCGCCTTAGAGAGCCGCTCCGAGCACCCCCTTGCCAAAGCGCTGACGGCCTACGCCGAAGAGCAAGGCGCCCGACCCGATACGCTGGCTAGCTTTGATAGCGTGACCGGCGGCGGTGTTAAAGGCACCAGCCAAGCTAATGACACGCTGCTGCTAGGCAATGCGCGGCTACTGGATGAGGCTGGCGTTGATCTTTCCCCAGCAGACGAGAGCATTCGCCAGTTGGAAGCCAAGGCGCGCTCGCTGGTTTATTTAGCGGTGAATGGCAAGCTGGCCGCCCTCTTCGGCGTTAGCGACCCGCTGCGCAAAGATGCCGCCGCCGCCGTGAAGCGCTTGCAGGATGATGGGTTAACCGTGGTGATGTTGACGGGCGATAACGAGCATACCGCTGCTGCGGTGGCCCGCGAGGTCGGCATTAGCGAGTTCAAGGCAGGTATGACGCCTGACGACAAGCACGCAGAAATTGAGCGCCGCCAAGCCGCGGGCGAAGTGGTCGGCATGGTGGGCGACGGTATTAACGACGCCCCCGCGCTGGCCCGAGCCAACGTGGGTTTTGCCATTGGCCAGGGTACCGATATCGCCATGGAGAGCGCCGGTATTACGCTGATGCGCGGTTCACTACACGGCGTGGCCACGGCGATTGAACTGAGCCGTGCCACGCTCTCTAACATCAAGCAGAACCTGATCGGCGCGTTTGGCTATAACGTGCTGTGCATCCCGATTGCCGCTGGCGTGCTCTACCCCATGACCGGCATGCTGCTGTCACCCATTATTGCGGGCGCGGCCATGTCGCTCTCCTCCATCACCGTGGTCAGCAACGCCAACCGCCTGCGGTTATGGAAGCCCACCCAGCAGGAGGCCGTATGAGTTTACTGATCAATCTTGCGGGTATCGCCGTCATTGGCTTGATCGTCTGGTGGTTTTGGCTTAACTAGCAACCGCTTAGCTAACCCCGATATAACGCCCTGGCTTGTGGTTCAGGGCGATAATCAAGTTGAGCATCAGCGCCCCCAACACCGAGTAGCCTACTCGATCCAGCGGAAGCTGGGTCAGGGCGATGAGTAGAATGACGGCGTCGATTCCCAGCTGCACAAAGCCTGCCCGCAGGCCATGCTTGTCTTGCAGGTAGAGCGCCAGAATGTTGATGCCGCCAAGGCTGGTGCGGTGGCGAAACAGCATCAGCATGCCAATGCCCATCAGCGCGCCGCCCATCACGGCGGCGTACAGCGAAGGGACGCTTTCAAAACTGACCCAGCGCTGGGTCAACTCGGAAAATAGCGAGACCAGGCCAATGGCGGCAAAGGTACGTAGCGTAAAGCTCCAGCCCATGCGCTTGATGGCCAGATAGTAAAACGGCAGGTTGATGGCAAAGAACCACACACCGAACCCCCATCCGCTCAGGTAATTCAGCAGCAGCGCCATCCCGGCGGTGCTGCCTGTCAGCAGCACCGCGTGGGTATACAGGGTGACTCCCAGCGCCACGAACAGCGTGCCCAGCAGCATCGCCATCACGTCCTCGTAGGGCTTGTGGGGGTCCTTGGGAAGATCTTCCATACGCATCGATGCGTCCTTTTTAGGATTGTTGGAGCGGCCGGGGCATCGGCCAAGGACGCGAGGATAGCGGAGCGCGTCAAACGGGGCTAGCGTGCTCCACCATCAATTGCAGTGCCTCGCGACCGCGCCAGCGGTTGCGGTTGAGCTTGTAGGCACAGTGCAGGGTGTCGCCCACCCCAAACGAAGGCAGCTCGCCCGGCGTCAGGGCGCGAAACCAGATCGCCTTGCTGGTCACCGCTCCCATGGAAAGCTCCATCATCAGATGCGAGCCTTCGGCCCCCACCGGGCGCAGCGCCTCCACGATGAAGCGTCCTTCGAACAGCGGAGGTTCGAACTCCCGGCCATAGGGGCCCAGGGTCTCGATCTCTTCCAGCGTGGCCAGGCTAAGCTGGGCCGTTGACAGCTCGCCATCGGTCCATAGGCGAGGGTAGAGCGGCATGTTGCCCAGTTGCTCGCCAACGGCCTGCAGAAAAGCCGCCTTGAAGGCCACCAGCTGCTCCCTGGGCACACCGACCCCTGCGGCACCGCGGTGCCCGCCAAAGCGCGGCAGCGCCTCTGGTGCCAGCTCGAAGGTTCTTTGCAGCGCGTCGCGCAGATGCAGGCCGTCGATGGAGCGGCCAGAACCGGTCAGCATGTTGGGTGCAGCGGCCCGCGTCAGTATCAGCGCCGGACGGCCATAGGCCTGTACCAGGCGGGAAGCGACGATCCCTTGCACGCCGGGGTGGCCGTCTTCCAGCAGCACCACGATAGCGGGCTCATTGGCCTCCAGAGCCGCGACCGCCAGCGCCTTGGCTTCCTCGGTCATGTCGGCTTCGATGGCCTTGCGCGACTGATTATCCTGATCCAGCACCTCCAACTGCCGATTGGCGACGCCGTCGCTCTCGGCCAGCATGAAGTGCAGCGCCGCATAGGGGTCGTCCAGCCGCGAGCGGGCATTGATGCGCGGGCCCATCTGAAACGCCAGGGTTTCGGCGTTGAACGGGACACTGTCGGCCCCTAACCGCGCGGCCATGGCGCGCCAGCAGGCGGCATCCATACGGTTGATCAGGGTCAACCCATGGCTGACCACCGCTCGGTTGGCAGGGCTGCCCCCCAACGAGACGCAGTCGGCCACCGTGCCCAGGGCCACGTAGGAGAGCCAGGGCGAGAGCTTGGGGGTGGCATCCGGCAGCGCGCCCCACTCCACCAACACGCTACGGGCCAGTGACATCAGTAGCCACGCCACCATGCAGCCTGCGATGGTTTTATCCGGATAGCGACAGTCGCTGCGGGTGGGGTTGACGCAGGCGTAAGCCGAGGGCGGCGGGCCTTCCAAGGGCAGCGCATGGTGGTCGCTGACCACCACGTCGATCCCCGCCGCTTTCAAGCGCACGATCCGCGGCTCGTCGGAGCTGCCACAGTCGGCGGTGATCACCAGCGTGGGCAGCGGCTTCAAGCCGAGCGTACGCTCCACCAGCGGTAGGCTGATGCCATAGCCATCGTGAATACGGTGGCCAATCAGGCTGTGCAGCTTATGCTCGGGCACGCCAAACAGCTCGACCAGAGTGCGCCGGATGACCACATGGGAAGTGATGCCATCGACATCGTAATCGGTCAGGATGCCGATGGACTCGCCTTCGGCGACGGCCTGGGCGATACGCTCCGCGGCGCGCCGACCATCGGCCAGCTTTTCAGGGTGCACCAGATAGCGCAGGCTGGGCGACACCAGCGGTGTCAGTTCGCCGGTATAGCCGGGCAGCCGCGACGCCAACAGGCGTGCCTGCAGCTCGCTTAGCCCTTGCGCCTGGGCGCGCATGTAAACAGCCTCGTCCAGGGGGCGAGGCTCGAGGCGAGGATGACTGGCTGAGAGGGGTGACACTGTCGTCATGCCACCTCAGCGACGGTTGTCGGCAACGAACTGCTGCACCGCACCCAGCTCTGCCGGCAGCACGGTGTAGCGCTCTTCACGCTCCAGCAGGTCGTTCATGTGCGTGGGTAGCGGCACGCCCTGGAAGCCCGCCTTGACCACGGCTTCGGCAAATTTCGCCGGGTGAGCCGTGGCCAGGGTGATCATTGGCGTGGTGGTATCCTGACGCGCCCGCTCCGCCGCGCGATAACCGGTGGCGGTATGGGGGTCGAGAATCTCACCCGTGCGACGATGGGCTTCGCGAATGACTTCCAGAATCGTGGCGTCATCCACGCTGTAGCTGGCGAATTTTTCCCGCAGCTTGGCCAGCGGCGCATCGGCCAGCGCCGTGGGCTCCTGCTGGAAGCGCTCCAGCAGGGCGGCCACGGCGTCGCCATCACGCTCGTAGGCATCGAACAGCAGACGCTCGAAGTTGGACGACACGACGATATCCATGGAGGGCGCTAGCGTGGCAGCCAGCTCCTTTTTGGAGAAGTCGTTGGCCGCCAGGGTACGATGCAGAATGTCGTTGGCATTGGTGGCAATGATGAACTGCTTCACTGGCAGCCCCATCTTGTAGGCCATGTAGCCCGCAAAGACGTTGCCGAAGTTGGCCGATGGCACACAGAAGCTCACTTCCCGCTGCGGTGCGCCCAGTGCGACCCCGGCGGCCACGTAGTAGACGATCTGGGCCATGATGCGCGCCCAGTTGATCGAATTCACCGCCACCAGCCGGGTGCCGTTCAGGAAGCCCTGGTTGGCAAAGCTGGCCTTGACCATGGCCTGGGCATCGTCGAAGTTGCCCTCGATGGCCACGTTGAACACGTTGTCTGCCAGTACCGTGGTCATCTGACGACGCTGCACTTCCGACACGCGGTTGTGGGGGTGCAGAATGAAGATATCCAGGTTGTCGCAATGGCGGCAGCCTTCGATGGCCGCCGAGCCGGTATCCCCGGACGTGGCGCCCATGATCACCGCACGCTCGTCACGCTTTTTCAGGAAGTGATCCAGCAGCCGCCCCAGCAGTTGCAGTGCCACATCCTTGAACGCCAGCGTGGGCCCGTGGAACTGCTCCAGCAGGAAGTGGTTGGCGTCGAGCTGCTTCAGCGGCAGCACCGCGTCGTGATTGAACGTGGCGTAGGCATCGGTGACCAGGCCGTGGAACGTCTCGTCGTCGATCTCGCCGTTGACGAAGGGCTTCATGACCCGGAAGGCGATCTCGGCATAAGAGAGCCCGGCCATGCTGGCCAGCTCTTCACGGCTGAAGGTCGGAACGCTTTCCGGCACGTAGAGGCCGCCGTCGCTGGCCATGCCGGTGAGCACGACTTCCTCGAACGAAAGCGCGGGGGCCTGACCGCGAGTACTGACGTAGCGCATGCTCACTCTCCTTCGTCCAGAGCTTCCACACGAATGCGGGTGACGGGGCCTGCGATATCGGCCATGGCCTCGATTTCGCGGATCGCTGCGTTCATCTGGCGCTCTTTGGTGCGATGGGTCAGCAGAATGATCGGTACCAGCTCGCCTTCGGTGGCCTCTTTCTGGATCAGCGCTTCGATGGAGATGCCCTGCTCGGCAAGAATCGTCGCCACACGCGCCAGCACACCAGGACGATCCACTGCCAGCAAGCGCAGGTAGTAGGCCGTGGTGATCTCTTCCATGGGCATGATCGGCAGCTGGCTGACGTCTTCGTCGATGCCGCTGAACGCCAGGTAAGGCACTCGATAGTGGTGGTCGGTGGCGATATCACGCGCCACGTCCAGCAGGTCAGCCACCACGGCGGAAGCCGTTGGCTCGGCACCGGCACCGGCGCCGTAATAGAGCGTCGGGCCCACGGCATCGCCCATGACCGCGATGGCGTTTTTCACCCCGTGGACATTGGCCAGCAAACGCTCTTTTGGAATCAGCGTGGGATGCACCCGCAGCTCCAGCCCTTGATCGGTACGCTTGGAAATGCCCAGGTGCTTGATCACATAGCCAAGGTTGTCGGCTTGCTCCACGTCTTCGGCGGTGATCCGCGAGATGCCTTCGGTAAAGGCTTTTTCAAACTGCAGCGGCACGCCGTAGGCAATGGAGGCCAGAATGGTCAGCTTGTGCGCCGCATCGATGCCTTCCACGTCGAAGGTGGGGTCGGCTTCCGCGTAGCCCAGCGCCTGGGCTTCGGCCAACACGTCTTCAAAGGCACGGCCTTCGTCGCGCATGTGGGTCAGGATGAAGTTGCCGGTGCCGTTGATGATACCGGCCACCCACTCGATACGGTTGGCACCCAGCCCCTCACGCAGGGACTTGATGACGGGTATGCCACCAGCCACCGCCGCCTCGAACGCCACGATCACGCCCTTTTCGTGGGCCGCACGGAAGATCTCGTTGCCGTGCACCGCGATCAGCGCCTTGTTGGCCGTCACCACGTGCTTGCCATTGGCAATGGCCGTCAGCACCAGCTCACGGGCGATGTCGTAGCCACCGATCAGCTCGACGAGCACGTCCACGTTGGGGTTGTTGGCCACTTCAAACACGTCGGTAGTGGCGTTGATGCCGGTAATATCGCAGTCAGCATGAATACTGCGGTGAGCGACCTGTTCGATGACGATGGGACGGCCCGCGCGGCGACTGATATCGTCCGCATTACGCGTCAGCACGTTGAACGTGCCACCACCGACCGTACCTAGCCCACAAATGCCTACTCTTACCGGTTTCAAAATACTTCCCCTTTCGTGTTGGGCGCCCTTGGGCACCGCCTCGTGATTCAGTGTCTCAGCGCTATGTTCGTCACTCGGGTGACGTTATTCATCTTCCAAGCCTAACATGGCCACCAGCCGCTCGGCAGGCACAAAACCCGGCACCATCTGGCCGCTGGGCAGCACGATGGCAGGGGTACCTTGAACCCCAAGCGCCTGGCCCAGCGCATACTGCTCGGCCACCGGGTTGTCGCACCGCGCACTGGCGCCAATGGCCAGCCGCTCCTTGGCCTGATTCATCGCTTCGCTGCGATTGTCGGAGCACCATACCTGCTGAAGCGTTTCCGCAGCGGCGCTGCTCATGCCCGCGCGCGGGAAGGCCAGATAGTGTACCGCAATCCCGCGCTCGTTGAGCTCTGGAATCGTCTCGTGAAGACGCTCGCAGTAGGGGCAGGTAGGGTCGGTAAACACGATGACCGTTGCCTTGGGCTCACCGACGCCGCGAAAAATGACACGCTCGTCTTCGGGGACCGCGGCCAGCGCCTCGGCCCGCTGCTGATTGCGCGACTGCTCGGTCAGGTTGACCAGCCCATTATCGGCGTTTTCAAACAGATCCCCCACCAGAAAGTGGCTGCCATCGGCATTGGAGTAGAACGACTCACCGCTCTCCAGGCGCACATGGTAGATGCCCTCCATCGGCGTGACGCTGACCTGCTCTACCGGCATCGGCTGGCCATTGACGCTCAGGCTTTCGGCCAGGCGGTCGGCCGTGGCGTCCGCCAGGGCCAGCGAGGGCAGCAGGCTGATTGCCAACACCCACCAGGGGGCACGGGACGCTACACATTCAGGCATACGTTGACGCATTGTTTTCTCAACCTCTTGGATGGTGGTCGGCATGCAGTTGCTCCAGGCGCGCCTGGGCGACGTGCGTATAAATTTGCGTGGTCGATAGATCGCTATGACCCAGCAGCAGCTGTACGACACGTAAATTGGCACCATGATTCAATAAGTGGGTGGCAAACGCATGACGCAGCGTATGCGGCGACAGTGGCCTCGAGATGCCGGCCGTGATGGCGTGGGCCTTGATACGGTGCCAAAAGGTCTGGCGAGTCATGGCACGGTCACCCCGGCCGGGAAACAGTGCGGGCCGCGTCGGGTCCTGCATCAAGGCAGGACGCGCCGTGCGCAGGTAGCGCTCCAGCCACTCGGCAGCCTCTTCTCCCATGGGCACCAGGCGATCCTTGTCGCCCTTGCCTCGCACTCGCACCACCCCTTGGCGCAGGTTCACCGCATCGCCGGTCAAACCCACCAGCTCGGAAACCCGCAGCCCACAGGCGTACAGCAACTCCAGCATGGCGCGGTCACGCACGCCCAGCGGCGTTTCGATGTCCGGCGCCAGCAGCAGCCGCTCCACTTCGTCCTCTTCCAGCGTGTTGGGCAGGCTGGGGCGCACCCGTGGCAGCGCCACGCGGGCCAACGGGTCGACATCGATATGCCCGTACAGCCGCGCCCAGCGATAGAAGCTGCGCAGCGACGACACCAGGCGCGCATTGCTGCGCAGCTGATACCCCTGCTCACGGCGATGGTCGAGCCACACGCCCAGGCGATCCGGCGAGGCCGTCAACAGCGTCTCGCCCTCCTCCGCCAACCACTGCTGCCAGGCCGTCAAGTCGCGCCGGTAGGCCGCTAGCGTATGGTCACTGGCACCCTGTTCCAGCCAAAGGGCATCCAGATAGGCATCGATCATGCTCATACGCAAACGGTCTCATGCTAGAACGATAAACAAAAACCCCGCTCCGCAAAGCGGTAACGGGGTTTTCCGTATCCGAGCGCCAAGCGCCCGTGAAAGCGTGGTGATTAAACCAGCTTTTCCTTGATACGTGCAGATTTACCGCTACGCTCACGCAGGTAGTAAAGCTTGGCTTGACGAACGTCACCGCGACGCTTGACTTCGATGGAGTCAACCAGCGGGCTGTAAGTCTGGAAAGTACGCTCAACGCCAACACCGTGAGAAATCTTGCGCACGGTGAAAGCGGAGTTCAGGCCACGGTTACGCTTGCCGATGACCACACCTTCAAACGCCTGCAGACGCTCGCGAGTACCTTCTTTTACTTTAACCTGAACGACAACGGTGTCGCCCGGTGCAAAAGCAGGAATCTCTTTGCTCATTTGCTCGGCTTCGATCGCCTGGATCACCTTGTTCTTGCTGCTCATCTTCATGCTCCTAAATAACGTAGTGGTTTGCCGCGCAGTTGTGGAAGGGGCAAACCGTGATCCCGGCGCTCGAAGCGAGCCACGCGGGAGTCGTTATGGGTGACACAGGTGCGCTGGCCAACGCCTTCGCCCTGCACCGCCGCCATCCTCTAGGGTGTCGTTGTCGACACCACAGACGAGGCGTGTTCCTCGATGAACTCATCCAGCAGCCGTTGCTGCTCGGCATTCAGGGTACGTCCGCTCAGCAGGTCGGGTCGACGCTGCCAGGTACGCCCCAGAGACTGCTTCAACCGCCAGCGCTTGATGGCGGCATGGTTACCGCTCAACAGCACGTCAGGCACTTTGCGCCCGTCGATCACTTCCGGGCGAGTATAGTGCGGGCAGTCCAGCAGGCCGTCGTTAAACGAGTCCTCGATAGCGGAGTCCTGATGACCCAGTACACCGGGTATCAGCCTTGCCGCTGCGTCGATCAGCACCATGGCCGGCAGTTCGCCGCCACTGAGCACATAATCACCGATCGACCACTCTTCATCGATGTCACTCTCCACCACACGCTCGTCGATACCTTCGTAGCGTCCGGCAACCACCACCAGGGGTCCTGCGGCGGCCAGCGCCTGAACTCCCTGCTGATCGAGCTTGCGCCCCTGGGGCGACAAGTAGATCACGGTGGGCGTAAAACCGGTTGCCTGCTCCGCGCGCTGGCGGGCATCGGCAATCGCAGCCCTGAGGGTATCGACCTTCATCAGCATGCCGGGGCCACCCCCGTAAGGGCGATCATCGACACTGCGATGGCGGTCGGTGGCGTAGTCGCGTGGATTCCAGAACTCCAGGGCAATCTGCTGCTTCTCGACGGCTCGACCGATCACACCCTGCTGGGTAATCGCATCGAACATGTCAGGGAACAGCGATACCACGCCAATCCACATGGCGGGCGCGTCTGTCGCACTTTCCACGGGTGCCGGTGAAGTCATCGTCGCATCCGTTTCCGTTCGTTCCGTCAAAGCGTTCTGGCTCATCAAAACTCGGGGTCCCAGTCGACGACCATACGGCCCTCTTCCAGGTGGATCTCAACGATCACGTCATCGGGCAGGAAAGGCAACAATCGCTCTCGCTTGTCGATTGCGTCGTCGTCTCCACGTACCACCATGACATCGTTTGCGCCGGTCTCGAACAGGTAGCTGACCCGTCCCAGCCGCTCGCCTGACTGAGTAAAGACCGCGAGGCCCTCGAGCTCATGCCAGTAATACTCATCGTCGGAAAGCTCGGGCAGTGCGTCCTTGGGCATCAGAATGTCCGCCTGGGCCAGCGCTTCGGCCGCCGTACGGTCATCGACCCCTTTCAGTTGCACAACCAGTCCCTTGCCTTGCCGACTGCCCTGAACGACGCGCATGGGGGTCAACGTATTACCTTGACGCACCCACCACTCAGGGTATTCCAGAATGCTGTCCATGGGATTGGTATAGGAGTAGACCTTCAGCCAACCTTTGATCCCGTGAGGGCTGGTCAGCTTACCAAGCACAACGTGCGTGTCGTCAGTCGGGCTGGTTTCAAAACGCGTCATTGACGACCACTCCACAACAGCATTGATGAACGGCGATATCTCACACAACGCTCAGGCTTACGCCTGCTTGCGTGCTTCCTTGACCAGCTCGGCAACGCGACCAGACAGCTGGGCGCCTTGGCTCTGCCAGTGAGTCACACGGTCCAGATCAACGCGCAGACGCTCTTCCTGACCACGGGCAACCGGGTTGAAGAAACCGATACGCTCGATGAAACGGCCGTCACGGGCGTTGCGAGAGTCGGTCACGGTCAGGTGATAAAAGGGACGCTTCTTGGCGCCACCACGTGCCAAACGAATGGTAACCATACGATAACTATCCTTCGGTTGAGGTTACGCGAGTGGGGCATAGCGCCAATGCGCTATCAGAACACTCGTCATACTGTTTTCTTGGTGCTCCTGCCTCACCAGGGCTTGCGAAACGCTTGCCTGGCCCAGCAGAGGGCACCTTCAGGACCTTCATCCATGGAATATCGCCCAGTGCCAGAGCACTTTTCAGCAACACCCAAACATGAAGAGGCCGCATTCTACGCAAATGCGACCTGCTTGGAAAGCCTGACAGCCAGAAAACTCACAGGCCGTCAACCTTGCAAAGGGGCATCAGGCGGGCTCAGCGCCAGGGCAAACCACCCGGGCCACCCATTCCGCCCATGCCCCCCATACCGCCGGGGCCACCTGGGCCGCCGGGGCCTTTGCCCCCCATCATGCCGGACATGCCACGCATCATCTTCTGCATGCCGCCCTTCTGGCCGGCTTTCTTCATCATCTTTTGCATCTGCTTGTGCTGCTTCAGCAGCCGGTTCAGGTCCGGCACCTGCAGTCCGGCACCTGCCGCAATGCGGCGTTTGCGCGAACCGTTGATGATGTCGGGCTTGCGGCGCTCCTTGGGCGTCATGGAGTTGATCAGCGCCTCCAGCTTGCCCAGCTCCTTTTCTGGCCCGGGGCCCTGGGCCATCTCTGCCATCTGACCCATGCCCGGCAGCTTGCCCAACAGGCCGCCCATGCCGCCCATTTTCTTGAGCTGCTGGAGCTGGTCGCGGAAGTCTTCCAGGTCGAAACCATCGCCTTTCTTGACCTTGCTGGCCAGCTTCGCGGCCTTGTCCTTGTCGACGGTGCGTTCGGCTTCTTCGATCAGCGACAGCATGTCGCCCATGCCCAGAATGCGCGAGGCTACCCGGTCAGGATGGAAGGGCTCCAGGGCATCGACCTTTTCCCCCACCCCCATGAACTTGATCGGCTTGCCGGTCACGTGGCGCACCGACAGCGCGGCACCGCCACGGGCGTCACCGTCGGCCTTGGTCAGAATGACGCCGGTCAGCGGCAGCGCTTCATGGAAGGCCTTGGCGGTATTCACCGCATCCTGGCCGGTCATGGCGTCGACGACGAACAGCGTTTCCTGAGGAGTAATGGCTTTATGCAGCGCCTGAATTTCGGCCATCATGGCGTCGTCGATGGCCAGGCGGCCAGCGGTATCTACCAGTACGACGTCATGGAACTGGATTTTGGCATGCTTGATGGCTGCCGTGGCGATATCGACCGGCTTCTCGTCGGAGCGCGATGGATAGAAGTCGACCTGCACCTCTTTGGCGAGGGTTTCCAGCTGGTCGATGGCCGCAGGGCGATAGACGTCTGCCGAAACCACCAGCACTTTCTTCTTTTCGCGCTCGCGCAGGTAACGGGCCAGCTTGGCCACCGAGGTGGTCTTGCCCGCGCCCTGCAAACCGGCCATCAGCACCACGGCAGGAGAGCCTTTCAGGGAGAGACCTTCATTGGCCTCGCCCATGATGGCTTCCAGCTCCTGCTGGACGATCTTGACGAACTGCTGACCCGGCGACAGGCTCTTGGAGACCTCCTGGCCTACCGCACGCTCACGCACCCGCTCGATGAACGCCTTGACCACGGGCAGCGCCACGTCGGCTTCGAGCAATGCCTTGCGCACTTCTCGCAGCGTGTCCTTGATGTTGTCGTCGGTCAGGCGCGCCTGACCCTTGATAGACTTCAGCGTCTGGGATAGACGCTCACTCAAATTCTGAAACATGGGGCCTCTGCCTCCGTCGCTGTCGCCGGGTGTCTTCACCGGACGAATGTGGCATCGATTATACGCGCTCACGCCGCGAGTCTCCATGGCCGCAAGCGTTGGCTAGCCATGACTGTGCGACGCTGCCATGATTCGTTATAGTAGCAGTACCGCTCTGGAAGGAGCGGCAGTGACCGGGCCCTGCGGCGTTTTGCAGAAACGTTTGGCCGGTCGCCACGTTTACCCCATGACGCGCTGCCAGGCGCACGGATAGCATCATGCAGGCGCTACCTTTCGCCACGATTGCCTTTGTACTCTACGTTGCTGCTGCCATCTGGCAGGGCATGACGCTGTTTCGCCGCGTGCCGCCACGCCAGGGCATGGTGCGCCTGTTGGGCGCCCTTGGCCTGCTGCTGCATATTACCGTGGTGGTCAAGCTGGTGGGCGCCGCCCCCGGCCTGCTGCCGGGCTTCACCACCAGCGCCACGCTATTGATGGCCGTGGCGGTCAACGTGGTGCTGGTGGCCAGCCTGTTCAAGCCCGTCTTGAACGCCGGTATCGTGCTGTTTCCGCTGGCGGGCATCGCGCTGATCGTCGCCACCTGGCTGCCCAGCCAGGGTAGCCACAGCGGCTTGACCCCCGGCATTCTGCTGCACGCGGTCAGCTCGGCCCTGGCCTTCGCCGTGCTGGCCATCGCCGCCGTGCAGGCGGTATTGGTGGGGCTACAAAACCAGGCCCTGCGCCATCACCACATACGCGGCATCGTGCAGTCACTGCCACCGCTGACCACCATGGAGCGGGTGCTGTTCGAGCTGGTGTGGGCGGGCATTCTGCTGCTCACGGTATCCATCGCCAGCGGCCTGATCTTCCTGGACAACCTGTTTGCCCAGCACCTGGCCCACAAGACCGTGCTGTCGCTGGGGGCCTGGATCATCTTCACGACGCTGCTGGTGGGCCGCTACCGTTTCGGCTGGCGTGGTATGCGCGCGGTGCGCTGGACCCTCGGGGGATGCGCCCTGCTGCTGCTGGCGTATTTTGGCAGCAAGTTCGTGCTGGAAATCCTGCTGAATCGCTAAGCGCTCCTTGACACGCTACCCGCATGACTCTACAAATCGAGCCTGACACGCCATAAAGGAACATTCGACTTGAGCGACGACTTCCCCCTGGGGTTACTGTTCGGCCTGCTAGCCTTGCTGATTTTACTGTCTGCCTTCTTCTCCAGCTCCGAAACGGGCATGATGTCGATCAACCGCTATCGACTCAGCCACCAGGCAAACAGCGGCGACCGCCGCGCCAAACGGGTCATGCGCCTGCTGACACGTCCCGACCGCCTGATTGGCGTCATCCTGATTGGCAACAACTTCGTCAACAACCTGGCCGCATCCATCGCGACCATCATCGCCATTCACTTTTTTGGCGATGTCACAGGGCCAGCCGTCGCGACGGCGTTACTGACCATCACCATCCTGGTCTTTGCCGAGGTCACGCCCAAGACCTACGCAGCCATCAAGCCCGAGCGCATCGCCTACCCCACGTCGGTAGCACTGGAGCCGCTGCTCAAGCTGCTCTACCCGCTGGTATGGCTGGTCAATATGGTCTCCAATGGACTGCTGAGGCTCGTTGGCGTGAAAAGCGTCGACAACGGCGGTGACAGCCTGACCCGCGACGAGCTGCGTACCGTGGTGCATGAAGCAGGCACCCTGATTCCTTACCGCCACCGGGCCATGCTGCTGTCGATTCTGGATCTCGAAAACGTCACGGTGAACGACATCATGGTGCCGCGGCATGAAGTGCTGGGCATCGATCTGGATGACTCCCTGGAAGAGATCCTCACCCAGATCCGCACCAGCCAGCATACCCGCTTGCCGGTCTATAAAGGCGATATCAACAACATCATCGGTATGCTGCACCTGCGCAACGCAGCACGCTTTTTATCTCGCGATGAAGTCACCAAGGCCGCCATCGTTCAGGAAGCGCGTGAGCCCTATTTCATTCCCGAGTCGACACCCCTGCATACCCAACTGCTGAATTTCCAGAAACAGAAACGGCGCATCGGCATCGTCGTCGACGAGTATGGCGATGTGGAAGGGCTGGTGACCCTGGAAGACATTCTGGAAGAGATCGTCGGCGAGTTCACCACCGACGTGTCCGAAGACGACGAGATTCATCAGCAGGACGACGGCAGCCACGTCATCGAAGGCACAGCCAATATCCGCGAGATCAACAAGATGCTGGGCTGGCAACTGCCCACCGACGGTCCGAAAACCCTCAACGGGCTGATTCTCGAACACCTGGAATCTTTCCCGGACGGCCCGGCCTGCCTGCAGATAGGCAATACGCGAATGGAAATTCTCGAGATTCGTGACAACCTGATCACTTCCGCCCGCTGCTGGCAGAAGCTCCGCCTGCCGCGTCGCTGACGCGGCTAGCGGTGTGCGATATCGCTATCGGCCGCGGCCTTGAGGGCCCTTACCCGGGTTTCCAGATAGCGACGCAGGGCAACACCTTCTACCTCCTGCACCGCAATAGGCGGGCCGAAGTGCAGGCTGACCGGCGCCCTGAACCGCGAAGGCCACTTCTTCAAGGCTTTGCCGCCGTGATGTGACGTCCAGGAACCCCATAGCCCGGCCAGCCCGGCAGGGATCACCGGCACGTTGTCACGGGCCAGAATGGTCTCCAGCCCACGCCGAAAGGTGTGAATCTCGCCATCGGGGGTCAAGCGCCCTTCCGGAAACACCATGACCACGTCGCCATCGCGCAGCGCCTTGCTGACTTCGTCCAGCGTGCGCCGCAGCGCGCCGGGGCTATGGCGCTCCGACTCGATGGGAATGGCACCTACCAGTTGAAACCACCACTTGAGCCAGCGGGACTCGAAGATAGGCTGGTCCATCACGAACCGCAGCGGTCGGGGGCTGGCGCCTCCCAGTACCAGAGCGTCCATGAAACTGACATGGTTGCACACCACCAGCGCAGCGCCTTGTTTCGGCACATGCCCTTGCCCATGCACCGTCAGCCGATAGCAGCCACGCATGGCGAGATAGATCAATCGACGTAGCAGGCGGCGCAGCGCCTTCACCCCTGCTGTCACGTCACCGCCTCCCGGTGCCGCAATCCGGCCAATACCGTGCTCATCAACTGCTCCAACAGCTCATCGACCTTCAACTGCTGCCCCTGCCAGTAGCCCAATCGCTCGTTCAATCCCAGTTGCACCAGGCCATGCACACTCCCCCACAGCGTACGCCCCAGACGGCGCGCTTCGAGGTCGTCCAGCGCAGGCTGGTACTCTTTCAGTGAGGTTTCCACCTGAGTAAACAGCGCCTCGATGAGAGCGCTTTGGCGCTGATCCAGCTCACCCTCCTGGGCCAGCGGATAGTCGAACAACAGCTGCCAGCGGTAGCAATCCTGCTCGGCAAAGCGCCAATAGGCATGCGCCAGAGCACGCAGCCAGGGCTCAGGGTCATCGGCCGCCAAGCCGGTAATGGTCTGCTGCAACCGGGCCAGGGTCTCAACGTTGACATGCTGCAACAGGTTATTGAAGCTGCCATATAACTTGAGCAGGGTACTGGGCGCACAACCCACCTCGCGGGCCAGGGCACGCAGTGATAAACCATGAACTGGCTGCTGAGCCAACCACTCATCACAAGCGTGCATGACCTGCGTATGGAGGGCGTCGGGCGCATGCTGTCTGGGACGGGCCATGGCGATCTCTTAGGGTCAACGGCAAACAGGAAAGATTGCCTCATCGCGCTTTAGCGTGAGCAAGGACTACGATAGGATACCTTACATCGAACACTGTTTTCGACACTAAAACACGACATTTAACGTATTCACACCGCTTACCCCGTTTTGACCTTGCCCCGTGGCAGTCAAGCGACCGCGTTGCACTCGAGGAGACCGCATGACGGGACGCCTACACGTACAGCGCTTACCGCTCGCTCGTCTATTGCCAGCGCTGGCCTCGGCGGCGCCGCTGATCGAGTCGCCGAACATGGCCCCGCGCCAGCCTGTCTCTGCCATTCGCATGGCGCAGGGCCGCATGACGCTGTCACCGCTGTTCTGGGGCCTTACCCCCCCTTGGCTGAAAGTGCTCGACCACGCCCCCCACTGTGCCAGGGCCGAAACCCTGAGCAAACGCGCCATGTTTCAGGAGGCGTTCAACGCCCGGCGCTGCGTGATACCGGTGAGCGGCTTTTATGTCTGGAAGCCCCAGGCACGCAACAAGCAGCCTTATCTGGTGACCCACGTGCAGCGCACCCCCCTGCTGCTGGGTGCCCTCTGGTGCCGCTACCACACCACCTTGACGACCTTTACCGACTCGACGGCCTTGATCAGCGTGCCCGCCAATGCCTGCCTGTCATCGCTGACCGACCGACTGCCAGTGGTGATCGCCCCCGAAGACGTCACGACATGGCTGGACCCGAACACCGACCCCGACCAACTGACACCGCTATTGATGCCGGCCCCTTTGGAACTGTTGGGCGCTTTTCCGGTATCAAGGCATGTGAACAACCCTGCCTTTCAGTCACCCTCCTGCGCGCATCCCGTTGGGCCCATGCTGCGCTGGACCGTGCCACAGGAGCTGTAATGCTGCGACTCATCCCTGCTTACCCGCCGCGCCTTGCTGCGCGGCACATCGCCCTTGGCCTGTCTACAGGGCTACTTTGGGGGGCTCTGCCCGGTGCCTGGGCCGAAGAGAGCCCCATTGCCGACGTGGTAACCCCCACCGTCAGCCCCTTCGACGAGCGTGACTATCGAGTGCTGACGCTGGAAAATGGCCTGCAGGCGCTGCTGGTCAGCGACCCCAGCGCCGACAAGGCGGCGGCCTCCATGAACGTGCGGGTCGGCAGTGCACAGGACCCGGAAGACCTGCAGGGGCTGGCGCACTTCCTGGAGCACATGCTGTTTCTGGGCACCGAACCCTACCCCCAGTCGGATGCCTACCAGCGTTTCATTTCCGATAATGCAGGCTCCCATAACGCCTTCACTGCCCAGCAGGACACCAACTACTTCTTCGATGTCGCGCCCTCGGCACTGCCCGGCGCCCTGGACCGCTTCAGCGAATTTTTCCTCTCACCGCTGTTCAATGCCGACCAGCTGGAGAGCGAACGCAATATCGTCCACTCCGAGTACATGGCGCGCATACGTGATGAATCGCGGCGCGAGAACGACGTCCTGAACCAGTTGCTCAACCCGGCGAACGCCACCACCGGCTTTGCCGTGGGCAGCCGTGACACCCTGGCCAACCCGCCAGAGGGCGAGGCGACGCTGCGTGAGCGGGTGATCGACTTCTATCATCGCTACTACGATGCCAATGTAATGAACCTGGCCGTGGTCGCTCCTCAGCCGCTGGACGAGCTGGAAAGCCTGGTGGTCGAGCGCTTTGCCGAGATCCCGGATCACGGTCTCAGCGTGCCGGTGATCGATGCACCGCTGGTGGATTCGGACACGCTCCCCCGCTATATCGAGCGTCAGTCACTGCAGGACCGCCGTCAGCTGCGCTTTTACTTTCCGATTCCAGACCCCACGGACGAGTACCGCACCAAGCCCACCCAGCTCATCTCCCATCTATTGGGTGACGAGAGCGACGGCAGCTTACTGGCCGTGCTCCGCCAGGCAGGACTGGCCGATGGGCTGTCGGCCGGCGTGGGCCGCGGTGACGGCAACCACGCCCTGTTCACCGTCTCCATCAGCCTGACCCCCGCCGGGGCCGAGCGGCTGGACGATATCGAAGCCACCCTCTTCGCCGCCATCGAGCAAATTCGTGAAGAGGGCCTGGCCGAATGGCGCTATGAGGAACAGCAGCGGTTGAGCGAGCAGGCCTTCCGCTTCCAGCAGCACGGCGCGCCCCAACAGGAAGCCACGCGCCTGGCCATGAGCCTTTCGCGCTACCCCGTGGAAGACGTGCAGTACGCGCCGTATCGCATGGATGGCATGGATAGCGAGCGTCAGCAGGAGTATCTGGATGCGCTGACGCCTCAGAACATGCTGCGCTTCTACTCCGCCCCGGATATCGAAAGCGAACAGGTCTCGCCCTGGTTCAATACCCAGTGGCGCGAGCAGCCGCCCGCACAGCCGGGCCGGGCCCTGGAGGGCCTGGCGCTGGCAGAACCCAACCCCTTCATTGCCGAAGACCTGACGCTGCAGCCCGGCCAGGACGAGCGCCCCTCCTCGCTCATCGACACAGAGACCTTTGCCGCCTGGCACATGCAGGATAGCCGATTCAACACGCCCAGCGTCGAATGGCGGGTCAGCCTGCAGCACCCCAGCGCCAGCTACTCAGCCGAAGAAGCGGTGCTGACACGCCTGCTGGCCAGCTGGCTGAACGACAGCCTCAACGAATCACTCTACCCCGCCTGGCTGGCAGGGCAAGCCTTCAGCGCCTACCCCCATGCACGCGGCATCACGCTGTCGTTCTCGGGTTGGCGGGATGGGCAAACGCCGCTGATCGAGCAGGCCATTGCGCAGCTCCAGCAGGCCGACATTTCGGCAAGTGCCTTCGAGCGCGTGCGCTACCAGCTGCAACGCGAGTGGCGTAATGCACCGAAGGCATCGCTCACCGGGCAGGCCAGCCGTGCGCTGGGCGAAGCCCTGCTGACCCCGCAGTGGTCCAGTGCCGAGCTGCTGGAAGCAAGCCAGCGCCTGGAGAAACAGCACCTGGACAACTTCCGGCGCCGCTTTCTGGGCAATCTGTATATCGACGCCATGGCCGTGGGTAACCTGACCGCCGATCAGGCACGGGAGCAGGCCAATCTGATCCGCGGTGCCCTGACGCCGCGCCTGAGCCGTGACGACATTCCCGCCCTGCAGCCGCTGCGGGTAGCCGATGACGCCATCGCGCTACAGCCTCACAGCACCCGTGAAGAGTCGCTGGTACTCCGCTACCTGCAAGGGCGCGATCAGAGCCTCGAAGAGCAGGCACGACTCAGCGTTCTGGCGCAGTGGCTGGATACGCCGTTCTACCAGCAGCTGCGTACCGAAGAGCAGCTGGGCTATATCGTCAATGCGGGCTACTCACCGCTACTGGAAGCACCGGGGGTTGCGCTGATCGTGCAGTCGCCCGATGTGGATAGCGCCACGATTGCCGAGCGCATGGATGACTTCTTGCACCAGGCACAAGCGCGCCTCGAGGCGCTGAGCGATGAGGAGCTAGCCGCGCACCGTCAGGCCGTGCACGACCGGCTGCGCCAGCGGGACACCAGCCTGCAGGGCATGGCCAACCGCTACTGGCAGGCCACGGCACTGGAAGAGATTCGTTTTGACCGCCGCGAGCGGCTGGCCGAGCTGGCTCT
>NZ_LFGT01000025.1:0-19488 GCF_002078115.1 Halomonas sp. BC2 | reverse complement strand
GCTCGGCCATCGTCTGGACATTCGCTTCGACCCGGGTGACGCGCCCAGCGACATCACCGCCTACCGCAACGCACGCGCCTCCTTCAACGAGCGCTAGCCTTCCACCCCGCTCAGGCGTCGAACGCCTGGGCGGGCATCATGGCCTCCACGTACATCACCAGCTCTTCCAGTATCTGCCGCTCATGGTCACTCAGCGACTGCTGATTGTAACGTTCGATTTCTCGAGCAAACGCCTTCAAGGTAAACCCGGATAACGCCGGATCGTTCATGCGCATCCAGCGAAAAGCTTCCCACTGCTCACGCTCATCGCCTTCCAGCGTTTCCGGATAGCTACGGGCGCGGAAGCGGAACAGCATCTCTTCCAGACGCGGATCCTGAAAGGCAAAGCGCTGGCCCACCAGATCCCATGGCTCCATGGCTAGCACGCTTTCCATCTGCTGGCGGTCTGCCGCCGAGAAAAAGCTGCCGGCGTACAGCATCAGGTCAGGGTCCTGGGGCGATGCGTCATGCTTGGCATCAAACACCTCTCTGACCTTCTGGGCCACCCCGGCGGCAGCGCGCAGGGTTTTCCAGTGGCCTCGGCAGGCCTCGATATCCACACCCAGCCGGGCAGCAATCGCCCCGTACTCTCCCTTGTGCTCACCCTCGATATCCTTGAGCACCGTGGCTGGAAAGACCACCGGGCAGCGGTTGATGTGAATCACTTTGAGGGGAATACGCGCCTCGCCTTCAGAAAGATCCTGCTGGCTGACGAACACCCGCTCACGAATCTGCTCGGCACTCAATGAGAGCAGGTCGTCCGGTGCCACGCTCAGGTCATAGACGATCACCCCGTTGGGGTTGGTGGGATGCTCGGCCAAGGGCATGACCAGGGCGCTACAGCCACGACTGGCCGGGTAGCGGCGCGAAATATGCAGCAGCGGCTTGGCATTCGGCAAATCCAGCTGCTGGGCCACCGCCCGTTTGCCGCGCAGGCCCAGCAAGTAGTCGAACAGCTTGGGATTGCGCGTCTTGAGCAACCTTGCCAGGGCAATGGTGGCACGCACATCGGCCACCGCATCGTGGGCCCCTTCATGGGCAATGCCGTTGGCCGCCGTCAGATGCTCCAATTTGAAGCTGGGTGCGCCATCGTCACGAAGCGGCCACTCGATACCCTCCGGGCGCAGCGCGTAAAAAGCCCGTACGACGTCGATCAGGTCCCAGCGAGAATTGCCGTTCTGCCACTCACGGGCATAGGGGTCGAGCAGGTTACGATAAAACAGGTGGCGGGAGACTTCATCGTCGAAGCGCAGGCTGTTGTAACCCGCGACACAGGTGCCCGGCTCGCTCATGGCGCGCTGTACCTGCTGGGCAAACTGGGCTTCCGGCAGCCCTTTGCGACGGGCTTTCTGAGGCGTGATACCGGTAATCAGACAGGCTGCCGGGTGCGGCAGGTAATCGTCGGCGGGCTTGCAGTAGAGCTCGATGGGGTCGCCGATTTCGTTGAGTTCGGCGTCGGTGCGCAGTGCCGCAAACTGGGCAGGCCGATCACGGCGTGGGTCAGCACCGAAGGTCTCGTAGTCGTGCCATAGAAAACTGGCCGGGGCGGCATGGGATGGCGCCATGAATGCATACTCCCTTGAGCGAAATCCCCCACCCACAGGCAACGCCCATGCGGGTCGGGTGGGAACAAAAGCTCAAGACTAGCACACCCACGACGCCTATCGCCGCTACATCGCCCAGCCCCTAGCTCTTGGGCAACGTCACGTTCAGCTCCAGCACCGAACAGTTGTCTTCTCTGTCCAACGAGATTTGAATGGCATCGTCATCCACGTGCACATAGCGGCGGATGACCTCCAGCAGTTCGCGCTCAAGCAGCGGCATGTAGTCTGGCTGACCACGCTGGCTACGCTGATGCGCCACGATGATTTGCAATCGTTCCTTGGCCACCGAGGCGGATTTCTTGCGCTCACGCTTCAAGAATTCCAGCAGTTTCATCGACGACTACCCCCAAACATCCGGCTCAGCAATCCCTTGCGCTGAAGCTCATGAAAACGTAGCGGCATCTCTTCACCCAGCAGCCGAGACACAGTGTCGGCGTAGGCTTGCCCAGCATCACTGGCCGCATCGTGGGTCACCGGCACCCCCTGGTTGGAAGCGCGCAGCACCGCTTCGGATTCCGGAATCAACCCCAACAGGTCGATGGCCAGAATCTCGCGAATGTCTTCCAGCGTGAGCATGTCGCCCGAGGTCACACGCGACGGGTTGTAGCGGGTGATCAACAGGTGCTCCTTGACCGGCTCCAGCCCCTGCTCGGCACGTTGGGTTTTCGAGCCCAACAGCCCCAGAATACGATCCGAATCGCGTACCGACGATACCTCGGGGTTGGTCACCACGATGGCCTCGTCGGCAAAGTACATGGCCAACTGGGCACCGCGCTCGATACCTGCCGGGGAGTCACACAGGATAAAGTCGAAATCCTCTTTCAACTGCTCGAGGATCTTTTCCACACCCTCCTGGGTCAGCGCATCCTTGTCGCGGGTTTGCGAGGCGGGGAGGATAAACAGGTTTTCTACCCGCTTGTCACGAATCAGCGCCTGGTTCAGACCAGCCTCTCCCTGGATCACGTTGACCAGATCGTAGACCACCCGGCGCTCGCACCCCATGATCAAGTCCAGGTTACGCAGCCCCACGTCGAAATCGATCACGACGGTTTTCTTGCCGCGTAGCGCCAGCCCCGTCGAAATTGCCGCAGCGCTGGTAGTTTTACCGACCCCCCCTTTACCAGAGGTCACCACAATAATCTTGGCCAAGAGTCACTTCCTTCTTGAAGTCGTTTATGGCGAGCGCCGTGGCGCTATTCACCTAACGGGAACATCAATGTCGTCAAAAGCGGTACTGTAACGGATCGCGAGGGCGGCGTCGCCAGGCAGAAAACATCAGCCTCTGCCCGGCGGTTCAGCCACTCGGCTCAGTCCAATGGTTTGATATCCAGCTGTTCCGCAATGAAATGCACCTCAGCTGACCGCCCCAGCAGTTGAGAGTCGATATCTTCCAGGCGCTTGTAGTTGCCCGCCACGGACAGCAGCTCGGCTTCCAGTTCCCGGCAGTAGATGCCGGCATCGGTATTGCCATGGATGCCCGCCAGAGCGCGCCCTCGCAAAGCGCCGTAAATATGAATACTGCCTGCCGCCAGCACTTCGGCGCCCGCATTCACCGCACCAATCACGATCAGATCACCTGCGGCGGAGCTTACCTGCTGCCCAGAACGCACGGTGCCACGGTAGAGACGCGTCACCCCCGATGTCTGGGCGGGAGGGAGCGCTTCCTCATCGGCCGCTGGGGTCGATTCAGCCAGCGGCGCGACACTTTCCAACGCCCTTGCGCGCCCCTCTTCTACCGGGGCAAACCAGCCCAACCCCAGCGCCCAGGCAGACTGGCGTATTGGCTCGGCCCCACCGCGCACGGCCACGGGCAGCAGCTTGTGATCGCGACATACGGCACAGATACGCTCCAGTGCCAGGTGCGGCTCATCGAGTTTTTCCACGCTCAACACAACCGGTGTATGCTGAAAGAACGCGGGGGATTGCGACAACTTGCCAGCCAACTGCCGACGGATGCGCTCCGGGTCAGCACTGGTCAGCTCCATGACGGTCATCGGCAGCATGCCGCCCTTGAAGGTGAAGGCTATGTCGGCACTGTTGGCGTTGAGGCTCATGGCCGAACTCCATGTCTTGTTCAGATAAAATAAGGGTAGCGCAATCTCACGCCTTGGGTTGTGATTGACTGGAAAACTCACAACCATAGGGCAAAGCTAAGCGACAGTGACGATGACTGCAACCGCCTACTCATCGATGGCTGATTTTTTTCATATTACGCACCTCTTGGCAGGATGATCCATGCACGGACTGTTACGACGCCTGTTCGCTCCTCGGTGGCAACACCCCGATCCCGAGGTGCGTCTCAAGGCACTTCATACGCTGGACCCACAGCATCCTGAGCAGCGCACCGCGCTTGTCACACTCGCCCAGGACGACAACACCGAGGTAGCACTGGCCGCCTTGCTGGCGCTGGATGACCTGCAAGGCCTGATGGCAGGCTATCCCGAACAGGCCGATAACGAGGCGTGGTTCAACGCGCTTTGCCAGCGGCTCACCGGAGCCGAGGGCCGCACCGACCTGGCCACGCGACAGACTGTCGTGGCGCAACTGACTGACCCACGCTTATTGAACGCGCTAGCCGCCCAGGGCGACAACCTGAGACTGCGCCTGGCCGCCCTGGAACGGATGACCGATGAGCAGATGCTGGTGGAGCACGCCTGCCATAACAGCGTGGCGGCCGTACGTCAGCAGGCGGCCGAGCGTATCACCGACGAAGACAACCTCAAGCGCCTCCTGAAAGAAGCCCGGCGTGACCGGCAAGTGGTCCGGCTGGCCAGGGAAAGGCTCACCCAGCGACGTGACGATGCCGAGTGGCTGGCCGAGCAGCAGGCTCAACGCGAGCACCTTCTAGCACAAATGGAAAAGCATGCCCACGCCCCCTGGGAACCACTCTATGGCGGTCGCTTTCGCCACCTCGAGCGGGAATGGCGTCAGTTGGATCACCCGGCCACTGCCGAACAGGAGCAACGCTTCCAGCAGGCCGTACTGGGTTGCCGCAAAACGCTGCAAGACCATGAAGCACAGGAGCAGGCACGCCAGCAAAGCCTGGCTCGCCGGGCCGAAGTCGAGAACACCCGCGATCAGCTGTTGAGCGGACTCGAAGAAACGCTGGAAGGCCTGACTCACGGCACTGACCTGACGGCTCAGGATATCGATAGCCTGCGCGCCCAGCGACAGCTGCTGGACCAGCGTTGGCAGGCGCTCTCCGATCAGCACGCCCCCCATGAGACTGCCCAGCAGCGCTATTATCAGGTGCTGCAGCAGTACGAACACTGCCTGGAGGCCTGGCAGCGCTGGCTGGCGGTACGCAGCGCGCTGGAGCAAGCGGTGGTCCAGCACGACACGGCGGCGCTCAGCGCACTGATGACCCAGTGCGATTGGCCAGCCACCTTGACGTCTCCCGCACTGCTGGCACAGGCGCAAACACAGCTGGCACATACGCCCCAAACCAGCGCCACACCCCCCCGGGGCCTTCGCTCAAGGCCCTGGCCGCCGACCTGGATAGCTTCGAGCATCTGCTGGAGCGCGGTTCGTTCAAAAGCGCCAGCCGCCAGCACCAGCGCCTCAAACCGCTGATAGAAGCGCTGTCCGGCGACGAGGCCCAACCCCTCAAGCGGCGGCTCAAGCAGCTAGGCGCCCGGTTGGCCGAACTACGTGACTGGCGCGGCTTCGTGGCAGGTCCCAAACGTGAACAGCTGTGCGCCAGCATCGAGACGCTGGCCGACGACCAGCACATGGCCGAAGCGGCACTGGATCGCCATCACCGCCAACTGGTCAAGGAGTGGAAAGCACTGGGAGATGCCGCCGCCAATCGCGAGCAATCCGCACGCTTTCGCCACGCCTCCGACCGGATTCACGAGCGCCTCGCCCCCTGGCGCGCACAGCTCGACGCCGAACGCGGTGCCAACCTGCGTGGCCGTGAAGCGCTCTGCGAACAGCTCGAAACCCTGCTGGCCCAGCCTGCCGAAAATGCCGACCCGGACGTGCTGCGTGAAATTCGTGACAAGGCACGTCTTCAGTGGCGCCATTACTCCCCCGTACCACGCGAGCATAGCGAAGCGATTGGCCGACGATTTGGCGCCATTCGCCATCGGCTGCAGGCTCTGATCGATCAGCGTGCGGAGCAGATTGCCCATCAAAAACGTGACCTGATCGAGCAGGTCAATGCCCTGCAAAGCGAGGACGCACAGCCGCTGGACGCGCGTATTGCGCGTACCAAACAGCTGCAGCAGCAGTGGCGGACGCTAGGCCGCGCACCCAAGGGGGAAGAGCAGGCCCTTTGGAAGGCGTTCCGCAGCGCCTGCGACCAGCTGTTTGCCCAGCGAGAGGCTCGCAAGCAGGCACAAGCCTCGCGGCAACAGCAGTCCCTGGACCAGCTGCAGGAGATCATTGATGAAATGGACAGCTGGCAGCCCACCCATGCCAGTGACACCCGTACGCTGGAACAGTATCTCTCTCGTGTCGAGCAGTGGGAGCCCCTGCCCAGGCATCGGCGCAGTGACGGCATGCAGCGCCGTTTGGGCGGCATCGTGCGTGCCAAGCGCGAGCGACTCAACCGTTTGGCCATGACCGAGGCCGTAGCCCGCTGGCAAGCGCTGACGCCCCTTATCCACGCGCATTTGCAGGCCGACCAGCAGGCCTTACAAGGCGAGTCCACGCCCAGCGTCGACGCATCCCAAATACAGGCCCCACCGCTGCCCGAACACTTTGCAAACGCGCATCAGCAGCGCAACCAGGCCCGACAAGCGCTGCTTGCCGCCGGAACGCCCGCGCAGGATAACGCTCTGGAAGAGCCACTGGCCCGCCTGAGGGTGCATCTTTCATTGCTGGCGCTGGGAACCGTCAATCAACGTGACGAGCCGCTTCGCCTGGCCATTCAGGTCGAGCGGCTCAACAGCGGTATTCATCAAACGCGCAGCCCCGTCGATGAGCTGAATGACGTCCTGGCCGAGCTGCTCGCACTGGGACCGTTACCCAGCGAACTGTGGCAGCAAGAAGCGCCTGAAATCGAGCGACTGCTGCAGCGACTGGCCAGACCACCCCAGCCCTGAATCCCCAAAAGCAGACGGCACTCACGCAAACGGGAGGCGCATGGCCTCCCGTTTTTCACATCGCTCTTGTGAAGAGTCGTGCCTGACAGCAGGGCTTAGCCCATGAACTGACCGCCGTTGATGTCGATATTGGCGCCGGTAATGAATCCCGACTCCTTGTCTGCCAGGAAGGTCACCAGGCGGCCGATCTCTTCCGGCGTGCCGTAGCGCTTCACCGGGATGGTTTCACGGATCGCCTCGCGCACCGGCTCGGGAATCTTCATGATCATATCGGTGGCGATATAGCCCGGCGATACGGTATTGACCGTAATCCCCTTGGTGGCGGTTTCCTGCGCCAGCGACATGGTCAAACCATGCATACCGGCCTTGGCCGCCGCATAGTTCACCTGGCCAAACTGTCCTTTACGTCCATTGATGGAGGAGATATTGATAATCCGGCCGTAGCCATTCTCCAGCATCATCTCGATCACGCTGCGGCACGTGTTGAACACCGTATTGAGGTTGGTATCAATGACTTGATACCACTGCTCATAGGACATTTTTTTCATGGTGCCATCGCGTGTGATACCGGCACAGTTGACCAGCACACTGATGGGGCCATGCTTTTCGTGGATCTCGCGGGCACCTTCGATACAGGCATTGTGGTCGGACAAATCCACACCGGACAGTGCGATGTTGTCATAGCCATCGGCCTGCTGCGCTTCCAGCCATGTTTTGGCCTTGTCAGGGTTATGGTACCCCGCCACCACCAAATAACCCGCATCTGCCAACGCGCGGCAGATTGCCGTTCCGATTCCACCAGTTCCACCAGTTACCCAGGCGACGGGGGCTTGATTGGCCATTGACTACCTCCCTGATATGACAAATGGCTTGGACTGTAAGCACTGTTATGGTGTCGCAAGCCACTTTGAATAAGCGCCTTCACGCTTTTCTCACTGACAGCGAGCCGCTTGAACTCATCAGCGGCACGCTGACCGCATGCTTTTTATTATGCCTACTGAAAGCATAGCTATACTCTGGCCATGTTGCAGCACGATGATCATGACCGCCAGCATAAAAGCGTTTTATCGAAGGGGTTGACTTGGCGATAAAAATGCGTAGAATACGCCACACGTTGATGCGGGGTGGAGCAGTCTGGTAGCTCGTCGGGCTCATAACCCGAAGGTCATCGGTTCAAATCCGGTCCCCGCTACCAAACATAGAAAAAGCCGATTCTTTCGAGGATCGGCTTTTTTGTGCCTGTATGGTAGGTGCAATGGCCCGGTGGGAGGGGGCTTTAGCCCGCGATGATGGCGGCACCAGTGCTTGCCCAGGCAGTCGCCCAATGAATCCATGACGCGCCGATGTTCATCATGGTTTATGGCTGTCTCACGTGACTATCCGCCATCAACAAGGTTCATCGCAGTTTGCCGAGAATGGCTTCGCTTTCAAGCCAGTCTGCGTAGAACCTTTTTTGTATGCGTCACTCCTGCAGCAAAACTTATGCAGCCAACGTTTTATTTCCAACACATTGCTTGAATCCTCCGCCTCACGCCTGCATATCCAAGGGTAATCCCTTTTTCACGCGATGCAGAGTTTACCCATGTCGATTATCGATCCCCGCACCGGCAACCCTTTGACGGCCGACCCCGCGACCAGCCAGAGTGCTGCTGCACAGGGTGAGCGCCCCTCCGTTACTCGCGAAGAGGTCATCATCGAACTGAACGCGGGCAATATTCAGCAGGTGCTGGAAGCGTCCATGCAGGTACCGGTACTCCTGGATTGCTGGGCTCCCTGGTGCGAGCCTTGTAAAAACCTGATGCCGGTGCTCGAGAAGCTGGCCGTCGAGTATGCCGGGGCGTTTCTGCTGGCCACGCTGGACGTGGAAGCCAACCCGGAAATTGCCAGCCAGCTTGGCGTGCGCTCGGTGCCAGACGTGAAGCTGGTGAGCCAGGGTGGCCTGGTGGATAGCTTCCAGGGGGCGTTGCCAGAGAAAGAAGTCCGCGAGTGGCTCAATCGCTACTTCCCTGCTCCCAGTGATGCACCGCTCAGCCCCGAAGAGCAGGCAGAGGAAGCCTTGGGGGCTGGCGACGCCGCTGGCGCACGGGAGATCTACCAAACGCTGATGGGCCAATATCCCGAGCACTACGCGTATCAGGTGGGGTTGGCCAAAGCGCTGGTCGCCGAAGGCCGCGGTGAAGAGGCGCGCAGTGTGTTGGACAATTTGCCCCCCGAAGAGCGCGATGCCGCGCCCGCGCGTGGCGTGCGCGCCAGCATCGAGTTCAGCGAACAGGCGCTACCTGCCGAAGAGATCGCCACGCTGGGTGATCGCACGGACAGCGAAGCGCAGTATCAGCGGGCGCTGCGCCAGGTGGCCGATGGTCAGTACGACGCAGGCCTGGAAGCCTTACTGACGCTGATGAAGCAGGACCGCGCCTATAACGACGACGCGGCCCGCAAGACGCTACTGCAGGTATTCGATGCACTGGGAGCCGACCATCCGTTGACGGTCACCTACCGCCGCAAGCTGTTTGCCCTGCTTTATTGATGCTGTACAACCAGCGCAGCGCATCACGCTTTTAGCAGCGCATCCATCCGTGACAACGCCGCTTCCAGTTGGGAAGCGGTGGTGCCAAAATTGAGGCGCACGAACCCCGGGCAGCCAAACGCGGTACCGTCTGACAACGCCACGCCTGCCTGCTCCAACAGTGCCTGGGCGGGAGATGCCCCCAGACCCGCCTCACGCATATCCAGCCACGCCAGATAGGTAGACTCTGGCGCGCTCAGCGAGACGCCGGGCCACATGGCCACGCGTGCTTCCAGCGTTGCCCGATGGCTGCGTAGCACCTCCAGCAACGCCTGCCGCCATGGCTCCCCGTCACGGTAGGCTGCCTCGGCAGCCACCAGTCCCAGCACATTGCCATCGGGCAAGAACCCTTTGGTGGCCGTGGCAAAGCGCTCTCTCAGTTCGGCATCGGCGATGACGGCACAGGCGCTGGTCAACCCGGCCAGGTTGAAGGTTTTGGACGGTGCCCACAGCGTGATGATTCGCTTGGCCAGGGTGGGAAACATGGCCGCCAACGGGCGATGCTTGTCGCCCTCGCCCAATAGCAGGTCACAGTGCAGTTCATCCGAGACCACCCACAGGTCATGGCGCTCCACCAGCGCTGCCAGGGCCGTCAGTTCTTCTGTGGTCCAGACGCGCCCCGTTGGGTTGTGGGGATGGCACCATAGCAGCAGCCGCGTTTGTGGGGTCATGGCCGCTTCCAGCGCGGCAATATCCAGTGTCCAGGGCTCGCCAGGGGCGGCGGGCTCGGCTAACATCGCCTGCTGTGCCACGCGCCCCGTACGGGCAGCCACCGCCATGAAGGGGGGATAGATCGGGGCGACCGTCAAGATGCCTTCGCCTGGCTGGGTCAGCGCCATGGCGGCAAAGTGCAGCGCCGGCACCACGCCTGGCAGCCACTGCTGCCAGCTCGGCTCAATCGTCCAGCCATAGTGCTGGGCGCTCCATTGGCAGAGGGCATCGGTCAAACTGGTGGGCACTTCGCCGTACCCATAGACGCCGTGTTCGACCCGTGCCTGAAGCGCGTCTATGACGGCAGGGGGTGAGCGAAAGTCCATGTCGGCCACCCACAGCGGCAACACGTCAGCACCAAAGCGGTGCCATTTTTGGGATGCATAACCTCCGGCAGGCGCGCGTCGCTCAACAGGCGTGGCAAAATCGAATGCCATGATCGGTCTCACTTATGTTTACGAGGTAGTCACGCAGCATGCCGCAAGATGACTTTTATACCAAGGTGCGTACAGGACTCCCGGCACTGCTGCGTCAGTGGCTGTCGCTAGGCAGGGCTGATGTCGATCAGTTGGCGCTGATTCTGGCGGAAACGGCACGGGTAGCCAAATTGGGCACGCCGGAGTCGACTCCCAACGGCGCCACGCTCCGGCAGTGGTGCGAGGAAAGCACTGCTGAAATACCGCGCTGGGCGCCTCGTACGGCGGTGTTTCTGCTCAACCAGATGCCTGCCCGCCCTGCGCCACAAAGCGAAGAAGAAGCGTGCGCCTGGGCCTACTGCTGGCTGCGCAATCGTGACTTCGTGTCGCTGAACGATGCCCACGCCGCACTGCCCGAGCATCTCAAGGCACCGCTCGAGCAAGCGCTGGAAGCGGCCTGGCAGGACCAGCAGGGGCTGCGCCTGGTTTAGGCTCCGGATGAACACGGGTTCAGCGGCGTTTACGCACCGGCGATTTGGGCTTGAAACCTGCTGGCTTGGTGGCCAGCCACGTCACGAAGTCGTGAATCTCCGGGTCTGCTTGCAGCGCTTCCAGGCTGGCAAAGCGGTCGGCCAATTCACGCTCGTACGTTTGTCACACCACTAATAAATCACATAATAAAGCAAGGAAAACGCCGCATGATAGAAGTTCCGCTCACCTGGCAACTGGCCAAACTGGGGTTGTCAGTCAGCATGGTATTGGGTCTGGGGGCGGTCGCCGTTCGCGCCAGCCCACGCGTGGCTGGACTGCTCTCGGGCTATCCGCTGGGCACGGCACTGGCGCTGTTTTTCATCGGTTTGGAAATCTCACCCGCCTTTGCCAGCGAAAGTGCCGTTCACACCCTGGCGGGCTTTACCGCCACCATGGCCCTTGGGGCTGGTTACATCGTGGCGGGGCGCCGACCCGGCATGTCGGGCGTACTCGGCGGCGTACTGGGCGGTTTCGCTGCCTGGCTGGCCGTCAGTACGCTGCTGGCACAATTCAGCTTCACGCGGGTCACTGGTACGCTGGTCACGCTGTGTGCCATCGTGCTGTTCAGCTGGCTATTTCGTGTGGTGCCCGATGTCAGAAGCTCGGCAGGCAGAGCGTTTTCCTGGTCAGCGTTATTGGCACGCGCCACGCTGGCCACCGTCATCATCTTCACCATCACTCGGATTGCCCATTGGGTGCCCCCTCAGTGGGCGGGAACCTTGGCGGCTTTCCCCGTCACCATGCTGCCTTTTTTGCTCATCCTGCACTTGAATCACGGCCATGCGCCCGTGGCCACGGTCATCAAACACTACCCCATGGGCTTGGGCTCACTGCTGTGCTATGCGCTGTGCGTTTCCTATACCTATGACACGCTGGGGCTTTTCTGGGGCACGCTGGCCGGGTTTGCCGTGGCGACGCTCTGGCTGCTGGGCTGGATGCAGCTCACTGCCTGGTATCATCGACGTCGCGCTTGACCAAGCGCTCGCTTGGGTGAATGCTGACAAGGTATTTTGACGCCTCCATAACAAGGATAAAACGATGTTTACACGTATCATCGAGCCAGCCTTTTACGACACCGACGCTCTGGGCCATATCAACAATACCCGCCTGCCCGCCTGGTTCGAGCTGGCGCGTAATGATCTTTTCAGGCTCTTCACCCCTGATCTGAATCCACGCCAGTGGCGGCTGATCATGGCGCGCATGGAGATCGATTATCGCGCTGAACTGTTTTATGGCCACGATATCGAAATACGTACCTACCTGACTCGGCTGGGCAACAGCTCCTTCACCGTGACCCAGGAAGCACGCCAACGCGAAACGTTGACGAACCTGGGACACACGGTCATGGTGCATTATGACCATCATGCCAAGCGTGCCGTCCCCCTCGAAGGAGAGCTGCGTCGGGCACTTTCCACACACTTAGTCACCGAGCCCGCACCAGCCTGATCGACATGGGCCACCCAAGGCGGGGCATCAGGAGTCCTTATGGCTATCCGCTACAATCTCTGGATCGATCCCGACAATACGGCGCAGCACCGCGCCGTCGAGGCCGACCTGGAGCGCTATTTCATGGAGCGTTTTGCCGATTACCCGCACATCCGCTTGTTTGGCGCAGACCCCTACGATTATGATGCCCCGTTCAATCGGCTCTACGATGCGCTGATGGCCCGAGCGGCGGAGTACTGCGAAGAGAAGTGGCGCTACGTGGCGTCACCGGAGCAGTTGAACCGCTGCTTTTTCAGAGCCGTAGGCCGTTCGACCAAATTCGTTCAAGACGATCAACAGTGAGACCCCTCAGCAATGGTTATTCGTACCGACCAAGCACCCGACGAACGCCAACTGGCGATTATCACCCAGCAGCTCGGGCGTGCCCCACGCGGTATCGAAGCCGTTGCAGCCACCGATGCGCATGGCACCCCTCTCGTGCTGCGCATGGCCCCCATCGTTGACGACAAACCGTTTCCTACCCTGTACTGGCTCTGCTCGGATCTGCTCAAGATCGAGATATCGCGTATCGAAGCCGTGGGCGTCATCAAGTCGCTGGAGCAGCGCCTGCAGGAGGAACCCGAGTTTCTCGCCGCCTATCGACAAAGCCATGAAGATTACGTGGCCACGCGTTGGCATTTCATGAGCGAAGCCCAGCGGGAAGAGGTCGCACGACTGGGTTACACCGATGTGCTCACCGAGCGCGGCGTTGGCGGCATCAGCAACTGGCAACAGGTACGCTGCCTGCACACCCAGTACGCACATCACTTGTGCGGCCACAATGTGATCGGTCAGTGGATGGATGAGCATTACGACGTTCAACGCTGCCTGGCTTGAGTCGACAGCGGCACCCCGCCCCTCCCCGTTTACGATAAGGACTCGTTATCATGTCACGTATTTGTGTCTACCTCGGTTCCCGTGAAGGCAGCAGCCCCGCTTTTCGTCACGCGGCCCATACGCTGGGAAGCGCACTGGCCCAGCGCGGTCATACCCTGGTATACGGCGGCGCACGGATAGGTCTGATGGGGGCGTTAGCCAATGCAGCGCTGGATGCTGGCGGTGACGTCATCGGCGTCATGCCTGACCACCTGGTGGAGCGCGAACAGGCGCACTTCGGGCTGACCGAATTGATTCGCGTACCCAACATGCACGAACGCAAGGCGACCATGGCGGCCAACGCCGATGCATTCATCGCCCTGCCCGGTGGCATTGGCACGTTTGAAGAGCTATTCGAGATATGGACGTGGGGGTATCTGGGTCTCCACGACAAGCCCATGGGGCTGCTGGATACCGACGGCTTCTACGCTCCGTTGCTGACCTTCCTGGATGGCACCGTTGGTCACGGATTCATGGCTCAGACGACACGTGACATGCTGCTGGACGCGCCCACGCCCGATCAACTTCTGGATGTGATGGAAACCCAGCTACGCTAGTCAGGAGCAGCGGCCAAGCTGCGCCAGGGTACGTTGGTAGGTCAGCTGCAACAGGCGCGCATCTTCGCCTGCCCGATGACGGTGGATGCTGCGCTCGGCTACGAGGGCTTCCTTGGTCTCGCTCCAGATCGCCTGCTGCTCTTCACTCATCAGGATACGCAGCGCCTCCAGACGAAACCGCGGCAGCATGCCCGCATGATGGAACAGCAGCGATAGCCAGGTATTGTCGTAGCCCCAGCTATCGCTGTACGCCTTGCCAAGTTCGCGCAGCTCATCGTTCAGCCAGTGGGCTACCTGGCGCACCGGGTAGCCCTCCTTGATCAATCGATCACGGGAAATGCCATGCAGCAGCTCGGCCTTCGGGTCCCAGTGGGTCCACTCTTCGAGGGGCTGAATCAGAAACGCGCAGCAGCTGCCGTCGGCACGTGCGATGCCAACTTCGATCGGGTAGCTGCCACGTCCAAACCCGGACGCTTCAATATCCAGCACTGTTGGTAGCGTCTCGGACACTGCTTTCCTCATCAGTCTATCGGCAGGCCAACGACCTGCTGCGAACCCGCTCACGCCGCTGCGCGACGGCCCGCCAGCGAAGGTTGTTCGGCCAGATTCAGCCAGTAGGCGGCCTGGGCCTGGTCTACCACCAGCCCAAGCTCCCCCCGTCGGTAGGCGCGCACCAGGCGCTGTGCCGCGAGGTAATGGCCTGCCTGAGCTGCACGTGCATACCAGGTCACCGCGTAATCCTCACGCTGTGGATACTGCACGCAGCCATGCTCGTAGATATACGCAAGCTGATACTGTGACTTTACATCACCCGCCTGGGCCGCTTCCAATACATAGCGGGCTCCGCGCGCTTTATCCTGAGGCGACACGCTACGATGAAACAGCATGTGCCCGTACAGCGACTGGGCATCAGGATGCCCCGCTTCCGCACAACGCTTGAAAAGACGCATCGTCAGCCGTTGGGTACGCGGCGAGCGCGGCAACAGCCAACGCGTGTGAAACAGCTGCTCGGCCAGACGAAACTCCAGCCGAGTCAACAGCGATGATACTTGCGGCATGGCAAACCACCCTGCCTCTTTTGCTTGGAAAACTTCGGCTAGCGCCGTTCAGGAGCCGCTAACCACGCGATAAATCAGCCCTGGGCCGATTAATGGGCTGGCAAGCATACGCTTGCCTTGGCGCCGACTCAACCCTATTGATTTGCTGCTTTTGTAGCGCCTCGTTAACATGGCTGCCAGTGGTCGAATATGGCGCTTCTCAGCGCCTTGCCACCCGAGCACATCACGTCTCAATTAAGGAGAGAGTCAATGCAAACGCGCCCCTTGGGTAGAACGGGCATCGACGTCAGTCGTCTGTGTTTAGGCACCATGACCTTTGGTGAGCAAAACAGCGAAGCCGAAGCTCACGAACAGTTGGATCGCGCCGTTGCGTTTGGCATCAACTTCATCGACACGGCGGAAATGTATCCGGTTCCCCCCAAGGCAGAGACGCAGGGGCTCACCGAACGCTACATTGGCACCTGGCTGCAGGCGCGCGGTGCCCGTGATGACGTGATCATCGCCACCAAGGCAGCAGGCCCAGGCCTGGATCATATTCGCGGTGGGCCCAAAATGAGCCGGGAACACCTTCATCAGGCCATCGACACCAGTCTCGAGCGGCTCCAGACCGACTACGTGGATCTTTATCAACTGCACTGGCCCGAGCGCAGCACCAACTTCTTTGGCAAGCTGGGCTATGTGCACGATGAGCATGAAGAGACCACCTCTCTCGAAGAAACCCTATCGGCCCTCAAGGAACTCGTCGATGCAGGCAAAATTCGTGCCGTGGGCCTTTCCAACGAGACCCCCTGGGGCGTCATGCGCATGCTGCATCTTTCGGAGCAGTTGGGCCTGCCCCGGGTGGCCTCCATTCAGAACCCCTATAACCTGTTGAACCGCTCCTTCGAGGTGGGTCTGGCAGAAATCGCTCATCGTGAAGATGTCGGGCTGCTGGCCTACTCTCCACTGGGTTTTGGCGTCCTGTCAGGCAAATATCTCAACGGCGCCCAGCCTCCCAAGGGCCGTCTGACACTGTATGAGCGTTTCAAGCGCTACACCTCGCCAGAAGCGGAAGCGGCGACACAGGCTTACGTGGATCTGGCCCGAGAGCATGACCTGGACCCCGCGCAGATGGCGCTGGCCTTCGTCAACTCGCGTAGCTTCTTGACCAGCAACATCATCGGCGCGACGACCATGGATCAGCTGGAAAGCAACCTCGCCAGCGAAGGGCTCAAACTGGACGAAGACGTGCTCACGGCCATCGATGACATTCATCGCCGCATGCCAAATCCCTGCCCCTGATGCCCCTGCGCCCGATAGCCCTGCCGCTATCACCCCGATAGCCTTGGCACACCCCAAGGCTTGATATAATAGCTGCACGATTTCTCGTCACTGCCCGCACGTTCGCGTGGGGCAGTGGCCTATTCCTGGTCACGGCAAAAGGAGCCCGCCATGCTGAGCGTCATTTCCCCGGCCAAAACGCTGGATTTCGAAACGCCCTCCACTACCGATCAGGTGACACAGCCTGACTTTCTGGAGTATGGCCAGCCGCTGATCGATATCTTGCGTGGTTATTCACCTCAACAGCTGAGCGATTTGATGGGCATCAGCGACAAGCTGGCCGGGCTCAATGCCGCGCGCTTTGCCGAATGGCAGCCCCCCTTCTCCCTCGATAACGCCAAGCCCGCCGTTCAGGCATTTCAAGGAGACGTGTATACCGGTCTGCAGGCCGAGACTTTCAGCGAGGCAGACAACCGCTTTGCGCAGCAGCATCTGCGTATCCTCTCAGGCCTCTACGGCTTGCTGCGCCCGCTGGATCTCATTCAGGCCTACCGTCTGGAAATGGGCACCAAACTGCCCAACGATGCTGGCAAGGATCTTTATGCCTACTGGAAGCCGGTGCTCACGCCCGCGCTCAACCAGGCGATTGAAGACAGTGGTTCCAGGGTTTTGGTCAACCTGGCCTCGAACGAATACTTCAAGGCCATCGACACTCGGAAGCTGGATGCACGCATCATTACGCCAGTGTTCAAGGACGAAAAGAACGGTACGTTCAAGATCATCAGCTTCTACGCCAAGAAAGCCCGTGGCTTGATGAGCGCATGGATCATCCAGCAACAGATCAACGACCCCGATGCCCTGACATCGTTCGATGTGGCAGGTTATCGCTTCGACTCGGCCGCATCGGAAGGTGATACGCTGGTCTTTACGCGCAAGGAAGCCGACCGCGACCGCTAGAAAAAGGTTACCGGCCATGGTGAGCGCGGTTTGAGGAAGCGCTGGTGCACCTCCTTGAAAAGCGGGGTGTCACAGCGGTGCAGCCACTCATACGCCACCATGTCGGCGCTGACGGCCACCGCGCCTGCCGCACAGGCACGCGCTTTGGCCAGTTGCGCCTCTTCGCGGCGACGGCTAGCCGTTGCTTCGCTCAGCCAGAACACCTCGTAGCCCGCCTCCCGCAAGCCCAGCACACTTTGCAGTACGCAAATGTGAGCTTCCGTGCCACAAACGATGATCTGATGTCGCCCCAGCGCTTTGAGGGCCTGTGCAAAGTCAGGCTCTTCCATGACGCTGAAATGCGTTTTTTGCCATCGTTCATGTGTGCCCACGGCCTTTACCAGCCCCGCCGCCGTACCGCCTAAACGCTCCGGGTACTGTTCAGTCAGCCAGCGTGGCACCTGCAGCATCTCGGCCACCCCAGCCAGCCAGGCCGCTTCACGAATGGCCAGTTCGCCGCCCTCGATGACGGGCAGTAATCCGGCCTGGAAATCGATCAGCAGCAGCAGACTATCTGTCTTATGAATACGCACTTTTTCACCTTACTTTTGTCTTTATAGTGTGTGTCAGCATAACCCAGACAGGACGTTACACGGTACACTGGCCCTCGTTTATGGATTGGGAGCTGGGTTCCCGGCGCCTTCCGTTTTCTGCATCCTGAAGGGAGAAACCTCAATGTTACGACAGTTTTTTGTCATGCTGCTGGTCAGCGTGATGGGTATGAGTGCCGCTATCGAGTATGCCGAAGCGCGCCGCATGGGCGGTGGTGGCAACGTGGGCAGTATGTCTCGCTCGGCGGACCGCCCCGCCAGCACGCCAGCTCAACAACAGGCCCAGCCTGCCCAGCAGGGTCAGGCAGGCGCTGCTGCAGCTCGCCGTGGCGGCATGGGTGGCATGATGGGCGGCCTGCTGGCCGGTGGCTTGCTGGCAGCGCTGTTCTTTGGCGGCGCCTTCGACGAGCTGCGCATGATGGACCTGCTGGTCATGGTGGGTGTCGCAGCGCTCGCCGTCTTCGCGTTCCGCGCCTTCATGCGCCAACGTCGTCCTGCCACGCAAGCGGGTTATCAGCGCGAACAGCATGGTGACGCTGCCCCCGCGGCTCCCACCAGCTTCTCTTCGTCGGCAGCTCCCGGCAGTTTAGCCAGCGGCCTGCAAAGCACGCCTGCCTGGTTCGACAAAGAGCGCTTTCTCGGCGGCGCCAAGGAGCACTTCATGACGCTGCAGCGCGCCTGGGACAATAACGACTTCAGCCAGATTCAGGAGTACGTGACCCCCGAGCTCTACAATCTGCTGCGCGAAGAGCGCGCGCAGGAGCCTGCCAACAACCGCACGGAAGTCGTGCGCCTGTTCGCCGAGCTTGGCGATATCAATGAGTACGACGGCGTTGCCGAAGCCACGGTCATCTTCCATGGCCTACTGGAAGAGAACGGCGAACAGACCGAGTTCAACGAAACCTGGCACCTCACACGCGCCATGCGTGACCAGGCTCCCTGGTACCTGCAAGGCATCGAGCAGAACCCGGGTGCCTGATACGCGGGTCATTGACCGCTGAAACGCAAAACAGCCGCTGATTCAGCGGCTGTTTTTTTATGCTTGACCCGTCACGTTCAGACGGCGGGTGCTGCATCGCTTTATTGCGGGCTTAGTTTTTCAAATTTAGTTTTCGGCAGAGTCTTCGATGCTCTCGCCCATCTCTTCCAGGCTTTCACCGGCGCTTTCGATGCTGTCATCGATACTTTCGCCAGCCTCCTCGGCGGGACCCTGATTATCACAGGCCGCCAGACCACCTACCATCAGCGCAATGAAAAGCGCAGTCGCCAGCTTCTTGATGATCGTCGTATTCATGTGGTTCTCCTCCTGAGTCATTACTCCAAATCATTCAATTACATACTAAAAGAGCACAGGGTTGTACACCAGATGTGAAGAGTAAGGAGTTGTTATAAATTATGTTAAGCCCGCCTGCTTTGCGTAAATATCGTGCACTGTCCACACACCACTATTGTGCACAACGCACAGCAAAAAGCCCCGAACACAATGTGCTCGGGGCTTTCTACTTAATAAGTGCCTGACGATGTTCGGGCCGGCCACCCGGCGGGCGGCGCTCCGCTACTCTTCAGGGGGAGACCCCTAAAAAGCAAAACCCCGACCATAAGGCCGGGGTTTCGTAATAAGTGCCTGACGATGACCTACTCTCACATGGGGAGACCCCACACTACCATCGGCGCTAAGCGGTTTCACTTCTGAGTTCGGCATGGGATCAGGTGGTTCACGCGTGCTATGGTCGTCAGGCGTAACAGGTAATGCATATCATGCTGAGGTGTTCTTGACGTATTTTTGACGT
>NZ_LFGT01000024.1:0-2260 GCF_002078115.1 Halomonas sp. BC2 | reverse complement strand
CACTGCTCATGCCATGCTCACGACACAGCTCTGGAACCGGAGCGCCGCCTTCGGCTTGCTTGAGAATTGCCAGTATTTGGCTGTCAGAAAAACGTGATTTTTTCATGCAGAACCTCCCTGCGTTTAGCTTACGGAAAATTCTACTTTTGAGCACCTTGGTTTTTCGGGGGGATTACCGCATAACGCCTGAATATGTGATCGAAACGAAACCTGAGCAGGAGTCAGAATGGGCGTCTGAAAAAGCAGACAACTATACAAAGGCCTTGGACGATAAGCCTCCCACAGTAGAACCAATAACAGAACAATTCTCTTATCACCCCTTGGCGCTACTGTTTTATGCCCTGTCACATCACCTAGCCAAACAGCTTCAGCGTGACATCATCCGTAATGGACACGGAGACGACGAAGCAATGACCTACATGCTTGTGCCTGTTTTTCCCAATTCACCTAACGGCTCGACCTTACCCGCGTTTCAACTACGTAGCTATGGCCTGCGTTCCGAAGATGCCGGTAAAGAGCCAACGACCACTATATCCCGCAGCCCTGTCAGCGAGGATCTAAAAACCTATTGGCAAACACATCATCAGGATTGCCTTTCAGCTATCAATGATGAGTCAGATGATGCCACAGAGTCTGACGCTCAAGAGCCTAGCGACGCATAACCACCAGTCGCCAAAGCCACTCTCCAATTAAAAAATACTCACCTGCCTCATCTCATGAACGAATAACAGGAGTTCGTCATGAGCAATCGATTAATCCGCATCAAAGACGTCATGGATCGTACTGGGCTGGCTAGATCGACGGTCTACAAGTACATCAGCCTTGGGCAGTTCCCTCAGCCCATCAAGCTGGGCACTCGGGCTGTTGCCTGGGTCGAGCGTGAAGTGGAAGCCTGGATCTGCGAAAGCATCGAGCGCAGGAATGAAGCAGTGCTGAAGTAACTCAATCTTTCCTCATTTAATTGAAGAGTGATTATTCGCTGACGGCGACTCACTCCCACCAGCAACCATCAGTACCTATCGGTCACTACCCATTCCCAAGAACCTTGTTTAATTATTATTAGTTAAATCAAATATTTAAATCAAAGGGTAATGGGAGGGGCATCAAGCCCCGTCCCTGAGTAGCGAGCGTAAAGGTAGCCATCCACACGTATCCGTCTCAATGAATCCAGCCTCCGCTGGAGGCTTCGTCGTGCCTGACATACATGCTCATGCCTCCGAAGGCATGGGTCGATCTCACTATCGAGGTAATTAAAATGCTTCAACGACACCCATCAAACGCTAATTTGTGCTTGAACGCTGCTCCTACCTTCAACGGGCTTGCTCTCCAAGTGAAACATCTCCCAATGGCCGATGAATACCTTCAGGCCCTTTACATTACAATGCACAAGGCTCTCGCTGACTACCCTCGCGTGCTAGCCTTCAGGGTCGATCCTGTCATTCCCACAACGATAAGCGACCGGATGAGGCCGGAGGATCACAAAGGCCTTATCGCAAGGTTCATCGCTTCCTTTAAAGCGATTATCAAACATGATCGTGAGAGTAAACGCCAAGCTGGCTGGGTGCCTGACACTAAGGTGCGCTACGTATGGTGCCGGGAGGTTGGCCTTAACGGCAAGCCGCACTATCACTTCTTCTTCCTACTGAATCGTGACGCGTATCACATGCCAGGTAAGGCAGGCTCTCAAAACGAGAACCTTATCAGCCGGGTGTCACGTGCTTGGTACAGCGCGCTGGGAATCACTTGGAACCCTCAAGAGCCATGGGTACACGTCCCTGATAACCCTTACTACTGGATCGACCGAGGTGACCTAACTAGCTTTGAGCAGGCTTTCACACGTGCCTCTTATCTCTGTAAAACGAATACAAAGCAGTACGGGCTAGGTGTACGAGCGTTTGGTACTAGCCGCCAATAAGGGACATTGTCTATCGATCCACAAGCTCACTAAACCTATCCAGGCAATGGATACGGTCAGTGGAGTATCGCTTTGCCCTCATGCCCCCACACCGCTAAACTCGGCTCACTCTTTTGTGGGGGCTAGGTATCCACCATGCCGACGATTACTGCCATATATGGAATCATCGATGAGCTACACCGTTACGCTGCAACAGCTGGAAACTCCAGTAGCACATGAATTTACGACCAAGAGATTATGAGTGCAACAAAATAAACTTTGGTATCGCGCCTGCAATGCGGAAACCAAGAATTATCAATACGTTATCTTTTCCAGGGATTACATTACTCACATGTCTTTCATCCT
>NZ_LFGT01000023.1:147525-149137 GCF_002078115.1 Halomonas sp. BC2 | reverse complement strand
GATAACTCAATAAAAATAGAAGTAGGCAGTACCTCCTCAATCAGATGTTGGGCCTTTTCGCCGAAGTTAATTGTGAGCAAAGAGGGAATAACTCTTACCATGACACTTGTAAGTAGAAGAGCCAAAATCACTAAAAAATTATCTGCCATACTTGTTTCTCAATATTCTCTCTTCATTAAATAGAAGAGAGCAGATAATAGAATAATAGAGGGAATCCAAAAGTAGATGCCACCAAGGGTGTAGTAGAAAATTCCGCTTATTAAAAACCCTAACGTTGCCTTTGGAATAGTTATCAAGCCACTTGTATAAGGTCGGTTTTGAAGATACGAGATGGCCAGAAAAAGAAGTACCAAGCTCGCAGGGATACTGGCATTGATGTCATCAGGTAAAAGGTTGGGAAACAGCCCAGCTATAATGCCGCCTGCTACCCCAAAGAGTATCCAGGACAAGAAAATAGTGAAGCGAATTATCAGCATGGCTCTTTGATTATGTCCCTGCTCAATAGCGTACGCTTCGTCGCCGAGTGCATGGGACGAAAAAATCTTAAGCAGCTTGTTTTTTGGTAATTTTTTTGAGCATGAAAGCGAAATTGCAAAATATCGGCTATTGATCATAGTGGTAACGAAAGCAATAGTTAAAAGATTGGCACCAGTCTCAGATAGAGGTAGAGCTGCAAACTGCCCGCTTCCAGAAAAGCCTAATAAACTTACGAGAAAAATTTCAACAATGCTCCAGTCTGCTTTGTAAGCAGTAAAGCCGAACAGCATACTTACGGGAGCTATTGCAAAAATAGCCGTTGATATGTTCGATGTTAGAGCTGGGTTCTCTGCTTCATTTGAAGTAGAGGTGGGTTTTGCAATATTGAAGTATTCACGCATTTTACGTTACTCTTCGTAGGTAAGCTGACTTAGACAGCCTATGTGAGGCAGTTGATAGATGTATTGTAAGATCGTGCATGCCAAGCAGATTGGTAAGATGCTGGCCGAGCGCTTCCCCGCCGTCGCCCACGGCCGCCAACTCGGCGCCATGGCCGCGTTCGAACTGCTCAACCGCGATGGCAAGCCGGACCCGCAGATGACCGGAGCGCTCTGCGCCAAAGCCCGCGAAAAAGGCCTGATCCTGCTGTCGTGTGGCTTCTACGGCAACAGCATCCGCATCCTGGTGCCGCTGACGGTATCGTCTGCGGTGCTGGAGGAGGGGTTAAGCATTATCGAGGAATCGTTGGAAGCGCTGAGCTAGTAGTTTTCTAATCGGCACTAAGCCCGCCCATCGTTAGGTAGCGTAAGCTGTTGACGATGGGCGGTTTTTTATATTGATCTCAGTATTGTGTAAGAAAAATATATAAGGCATAAGGCGCATGAGTAATTCACTACTTTCCAGAAAAAAGGCCCTATAAAGCTTCTAAGCCAAGCAATTAGACCTGCGCAAATAAAGCACCAAACTATGGAGGACAGCATGAAGCCCGTTAAAAATACAGTAAATGCACTTGCGTTTGCATGGCTAGCACCTAGCGCTGTCACCGTTCCTCCAAGAGCAGCCCAGTAAGTTATATTGAGAGGGTTCGATAAGGAAAGAGATGCTCCAGTAATAAGTGCAGCTTTTTTGTCATAAT
>NZ_LFGT01000023.1:143034-146339 GCF_002078115.1 Halomonas sp. BC2 | reverse complement strand
AAAGGTGACAAACCATCACGTATTGCTTGAAAAGCGATCCATAAAAGTAGTAGTGCTCCAATAATAGCGAGAGGCTTTTCAACGAGAGGAAGAGAAAACAACACTGCTGCTCCGGTCAGTCCTAGAACTGCCCAAATAAAATCTCCTGCCAAAGAGCCAATCTGTACTGCAAAAGCAGGATTGAACCCACCTTGAATGCCCCTCCTAAAACTTTCCGCAAATATGGCTCCAGGCATAGCATTAAATACAAAACCTAAAAAAAGGGCAGATATGAATAGCTCTAACATTTTTTATCCTATATGAATATAAAAGAGACATTGATAAATGCCTCTTGTAGATATGCCGGCTTTAGGCTAATGCTTCTTTTTTGGTATCTTTAGGATAAATCGACTCCATTGATTCATGAGAGATCGATGTGTCTTGCAAGTCTTCAGTCGTTGCATAAGTATACACAATAACTGTTCTGCGTGTGTCTTTAGTGATAGGCGAAGTTCTATGTAATGCGTCTCTGGCTCTTAATAGATAACAAGAGCCCTCTGGAACGTGAATACTTCTAACCTCATTATTTTTTAATGTTTCATGAAGCTGTATTCTGGTTTTTCTTTATCCCATTTTATACGAGGTACAAACTCTACTCTTCCGCCACTTAGAATGTCTGGTTCATCAACTACCCAGATAAGTGCAAACGTATAGTCATCCCAGTGCCATCCGTGTGTATCGCCTCTCTTTGATTGAGAGTTAATTATAAACTCTTCAGGTGCATACGGAACTTTGTGGATTTTCTCGCCAATTATTGTGGATAAGAAGTTAAGGATTTCTTTGCTATCAAAAAAAGCTGGGATGTAAACACCTTCCTTTCGGATGATATCTCTTCCTACACTATTATAAGAGCGAGGTGTCCCACCGCTCTGCTCAACGATTAATTCTCTTCTTTCTGATTCTTTATCTAGAAGCTGCCTTGCCTCTGAGGCGATTGATTGTTTTATGTCCTCAGGCAAAAGATCATGCATAATAACCATTGTGTCATCTTTATGGTCTCTTTTTAAGCTCTCGATATATCCTTTTGGAAGTTTTTTAAGTGTTTTTTGATGCTTTCTTCAAATTCTTTTTCTGTTTTCACCTTACTTTCTCCTTGGATGTTTAAATTGAATTTTTATTTTCGAAAGCAAGCTGGCGTTATTTAAATTTAATTATTTTTTCTTCGTGTCAATAATGCTTATGCATTTTTTTTGTAAGATATCTCTTGTAGTGTGTAAGATGTTTCTTACAAAAAATTAAAACATATGCTCTTGTAAAGTTGCTGACGATCGGCGGGTTTTGCTTTTTTAGCCCGCCGAGCAGCAGGCCGCCGCTGACTAGCGAGTTTATCCACAATCGCTTGGCTAGCATCCCTCGCCTCCGGCGTGCGGCGCAGTTCGTACAGCATCTTCTTCCAGTGGCGCGCTTCGGCTTCGAAATCGTTGGGGATGGGGTAGTCGATGCCCGGTTGAAATCCGAAGCGTTTTTGCAGGCTTTCCGGTAGGGCCCAGGGTTTGGCGCGCCATTCCAGAGGTAGGGGCGCAAGCTCGGGCACCCAGCGGGCGACAAACTCACCATCTGGGTCGTTATCCTCCGCTTGCTTGATGGGATTGTAGACCCGCAGGGCGTTGGTGCCGGTGGCGCCTGCTTGCATTTGCACTTGGGGGTAGTGAATGCCGGGTTCGAAGTCGGTAAATAGCCGCGCCAAATGTAAGGCTGGCTCTACCCAGTGCAGCGCCAGGCCAAAGGTGGCGTGGGAGATCAGCATGGCGCGCATGCGGAAGTTGATCCAGCCGGTGGCGGTCAGGCTGCGAATGCAGGCATCCACCAGCGGCACGCCGGTTTGGCCGCGCTTCCAGGCAATCAGGTGCGGGTGTTCCGGGTCGCGCTCCCGCAGGCCGCGCAGCGCGGGGTGGAGCGTTTGCTGCTCGATGCTGGGTTCGCTTTCCAGTTTTTGAATGAAGTGGCAGTGCCAGTAGAGCCGCGAGGTAAAGGCGCGCAGCGAGCGGGCCCAGGCGGTGTCGTCGGCGTGTTTTTGGCGCTGGCGGCGCAGGGATTGGCACCACTTCGCGCATCGAGAGCGTGCCCCAGGCCAGGTGCGGGGAGAGCCGCGAACCAAATTCCCAGGCCAGTAACGGCTTGGAAAGCGAGCCGCGGTAGCGCCGCCCGCGCTGGGTAATAAAGCTCAGCCACAGCGCGCGGCCTTCGCTACGCCCGCCGCGCTGGCGTTGGGGGCAGGGCGTGGTATCGAACCCCTGAGTCAGCGAGGGCAGTTGCGTTACGTCTACGTGATGAAAGGCTTCCCAATCGGGTGCGGCCACCGCTGCTTGTGGCGCGGGGCAGGTGGGGGCGGCCATCAGCGCTTCCCAGTGGTTTTCCCAGCGGGATTGGTGCCCGGTGCGGCTGCTCAGCCCGCGAATCACGCCCTGCTGGCGGGCTTCCTGCCAGGGCACCTGGTGGGCCTGGCACCATGCCTGAACGCGCTGGTCCCGCGCGAAGCTCCATGCGTTGCCGGTCTCCTGGTGGGAGTGCAGCACCAGTTCGCCGTAGTGGGCTTTGAGGGCGGCCAGGCACTCCAGCATATCGCCTTGCCACAGGCAGAGCGGCAGGCCCAGCGTGTCGAGCGCCTAGGCCAAGTCAACTAGCGAATCGGCGGCAAACTGCCAGTGGCGCAGGGCGCTGTCGGGCGTTTGCCATTGGCCGGGCTCGATGGCAAACAGCGGCAGCACCGGGCCTGCCGCTGCGGCGTTGGCCAGCGGTGCGTGATCGTGAATGCGCAAATCGCGTTTGAACCAAACGACCTGAAGGGGTGCCTGAGCCATGAGCCGTAACGCCTGTGCGTTGCAATCTATTCGTGATGAACGGAAGACGTTACCATCAAGCCAGCGTTGGCGTAATCACTCTATCTACTCCCGATCAACAGGAGAGTCTCGATGTACATTGCCATGAACCGTTTTCGGATTGCCCCAGGCCGCGAAGAGGATTTTCTGGAGGTGTGGCGCAACCGCGATTCCCACCTGGAGGAAGTGCCGGGCTTCAAGGAGTTTCACATGCTGCAGGGCGAAAGCCAGGAAGAGCACACCGTGTTCATCTCCCACAGCGTGTGGGAATCCGAAGAGGCCTTCCGCGCCTGGACCAAGTCAGAGGCTTTCCGCAAGGCCCACGCCAATGCCAAATCGCCGGAAGGCATCTACCTCGGCCCGCCCAAATTCGAAGGCTATGAGGTAGTGCTGTAAGGCCCTTGGCCCCAAGCCCCAAGCCCCAAGCCGCCGTCAGGCAAGCGCTAG
>NZ_LFGT01000023.1:138294-140956 GCF_002078115.1 Halomonas sp. BC2 | reverse complement strand
CTAGCCCCACCGCGAGCAGCAGGCTGTAAACCAGCGTGGAAAGCGCGGTTTTCTTGAGCATGCCCGTTAGCTGCTCGCCATCCTCGGTGCGGCTGAGCGTGCGCCCGGCGTCGTAGAGCGGCTTGGCCACCACCAGGCAGCTCCAGCCCACCCAGGGCACGGGCAGCCACAGCAGATACCCCAGCGTCAGCAGCAGGGCGGCGCCCAGAAGCGCCCAGTGGTAGAGAATGGCCCGCCGTTTGCCCAGCCTCACGGCCAGCGTCATCTTGCCGTGGCGGGCATCGCTGTGGATGTCGCGCACGTTATTGACGTTGAGCACGGCGGTGGCCAGCAAGCCGCACACGGCGGCGGGCAGTATGGCCAGCCCGCTCAGGCTCTGGGTATGCAAATAGAGGGTTCCCAGTACGCCCAGCAGCCCAAAAAACACGAACACCGCCACATCCCCCAGCCCACGATAGCCATACGGTTTGCCGCCCAGCCCCACGGTGTAAGTGATGGCCGCCAGCAAGGACGCGGCCCCCAGCAGCACGAATACCAGCCAGCTGCGCAGGTCGCTGCCAAAAGCGACGAACAGCAGCGACAACCCCGATATGGTCGCCGCCAGCCCGGTGAGCAGCATGCCCCGGCGCATGGCGTCTGGGGTCAATAGCCCACTGGCCACCGCCCGCACGGGGCCGGTGCGGCTAGCATCGTCCACCCCCGATTGGGCATCGCCATAATCGTTGGCCAGGTTGGAAAGCACCTGCAGCAGAATGGCCGTGAGCAGCGACAGCAGCAGCACCCCACCCTGAAAGCCACCCGCCTGCGCCGCCATGCCCGAACCCAGCAGGATCGAGGCGCAGGCCAGCGGCAGGGTGCGCAGCCGTGCGGCGAGCAACCAGGCATGGAGTGGGCGGTGTGGGGCGGTGTGTTCCATGGTGAGCATTCCTGTTGCAGTCGCTGAACTGGTCAGCGTGGCCGGTCGGTGTAGCCATCGGGCAGAGTGAACATTCGACTCTGTACCATTAATGGCAAAAACCACGACCTGGGTCAAAAAAGAGGTATCTGTCCTGACGCACACTGGGGCTTCCCCCTGAAAGTGAACGTGGCAGGAGTCTACGCGATGATCGGCGAGTTTTTCAGACAAAACAAATATGCTGCCCTGGTTTGGCTACTGCTGAGGCTGTACCTGGGCATTACCTGGCTGACCCTGGGCATCGGCAAGATGACCGGCGGCTTCAATGCCGAAGGGTTTTTGAGCAATGCCGTGGCCAACCCGGTCATGCGCGAAGGCAGCGTGGTCTACCCCAACTACGTGGCGTTTCTGGAGCATGTCGCGCTGCCGTATGCGGATGTGATCAACGTGATAATCCCGCTGGGGGAAGTGCTGGTGGGGCTGGGGCTGATCGTGGGCGTGTTGACCTGCTATGCCGCTTTCTTTGCCATCGTCATGAACATGTCGTTCTTGATGGCGGGCACGGTGTCCACCAACCCCTGGATGATCGCCCTGAGCTTTTTCCTGCTGGTGGCCGGTGCCAACGCCGGGCGCTATGGCGGCGACCGCTGGGTGCTACCCTATATCAGGCATCGGTTGTCAGGGAAGTAGTTTGCTATGCAGGTGATCCAGGCCGCGAAGGCGCTGGCAGCACAGCTGTCGGCGCTGGACCTTTTGGCATGCCGGGGTACGCAGAGCCTGAGCGTGCCCTGCGAGGTGGAGGATTTGGTGGGGTGGTTGAACGCACAGCGCGTGACGCCCCGCCTTTATTGGCAGCCGCGCGAGGCCTCGGCGGCGGGCTATGCCGTGCTGGGCGAAGCGCGGGCGTTTGACTCTCTGGTGGCGCTGCAGGTCGATATGCAGGCTCAAGCTCAGGCCCAGCCCGCCAGCGGCTCGCCCGACTATTTCGGCGGGGTAGCCTTCGATGCCCAGGCGGCGGGTTGGCCCGGGTTTGGTGACTGCCGCTTCATACTGCCCCGGGTGCTGCTCAAGCGTCAGCAGGGGCGGTGTACGCTTTCCGTGAACCTGCGCTTCGATGACCACCCTCCCGCCGAAGAGCTGGCCGCCGCCCAGGCGTGCCTGGCGGCCATCGTCCCGGAACAGCCGCTGCCCCCGGTGGCCCATGGCAGCTACCAGCGGTGTGATACGCCCACGCGGCGGGAGTGGGGCCGCTGGGTATCGCAGGTGTCCCAGCCCGAACGGCTGCAGCAGCTTCCCAAAGTGGTGCTTTCCCGAGAAACCTGCCTGACCGCCGAGCGCGTGCTCAGCCCCTGGGCCTTGCTGGGGCGCTGGCAGGCCGAAGCGCGGCACTGCTTTCATTTCGGGGTGCAGTGGGCGCCCGGTACGGCGCTGATTGGCTGCTCCCCCGAACGGCTCTACCGCCGCCAGGGCCAGCAGCTGATCACGGAGGCACTGGCCGGTACGACCCGGCGGGGGCGTGACACGGCGCAGGACGAAGCGCTCGCCGGGGCGCTGCTGGCCGATAAAAAGAACGGCCTGGAAAACCAGTGCGTGTATCAGCAGCTGCTGACCCAGCTGGAGCCGCTGGCCCAGCGCCTGGAGATGGGGCGAGGCCCACGTGGTGCCGCTGCGGTCCGTGCAGCATATTCGCCGCGAAATTCACGCCGAGCTGCACCCCTTCATCACCGACCAGCAGCTGCTCGCCGTGCTACCGCCCACGCCCGCCGT
>NZ_LFGT01000023.1:132885-137726 GCF_002078115.1 Halomonas sp. BC2 | reverse complement strand
CGGCCCTGGCCGAGCAGCTGGGCTGGCCGCTGCTGGCCGACCTGCAAAGCCAGCTGCACGGCGACCCGCGCCACCTGGTGCACATGGACCTGGCCCTTCAGGACCCGCAGGTCAGCGCCGAGCTGGGCCGCGCCAACGTGCTGCTGCAGTTTGGCGGCCGGCTGATTTCCAAGCGCCTGACCCAGATGATTGCCCGCCACCCCTGGCAGCAGGCGTGGCTGGTCGACCCGTTACCCCAGCGCCTGGACCCGGACTTCACCCTTACCCAGCGGCTGGTGTGCACGCCCGCCGAGGCCATCGCCACGCTGCCCGCAGGGCCCACCCAGCTCCCCTGGCATACTCTGGCACGCCTGCAGCAGCGCACCCGCCAGGGCATCGAACGCTATACGGCGGAGTTTTCCGAGCTGGGGGTGTGTCATCAGCTGGCCCAACTGGCCAGAGGGGCGCTGTTCGTGGGCAATAGCCTGCCCGCCCGGTTGATGAACATGCTGGGCTCGACCCGTTCGACGCCGCTGCGGGTGATGGCCAATCGCGGAGCTTCGGGCATCGATGGGCTGCTGGCCACCGCGTATGGCTTGGCCTGCACGACTGATGAACCCACCACGGTGATTCTGGGCGACACCAGCGCGCTTCACGACCTCAACAGCCTGGCGCTGCTGGCCAGGGCCCAGGCGCCGCTGGTCGTGGTGGTGCTGAATAACGATGGCGGCAGCATTTTCCACATGCTGCCGGTGCCGGACGAAGGCGACCTGCTGGAGCGCTACTATCGCCAACCCCACGGGCTCGCGTTCGAGCATGCGGCGCGCATGTTTCACCTGAACTATGCCGCACCGACCACGCTGGCGGCGTTTTGCGAGGTCTACACTCAGGCGCTGGAGGCCGGGGTGACGCTGATCGAGGTCACGGTGCCCCATCAGCAGGCCACCGATGCGTTGCAGGCTCTGGGCGCGTGGCTCAGGGAGGCACCCGATGCATCATGACCCTTCGCCGCCCTTTACGCTGGTGATGCTGCACGGCCTGCTGGGCGATCAGCAAGATTGGCAAGCGCTTGGCGAGGCGCTGGAACAAGCGCTGCCGGGCGTGCGCTGCCTGGCGCTGAACCTGCCGGGGCATGGGCAGCCCACAGTGCCTGCGGTGGGCTCCTTTGCGGATTTTCATGACTGGCTTGGCGATACGCTGGCCGAGGCGGGCGTAGTGCGTTATGGCCTGCTGGGCTACTCCCTGGGTGGCCGGCTGGCGCTCTATCATGCCAGCCAGCGGCCCGCCGGTTTGGAGGCGCTGTGGTTGGAGAGCGCGCACCCCGGGCTGGCCGCGCCAGAGCGGGAAGCGCGCCGTGCCCACGATGAGCACTGGGCGCAGCGCTTTGAGCAGTCGCCACTGGCCGACGTGCTGACAGCATGGTACCAGCAGCCGGTGTTTGCCGATTTGACGGCCTCACAGCGCCAGCGTCAGATTCAGCGCCGGTTGGCCAACCATGGCCCCGCCGTGGCGCACATGCTGCGGGTCACCTCGCTGGGTCGGCAGCCCTCTCTCTGGCAGTGGCTGGCCGAGACCGACCTGCCAGTGGGCTATTTCTCCGGCCTGCGGGACCACAAGTTCAACACCCTGGCCAACCGCCTGGCGCAGCACGCGCCGCGCCTGCGCCACTGGGCGCTGCCGGGCGGCCATAACCTGCACGTGGAACACCCCAAGGCCATGGCAGGGCATTTGGCACAGCAACTGGCGCAGCACTTCGCACAAACGCTGCCGCGCTGAGGCGCGGCAAGCGCATGGTGCACTGAGTCAGTACGTGGCTCACTGAATCAGCAGTAGCCAGGGCAGACCAATGGCCAGCCAGGCCACTAGGAACAGCAGCCCGAAGATGGCCCCCAGGCGCCAGTACAGCGCGCTGGGCAAGTAGCCGCTGCCGTAATACACCGGGCTGGGGCCGGTGCCATAAGGGGTCAGGATGCCCATGAAGCCCAGGGTGGGCAGCAACAGCAGAATGAACAGCTGCATGTCCAGCCCTGCAATGCCTGACGCCGCCGCCAGCATGACCGGCAGCAGGGCAGTCACGTGGGCGGTGATGCTGGCGAAGAAGTAGTGCAGAACATAGAAGATGACCACCAGGGCGACCATGGCCAGCAGCGGGTCGAAGTGGCTGATCTGCCCACCTACCAGGTTACCGAACCAGCCCACGAAGCCCACCTGGCTCAAGCCACCCGCCAGAGCCACCAGGGTGGCAAACCACACGAAGGTGTTCCAGGCGGCGCGGTTGTCGAGAATGTCGTTCCAGCTCACCATGCCGGTCAGCAGCATGCCGCAGATGACCACCAGCCCCACCAGCGACGCCGATACCCGGTCGCCAGCGAAGATCCATAGCAGCAGCGCGGTGACCACCATGATGACCAGCACGATTTCGTGGCGGGTCAGCGGGCCCAGGGTCTGCAGTTCCCCTTTCGCCCAGTCGGAGATCTCATGCCCGGCCTTTACCTCCGGGGCGCACAGCCAGTAGCACAGCAGCGGCACCAACAGCAGCAGAAGGACCCCCACCGGCACCACCGCCATGAACCACTGCCCCCAACTGATATGGATGCCCGTGGCGCTTTCGGTGAGTGCGATGGCCAGCAGGTTCGGCGCCAGGGCGGTGAGAAACATCGAGCTGGTCACGCAGGTGGCCGCAATGGCGGTCCACATCAGGAAGCTACCCATACGCTTCATGCTGGGGTCGTTGGGGTGCGAGTCGTACAGCGGCGGCAGGTTACGAATGACCGGATAGATGGTGCCTGCGCTGCGCGCCGTGTTGGACGGCGTAAAGGGGGCCAGAATGCCATCGGCAATCATCACCGCGTAGCCCAGGGTCAGCGTGCGCTTGCCCATGGCGTGTACCAGCCACAGCGAGATCCGCCGCCCCAGCCCGGTTTTTTCATACCCCAGGGCAAACATGAAGGCACCGAAAATCAGCCAGACGGTAGCGTTGGTGAAACCCGAGACCGCCCAGGCGAAGGCCTGGTTGGCGGCGTTGAAGCCGTCGTTGGCCAGCTGCTCCGGGGAGAACAGCACCCAGCGGGAAAGCAGCGCCACCAGGGTAACGCCGACCAGCCCGATGACCGCGCCGGGCAGGGGTTCCAGAATCAGGCCGACCACACAGCCCAAAAAGATGGCGAAAAAGTACCAGGCATGGGGCGGTAGCCCGGCCGGGGTGGGCAGCAGGGCGATCACCAGCGTGGTGGCCAGTGGCGCGAGCAGCGGCCAGCGAGAGCGGAGCGAAGTGCTGAGGTTCATGGCGACCTCTCGATAAGGTTATCGGCAAGCCGTAGCGCCTTGCCTGAGTGAGCACAGCAGAGATGAGATCCAGCGTGGTGTTTCACGGGTGTCAGGGAAAGCATAGGCAAGGCAAGTCGCGGTTTATTTGATCTATATCAATCATGCTTTAGATCAAGGCCGAGGGCCTGTCGGGCTGTGATAACGTCGCTTCATCAGCAGGGCGGCAGGCCGTGCGCTGACCGGCGTCGCGTCATGAGAATTGCGTCATGAGAAGTCCGTAATGAGAATTGCGTCATGAGTAGTGCAGCCGCACAAGGGGGTGCCATGCAGCAGCAGGATGTGGATATCGTCATCGTCGGCGGTGGGGGCGCTGGCCTGCGGGCCGCCATCGCGGCCGCCGAGCAGGCCAAGCAGGGCGGTCACGCGCAGCGCATTGCGCTGGTCTCCAAGGTGTATCCCATGCGTTCCCACACGGTGGCGGCCGAAGGGGGCGCGGCGGCGGTGACCAGTGACGAGGACTCGTTTCAGGCGCACTTCGACGACACGGTTTCCGGGGGTGACTGGCTGGTGGAGCAGGGCGTGGTGGACTACTTCGTGCGCCACGCCTACCAGGAGCTGGTGCAGATGGAGCGCTGGGGCTGCCCCTGGAGCCGCCAGCCCGATGGCCGCATACAGGTGCGCCGCTTTGGTGGTATGAAAACCGCGCGCACCTGGTTTGCTGCCGACAAGACCGGCTTCCATATGCTGCACACGCTGTTTCAGACCTCGCTGAAATACCCCGAGATCGAACGCTTCGACGAGTACTTCGTACTGGACCTGGCCGTGCACGAAGGGGCCGTGGTGGGCGTCATTGCTCTGCAGGTCGCCACGGGTGAGCTGCTGCTGTTGCGTGCCAAGGCGGTGGTGTTGGCCACCGGCGGGGCGGGGCGGCTGTTTCGCTTCAACACCAATGCGGGCATCGTCACCGGTGACGGCATGGCCATGGCCTACCGCCACGGCGTGGCGCTGCGCGACATGGAGTTCGTGCAGTACCACCCCACCGGCCTACCCGGCTCGGGCATCCTGATCACCGAAGCGTGCCGGGGGGAAGGCGGTATTCTGCTCAACAAGGAGGGGTACCGCTACCTCCAGGACTACGGCCTGGGGCCGGAAACACCCTTGGGCAAGCCGGAAAACAAGTACATGGAGCTGGGCCCTCGGGACAAGCTCTCCCAGGCGTTCTGGCAGGAGCAGCAGGCCGGGCGTACCGGCAAGTTTGGCGACAGCGACGTGGTCTATCTCGACCTTCGCCACCTGGGCGCCGACTATCTGCATGAGCGCCTGCCGTTCATCTGCGAGCTGGCCAAATCCTATATCAACGTCGACCCCGTCAAGGAGCCGATCCCGATTCGGCCTGCGGTGCACTACACCATGGGCGGCATCGAAACCGATCCCCAGTGCGAAACGACCATTGCGGGGCTGTACGCCGCCGGGGAGTGTGCCTCGGTAGGCCTGCATGGGGCCAACCGGCTGGGCTCCAACTCGCTGACCGAGCTGCTGGTTTTTGGCCGTTTGGCCGGGGAGCAGGCCAGCCAGCGGGCTGCCCGCACCGACTG
>NZ_LFGT01000023.1:100428-132665 GCF_002078115.1 Halomonas sp. BC2 | reverse complement strand
CCCAGCGGCAGCAGGCGCGGCTGGCCACGCTCTGCGATGGCCAGGGCAGCGGTGAATCCTGGGTGACGCTCAAGCACGCCATGGTGCAGGCCATGGAGAGCGGCTGCGGCATTTACCGCACCGAAGCAGGCATGCAGCAGGCGTTGGATACCCTTCGCCAGCTGCGCCAGCGCTATGCCCAGGTGCGGGTCAGTGACACCAGCAAGATCTTCAATACCGAGCTGCTGGAGTGTCTGGAGTTTGGCTATGGGCTGGAGATCGCCGAGGCGTCGTGCCTGGCCGCCTTGGAGCGCCGCGAATCCCGGGGTGCCCACCAGCGCCTGGACGAGGGCCTGCAGGCCCGTGACGATGTTGGCTATCTCAAGCATAGCCAGGTGTTTTACCAAGGTGATGCGCCCGCCGAGTTGCGCTGGCAGGCGGTGGATACCCGCTTTTCGGCCCCGGCCGCGCGGGTTTACGGGGATGCGGCCAAGGGAGGCAAGGCATGAACAAGCACATCAGCATCAAGCGTTACCTGCCCGACAGCGCAGCGGAACCCTACTGGCAAACCTACGACGTTGCAGTGGAGGAGAGCACCTCGCTTCTTGATGCGCTGAACCATATCAAGGAGCAGCAGGACAGCACGCTAAGCTACCGCTGGTCTTGCCGAATGGCGATTTGTGGCTCCTGCGGCGTCATGGTCAACGGCATTCCCAAGCTGGGCTGTAAAACCTTCCTGCGCGACTACCCTGACGAGATTCGTATCGAACCGCTGGCGCACTTCCCCGTGCAGCGGGACCTGGTCGTGGACATGGCGCTGTTCCTGGAGCATCTGGCGGCGGTGAAGCCCTACCTGATCGAACAGGACCCGGTGCAAACCTTCGACCCCGGCCAGGCGCAGCCCCATGTGCAAACGCCTGAACAGCTGGCGCGCTATCGGCAGTTTGCCAACTGCATCAACTGTGGCCTGTGCTATTCGGCGTGCCCGCAGTTTGGTTTGAACCCGGAGTTTCTGGGGCCTGCGGCGCTGACCCTGGCACACCGTTACAACCTGGACAGCCGGGATCAGGGCAAACGCCAACGCATGGCGCAGCTCAACCGCCATGATGGGGTCTGGAGCTGTACCTTCGTGGGCTTCTGCTCGCAGGTATGCCCCAAGCACGTCGACCCGGCCGCTGCGGTCAACCAGGGCAAGGTCGAGGCCGCCAAACATACGCTGATCGCGCTGTTCAAGGGGTAGGGGTAACCAAGCCGCGTTGCCGTGCGGCAGGTTTCCGCGAGGGCGCTGTGAACCCATCCATGGGCGCTACTTTCGCCATCTGACCGCCATGGATGGCGGAAATGCCGGAATTGTCAGGAACATTTTCCGGCCATGGCGAAAGACCCTCGCTACAACCTGCCCCACTCAACGGTATCGGATATCCGTCACTAACTGAGATAGCTCAGTTAGAAAAGGTGTAGGAGATTGGATATGGAAAAATCATCATCACAACGGCTGCCGCCCTTGAAGCGCAACTGGTGGCTGAAGCACGGTTTCTTCAAGCGCTATATGCTGCGCGAAGCCACGGTGGTGCCGCTGGTGTTTTTCATTCTCTGCCTGTTGGCAGGGGTGTTCGCGCTGTTGCAGGGCCCGGCGAGCTGGCAGGGCTGGGTGGCCTTCATGGGCTCGCCGCTGGTGTTGCTGCTGAACGCGCTGGCGCTGGTGGCCAGCCTCTATCATGCGGCCACCTTCTTCGTGCTGTTTCCTCGGGTCATGCCGCTGCGCGTGGCGGGGCACAGCGTGCCCGCTGGTGCCATCGTTGCTGGCCAGTGGGCGGGGGTCGTGGCAGTGGCGGCCGTGTTGTTCTGGCTCTTGGGGAGGGGCGGCGCATGAAAACCTCACATCAAAAAGCATCCCTGGGTCAGCCTCGGCAAGCCTATGACGAACCCCTGTGGTGGGGGCTGTTCAGTGCCGGGGGCGTCTGTTTTGCCGTGGTCTTGCCTGCGGTGATTCTGTTCATCGGGTTGTTGCTGCCGCTGGGCCTGCTGCCCGCCGAGGCGCTTGGCCACGAGCGGGCCTCCCGCCTGCTGTTCAGCCTGCCCGGCGTGCTGTTCATTGGCGCCGCCGTGTGCTTGCCGCTGTTTCATGCCGCCCACCGGCTGCGCCATGGCCTATTCGACCTGAGCCTGGGCCAGGACACCCGCAACAAATGGCTGATGTACGGCCTGGCGGCCCTGCTGAGCCTGTTGGCGCTGGCTCTGGTGGTCGTGGGCTGGCTGCGCTGAGGCCCGCCCGCGAACACGGCCGCATCAAAAAGAACGCACACCCCTGATAAAGCACGAGGTCAGCATGATCGAAGGACTCACGGAACAGGCGCTGTATGCCCCCATCAAGTGGCAGGACGCCTCGCAGGAGTACCAGGACATCCTCTATCACACCGCTGAGGAGGGCATTGCCCGGATCACCATCAACCGCCCTGAGGTGCGCAATGCGTTTCGCCCGCAAACGGTGAGCGAGATGATCCATGCCCTGGGCCGCGCGCGCCACGACAGCGCCATTGGCGCGATTCTGCTGACCGGGGCGGGCGAACAGGCCTTCTGCTCCGGGGGCGACCAGCGCATTCGCGGCGACTATGGCGGCTACCGCGACGAGGCGGGCACTCATCACCTCAACGTGCTGGATTTCCAGCGTGACATTCGCACCTGCCCTAAGCCGATCATCGCCATGGTGGCGGGCTACGCCATTGGCGGTGGCCACGTGCTGCACATGATGTGTGACCTGACCATCGCCGCCGACAACGCCGTTTTCGGGCAAACGGGCCCCAAGGTGGGGTCGTTTGACGGGGGCTACGGGGCTTCCTACATGGCGAGAATCGTCGGCCAGAAAAAAGCCCGTGAAATATGGTTCCTGTGCCGACAGTACAGCGCCGCCCAGGCGTTGGAGATGGGGCTGGTGAACCACGTGGTGCCGGTGGCCGAGCTGGAGCGAGAGAGCGTGCGCTGGTGCCGTGAAATGCTGCAGCATAGCCCCATGGCGCTGCGCTGCTTGAAAGCGGCGCTGAACGCCGATTGCGACGGCCAGGCCGGACTGCAGGAGCTGGCGGGCAATGCCACCATGCTCTTCTACATGACCGACGAGGGGCAGGAAGGGCGCAACGCCTTCAATGAAAAGCGCCGCCCGGACTTCTCGCGCTACCCACGCAACCCCTGATGGCGCTGGCGCTTTACCGCTACTCGCTACCGTTTCGCCAGCCGCTGATGTTCAAAGGCCAGCGGTTGGCGAGCAGAGAAGGGCTGTTAGTCACGATCAACGGCCAGTGGGGCGAGATAGCCCCTTTGCCTGGCTTCTCCACAGAAACCCTCGCTGACGCCGCCGCCGAGAGCCTGGCCTGCCTGGCGGCTATAGAGCGCGGTGAGAAAGCCAAACCAACGTTACCTTCAGTACAGTTTGGTTTCGACTGCGCCCGGCACCGCTGGCCCGCTTCCCTGCCTGCTTCTCTGCCGCCTTACCCATTGCTGCAGGGCACCCCGCAAGCGCTGATGAGTGCACTGCCGGAGCGCGCGGCCCAATGGCAGGCTGCTCCACCAGAACGCATCAAGCTGAAGGTGGCCCGCTACCCGAGCGATGCGGAGCTGGCCTTGATCGCAAGCCTTGCCAAGTGGCTACCCAACACGCGACTGATCCTCGATGCCAACGGTGGCTGGCAGCGCGAGCAGGCACTGCGCTTTTGCCAGCAGCTCTCGCCTGCCCAAATCGATTACCTGGAGGAGCCCTGTGCTACGCTGGCCGACAGCATCGCGGTGGCGGACGCCACGGGCATCGACATCGCCCTGGATGAAACCCTGCAGCGCGGCACTGCCTGGGCGCCGCACCCCCGGCTGGCCGCGCTGGTCATCAAGCCGACGCTGATGGGCGGGTTCGCAGCTTGCCAGGCGTTGGTTCAGCGCGCCAGGGCCCACCGCTTGCGGGTGGTGATCTCATCCAGTTTCGAATCTCAGTGGGGTTGGGGCAGTTGAGCTGCCTGGCCCGGCAGTGGGCTCCCGAGGAGCCTGCGGGGCTGGATACCGCCCAGGCGTTCAGCGAATCACTTCTCTCGCCAGCCGGTAAGTTGCGGCACGCGCGGCTGCACTGCCTCTACCACGCCGCCGCTGGCGACGACCGCAAGGAGCTTTCCCTGTGACCGAGACATGCCCCATTCACTACTGGGCCCAGCAAACGCCGGAGCATATCGCGGTGGAGGCGGGCGCGGTGCGCCTGAGCTATCGCACGTTGAACCGGCGCGTGGCATCCCTGGCCCAGCAGTTGGCCAGGCAGGGCCTGATGCCGGACATGCCCCTTTTGGTACCCACCCGAGGGTCGTTGCAGGGCGTGCTGCTGGCCTGGGCCTGCCTGCGGGCAGGGGTGGTGTTCTGCCCGCTGAATCCGGCGCTCCCCGTGGCTCAGCAGCAGGCGCTGGCGCGGCGGATGCAGGTCACCCGGGTGTGCCAGCCGGAGAGCGACTTTGCCTACTCTTCCGAGCTGCCGCCGATCTCCCTCGACTACCGCGCGGAGGCCGACCCTAGCGAGCCACCGGTCTTGTACGCGAGCCAGCGCAGCAACACCATCCTCACCTCCGGCTCCAGCGGCCCGCCCAAGGCGGTGCTGCACCGGGTGGGCAATCATCTGGCCTCGGCGCGGGGTTCGGCGTCGCTGATTCCTGTGGACCCGGATAGCGGCTGGCTGCTTTCGCTGCCGCTGTTTCATGTGGGAGGCTATGCCATTGCGTTTCGGGTCTTTCTGGCCGGGGGGCGGCTGGTGCTGGACGATGCGACTCGCCCGCTGGCCGAGCGCCTGATGCAGCAGCCTATCACCCACCTCTCATTGGTGCCGACGCAGCTTTGGCGGCTATTGAGGGAAGGCTTCGACCCTCGACACATCCAGCTCCGCGAGCTGCTGTTGGGGGGCGCGGCCATTCCCGCGCCGCTGGTCGAACGCTTGCAGCGCCTGGGGCTGACGCCCAAGGTCAGCTATGGGCTGTCGGAAATGGCCAGCCAGGTGTGTACCGGCTTGCCCTCTGCCCCTGGCGTGGTAGGGCAGCCCTTGCCGGGGCGTCAGGTGCGGGTGGTGGATGGCGAAATTCAGGTCAAGGGCGACACGCTGTTCAGCGGCTATCTGGCCGATGGCGCGCTGGACCCCGCCGTCAACGACGAGGGCTGGTTCGCCACCCGTGACCGGGGCTACTTCGACGACCAGCAGGCGCTCGTCGTCGAAGGGCGGCTCGACAACGTGTTCATTTCCGGCGGTGAAAACATACAGCCAGAGAGCATCGAGCAGCGGCTGGTCGACTACCCGGGCGTGGCCCAGGCGCTGGTGGTGGCCGTGCCCCATCCGGAGTGGGGCGAGCGCCCGGTGGCCTTCATCGAACCGCAAACCGATGCGCTCTGCCCCAAGGCCCTGGCCGCCTGGGTGCGCGAGGCGCTGCCGGGCTTCATGGTCCCCGATGCCTGGCTACCCTGGCCACCGCAGGTGGCGCTCAAACCCTCGCGCAAACAGTTCGCCGAGTTGGCACGCAGGCAGTTGGCTGACGTTTAGCCTCTGTGTCAGGCCTGTTCTGGGGGCGCGTATTCAGGTGGCTTTAATGGCGGCAAATAGCGCTCAAGCAACTGTGCAGCGTGCAGCACCTTGAGGTCCTGGTATTTTCCGGCCACCAAATGCAGGCCCACCGGCAGCCCTTGCTGATCCAGCCCGCAGGGAAGGGAAGCGGCGGGTTGCTGGGTCAGGTTGAACGGGTAGCTAAACGGCGTCCAGTCCATCCAGTCGCGGTAGCGCCCGCTCGGCGGCACGTTATGGCCTGCTGCGAAAGGCGCGATGGGCATGGTGGGCGTGACCAGCAGGTCGTACTGCTCATGAAAGGCGGCCATGTGGGCGGTCAATTCGCTGCGCTCACGGCGGGCGGCAAGGTAAGCGGAAAGTGAGACGTCCTGCCCGCGTCGTGCAATCTCCAGAAAGCCAGGATCGAGCGCGGCTTGCTGCCGGGTATCGAGCTTTTCGACGGCCTGGGTGGCGCCTGCAAACCATAGTGTGTTGAACGTCCTGAGCGGATCGCTAAAGCCAGGGTCGATGCGGTCAACGGTGGCGCCCAATGCTTCCAGGTAACCGACGGCTTCTTCAACGCGCTGGGCGATATCCGGCGCGACGTCAACGTAGCCGAGATTAGCGCTAAAGGCGATGCGCCAACCCTGCAGGCTGGCCGGAGGGGGCGTAAGCCAGTCAGGCCCGGTGGGGTTGCCAGCGTAACCATCCCGAGCATCCGGCTGGGCCATCACGCTCAGCATCAGGGCGCTATCCTTTGCCGTGCGCGTCATGGGGCCCAGGTGCGACAGGGTGCTCATGGCGCTGGCGGGCCACTGGGGGACCCAGCCAAAGGTGGGCTTGATGCCAAAGGTGCCGGTAAAGCTGCAGGGAATACGAATGGAGCCGCCTGCGTCGCTGCCCTGATGAAGCAGGCCCAGGTTCAGCGCCGCCGCAGCCCCCGCACCGCCGGATGACCCGCCGGGTGTGAGATCAGTGTTCCATGGGTTGCGGGTAATACCGTGCAGCGGGTTGTCGGTGACGCCTTTCCAGCCAAACTCGGGCGAGGTGGTTTTGCCGATCACGATGGCCCCGGCGTTGCGCAGGTGGCGGCTGATGGGCGCGTCTACCTCCCAGGGGCCATCCGGTGCCGTGGTCGTCGACCCCAGCCGAGTCGGCAGCCCTTTGGTCAAGGTCAGGTCCTTGATGGTCACTGGAATCCCGTCCAACGGCCCGCAGGGCGCCCCGGCCTGCCAGCGCCGAGTGGACTCGGCGGCTAATTGGCGGGCCTGTTCTCCGTTGACACAGGTGAAGGCATTGACCCCGGGGTTATCTCGTTCGATGCGCGCCAGGCAGTCCTCCACCAGCGTCTCCGGCAAGAGCGATCCCTCTCTGAAGCGCGCCAGAGCGTCCACGGCCGTCAGGGTTGCTAAGGTGTCTGCCATGCTATTCGCCATCCTCGATACCTGCCGCTTCCAGCATGGCGTGCAGCAGCACGTTACAGCCTGCGTGGACGTGTTCGGGTGTGGCGCTTTCGATCTCGTTATGGCTGATGCCATCCTTGCAGGGAATGAAGATCATCGCGGCGGGGGCAACACGGCCAATGAACATCGCGTCGTGGCCTGCGCCGCTGATGATATCCATGTGCGATAGCTGCAGCTTTTCAGCGGCCTGGCGCACGCTATTCACGCATGCCTGATCGAAATGCTCAGGGGCAAAATCGGCCGTCGGGGTCAGTTCGTACTCCAGCCCGTGACGTTGGCAGATCTCTTCCACGGCGCTGGCCACGGCTTGCCCCATGGCAATGAGGGCCTCGGGTTCCCAGTGGCGCATGTCCAGGGTCATCTTGACCTGGCCGGGAATCACGTTGCGTGAGCCCGGGTGAAGCGTCATGCACCCCACCGTGCCGCGCCCGTGCGGTTGATGCTCATGGGCAATCCGGTTGAGTGCCTGGGTGACTTCTGCCGCGCCCATCATGGCATCCCGGCGCAGGTTCATGGGCGTGGGGCCTGCATGGGCTTCGAGCCCGGTCAGGGTCAAGTCGAACCACTTCTGCCCAAGCCCGCCGATGACCACGCCAATGGTGGTCTCGGTATCTTCGAGAATGGGGCCTTGTTCGATGTGAGGCTCGAAATACGCCTTGATCTCGTCCGGCGCCACCTCATCCTGGCCGCGATAGTGAATGGCATCCAGCGCGTCACTCACCGTGATGCCTTCGGCGTCGGTGCGCGCCATCATGGCATCGAACGCCAGTTCGCCGGTAAAGACGCCAGAGCCCATCATGCAGGGAGGAAAGCGGCAGCCCTCTTCGTTCGTCCAGGCGACCACTTCGATGGACGAGCGCGTGGTGATGTTGTGCTGGTTGAGCGTACGAATGACTTCAAGACCCGACATGACACCGAAGCAGCCGTCGTATTTGCCGCCGGTGGGTTGGGTATCCAGATGGCTGCCCGCCATGACTGTTTTGGCACTGGGGTCGCTGCCTTCCCGGCGGGCAAAGATATTGCCGATATTATCAATGCGGATCGTGCAGCCCTCGGCACGGCACCACTGAATGAACAGGTCGCGGCCCTGGCGCTCCAGGTCGGTCAACGCCTGACGGTTCACGCCGCCCTTGGGCGTGGCCCCTAGTTTGGCCATCTCCATGAGCGACGCCCAAAGGCGGTCGCTGTCGGTCTGTAAATCTGTGCGGTGGCTGGGGGTAACGTAGGTGTTCATCTCATGTCTCCTCGCCGAATCAAACGGCGGTATATTCCGTTGGCAGATCGTGCAGCTTGGATCGATGGTGCGAGTTATTCGGTAGTGTGGTGCTGACCAGCATCTGGGCGGCCATTTCCGTTTCCAGTGCGCTCATGTGGTGCTCGGCATCGGCCATGTGCTCGGCCATGATGCGTCGCACACGCGGAGTATCTTCCGCGCGGTAGGCGTCCACCAGTTGGCGGTGGTAATCCTGGTTGGCGTGATCGAACTGCTTGCGTTCGGGCACGTAGGCTTTTTTGATCACCACGAGATCGCGCAGCATGTCGTTCAGAAACTGGCACATGAAGGCGAGCAAAGGGTTAGGACAGACACGTGCCAGCAGTTGATGAAACTCCAGCTCCAGAAAGCGCTGGTGCCGGTGGTCGTCTTCATCACTGGCGCAGCAGGCGCAGGCCGCCATATTGGCTTCCAGCTGCTGGAAGTCATGCTCGGTGAGCCGTCCCACGACCGAAGCGGCCAGCTCGACTTCCAGCAGTTTGCGTAGCTGGTACACCTGCTTGCCATCCAACTGCTGGAAGTGCAGGAAGTTACGCAGCATGCGGCTGGCGGGCTCCATGCTCGGCTGATTGATGACCGCGCCCCCTTTGGGCCCGGTCTTCAACGTGATGAGCCCCTCGACTTCGAGAATCTTGAGCGCTTCGCGCACGGTGCCCTTGGCGCTTCCGTAAAGCTCCATCAGCGCTTTTTCGTTGGGTAGCCGGTCGCCTTCCCCCAGCGACTCTGCGGCTATCCAGCGCTTGATGTCGTCACTGATCAGCTCGGCAAGCTTGGCTCTGCGCGGCGCGGCAGCAGGGGCTTGAGTCATCGACCCACTCCTTATTTGCGGTAAGCGCTGGTGGACACTGCCTGGGGGTAGGCGGGCAAGCGCTCTGGGTGATACTCGGCATCGTAGTCATGGCGTGCCTGGGTAAAGCGTTCCACGACGGCGGTATCGCGGCGGTTCAGCACGTGGCTGAGTGCCACGAACAGCGCTGCATTCAGCAGCAAGCCCCAGACCCCGGCGTGGTAGCCAAAGGGGGCACTTAGCGGGCCAAAGGTCATGAGCAGGACACACGCCACCCCCGCCCACAAGCCCACCAGTGCGGCCGTGGGATGGGCCTTTTTCCAGGTGATGGCACCGATGGTGGGAATGATCAACTGGGCCGTGCCCGCCAGTGCTGCAATGCCAATGGTGACCAGTACGCCCGGCACGGTCAGCGCCATGATGTAAGCGGCCAATGAGAAGCCCACCAGCGAAAGACGGCCGATGTAGACGATGCGTGCCTGGGTGGCATCACGGTTCACGTAGCGTTTGTAGATATCCATCGTCACCACGGTGGACACCGCGTGAATCTGCGAGTTGGCCGTGGACATGGCTGCCGAAGCGCCCGCCGCCATGATCAGCGACGCGAGCAGGTAAGGCGCATACTCCATGAGCATGATGGGCAGAATCTGGTCAGGATTGGCGATGTTGGGCTCTAGCAGTACGCCCGAATAGCCGGAGAGAACCGAGCCGACATAGGCAAAGGCCGCCAGACCCAGCAAAAACGGCATCAAGTTGAACAGCTTGCCGTGTTTGACCGAGTACATGCGCAGCCAGATTTGTGGGCCCATGAAGGCCCCGATAGCGGTAATGGCAAACAGTGAGAACCACATGGGGTAGCCCATCGTGCCGTTCGGCCCTGGCATGGTGAGATGCTCGGGGGAGCTTTGTTGAAGCTGGCCGAACAGCGCCGTTGGGCCACCCACCTGGGTCGAGATGTAATAGCCTGCGTAGAGCATGCCGAAGAACAGCAGCGCGCCATAGATCACGTCTGTCCAGGCAATGGCGCGAATGCCGCCAATCCACACGTAGATAATGATGATGAAGTAGAAAAGCAGGGCCGCTAGCCAGAAAGGAATCAGCCCGCCGGAGGCGACTTCGATTAAATAGGCGCCGCCGGTTAGCTGGATCTGCAAATAAGGCACGGTGAAAATCAGCGTAATCGCCGCCACGGTAATACGCAGCGCTTCGCTGTTATAAAAATCACCGATCAAGTCTGAAGGCGTTAAATAGTTGAATCGTTTGCCTAAAAACCAGACTCGTTTGCCAATCCAGTAGTACATGAAGCCAAACAGCAGGTTCCAGGCTAACGCAGTAAGAAATACGGGCCCGTTGGTATAAAACGTGGCATTGGAGCCAAGGAACGCGAACGCGCTCCACCAGGTGGCGGCCACGGTAAAAAATACCGCGATGCTGCCCATGGCGCGACCCTGTACAAAGAAGTCCTCGCTGGTTTCCTGCGACTGTCGAGCCGATAACACGCCCACCATGAGTGGGATGATCATAAAGGCTGCAATGATGATTAAGCTGCCGGTCATGGTGACCCCCTTTTCTTACCGCTGCTGAGTGGCGTGAACAGACGACGGTTCAGGGCTACCCCAGTTGGTGAAGTAAGCCACCAGAAATAGCGACGTCAACGCAAACCACCAGAAAAGGTTCCAGACCAGTAGAAAGGGGAGTCCCAGCACCATGGGCTCTATGCGATTAGCCAGCATGATGACGGGGCTTTCCAGCATGAAGAAGCTGAAAATCATACCGCCATAAAGCGATAGCTTGAGCGGAGTTACGTGTTTCATAGCGATTTAGCCCTTTGTTTATATTGAATTCATGAGCTTTGTTTCAAACGTTGACGCGCTAGCAGCCGTCTTTGTAGGCCGAGTTTCAGGCGCGGAGTAACGTTTGGGCGTGTTCCAATTTTTTATTGTATTTATTCGTATAAATATAATGGTTAGGCCGATTTTGCGTCTTCGTCAAGCGCTGGCAAGTCCTCAGGGCGCGCTATTACGTATCTATTCCCTAACGTGAACAAAAGAAAAGCGTAATTTTACATACGTGTCGAGTGGCGCATGCTGGCTGCATGCCATATTGCCAGGCAGCCGGACATGAGGAGACGAACACCATGTTGGACGTACAACGACCATCCGCCACGCAGACCGTCGAGCACGCATCCCGTGATGGGGGGGCGTCTGCGCCGCTGAATCAGCACTATTGGATGCCCTTTAGTGCCAACCGGGACTTCCGTGCCAACCCGCGCATGATTGCGGGCGCCGAAGGGCGTTATTACATCGATGACCAGGGGCGCAAGCTGTTCGATTCGCTCTCTGGCCTGTGGACCTGCGGGGCGGGCCATAACCGTGAAGAGATTCAAAAAGCAGTAGCGGCGCAGTTGGGCACGCTGGATTTTGCCCCCGGTTTTCAGATAGGCCATCCGCTGGCGTTCAAGCTGGCAGAGAAGGTCGCCAGCCTCACGCCTGCTGGTCTGGATCACGTGTTTTTCACCAACTCCGGCTCAGAAGCCGCCGACACCTCGGTCAAGATGGCCAAGGCGTATTGGCGGTTGAAGGGCAAGCCGGAAAAAACCCGCATGATTGGCCGCGCCAAGGGCTACCACGGGGTGAATATCGGCGGCACCAGCCTGGGGGGCATTGGCGGTAACCGTAAGCACTACGGCCAGTTGATGGACGTGACGCACCTGCCCCATACGCTGCAAGCGGGCCATGCCTACACCCGTGGCCAGGCGGAAACCGGTGCTGAGCTGGCCGATGCGCTGCTGGATCAAATTGCCTTGCACGATGCGTCGACCATTGCCGCCGTGATCGTGGAGCCCATGTCGGGCTCGGCGGGGGTGATCGTGCCGCCCAAGGGCTACTTGAACCGGCTGCGGGAAATCTGCACCGCCCACGATATTCTGCTGATTTTCGATGAAGTCATTACCGCCTTTGGCCGCAGCGGCGCCACCACCGGTGCCGAAGCGTTTGGCGTCACGCCGGATATCATGAACGTGGCCAAGCAGATCACCAATGGGGCGGTGCCCATGGGGGCCGTGATCGCCTCCCGGGAGATTTTCGACACCTTCATGCACGCCGGTGGCCCGCAGCATGCCATCGAGTTTCCCCATGGTTACACCTACAGCGCTCACCCCGTGGCATGTGCCGCTGGCCTGGCGGCGCTGGAACTGTTCGAGCGTGAGGACTTCCCCGCTCAGGTCAGTGCGATTGCCCCGGTGTTCGAGCAGAAGCTGCACGCCCTGAAAGGCCGTCACCATATCGTCGATATTCGCAACTACGGCCTGGCCGGTGCCCTGCAGCTTGCGCCGCGTAACGGCGACCCGACGATTCGCCCCCGCGATGCCCATATGGCGTTGTGGGAAGCCGGTTTTTACGTGCGCTACGGCGGTGACACCCTGCAGTTCGGCCCTCCCTTTGGCACCACGGAAGCTGAGCTTGAGCGTTTGTTCGATGCCGTCGCCAGTACCCTGGATTCCCTGGCATAACCCTGGCCCACCCTGTTTCGGAGTTTCATGATGAGTGTTGTTTCCCACCTGATTAATGGTGAGCTGGTGGAAAGCCAGCGTACGCTGGACGTGACCAACCCTTCCACGGGCGAGGTGATTCGCCAAGTGGCGGATGCCAGCGCAGCGGATGTGGAGCGAGCCATTGCTGCGGCTCAGGCGGCGTTTCCTGCCTGGCGTGATACGCCGCCCGCCAAGCGTGCCCAGGTCATGTACCGCTTCAAGCAGCTGCTGGAAGAGCACGCCGACCGCCTGGTACAGCTGGTCAGCGAAGAGCATGGCAAGACGGTGGAAGATGCCATGGGCGAGCTCAAGCGTGGCATTGAAAACGTCGAATACGCCTGTGGCGTGCCGGAGCTGCTGAAAGGCGAGTACTCCCACAACGTGGGGCCGGGTATCGATGCCTGGTCCAACTTCCAGCCGCTGGGCGTGGTGGCGGGCATTACGCCGTTCAACTTCCCCGCCATGGTGCCGCTGTGGATGTACCCCATGGCGATTGCCTGCGGTAATACCTTTATCCTCAAGCCCTCCGAAAAAGACCCGTCGGCCGCCATGGCCGTGGCCGAGCTGTTGCAAGAGGCCGGACTGCCAAAAGGCGTGATGAACGTGGTGCATGGCGGTCGCGAAGCGGTAGAAACCCTGCTGGATGCCAAGGCCGTGAAAGCCATTTCGTTCGTGGGTTCTACCCCCGTGGCAGAGGCGATCTACTCCCGTGGCTCGGCCGCAGGCAAGCGCGTTCAGGCGCTTGGTGGCGCGAAAAACCACGCGGTGATTCTGCCGGATGCCGACCTGGAAAACGCCGCCAACACGCTGATGGGCGCCGCCTACGGCAGCTGCGGCGAGCGCTGCATGGCGATCTCGGTGGCGGTGTGCGTCGGTGATGAAACCGCCGACCGTCTGGTCGGAACCATGCTGCCCAAGATCGCCCAGTTGAAGGTGGGCCCCGGTACCGATAAAGGCCTGGACATGGGCCCGCTGGTCACCGCTGAACATCGCGATAAAGTGCTTGGGTTTATCGAAGACGGCGTTAACGCTGGCGCTTCGCTCGTGGCGGATGGGCGCGGCCTGAGCGTGGCTGGCCATGAAGAGGGCTATTTCGTTGGTGGCTGCCTGTTCGATCACGTCACTGCGGAGATGCGCATTTATCAGGAAGAGATCTTCGGGCCGGTACTCTGTGTGGTGCGGGTCGGCAGCCTGGACGACGCCATGCAGCTGATCAACGACCACGAATACGGCAACGGCACCTGCCTGTTCACTCGCGATGGCGAAGCCGCCCGCCGCTTCACCGACGGTATCGAAGTGGGCATGGTGGGGGTGAACGTACCGCTGCCCGTGCCGGTGGCCTACCACAGCTTTGGCGGCTGGAAGCGCTCGCTGTTTGGCGACCTCCACGCCTACGGCCCAGACTCGGTGCGCTTCTACACCCGCCGCAAAGCGGTTTCCCAACGCTGGCCCTCCGTCAGCGAAGCCACCCGGGCGGAGTTCTCGTTTCCCACCAACCAGCGTTGACGCGATGCGCTAACTACGCCATCTTCTCTGCACCACCGCCTGCCTCCTCGTGGGGCGGTGGTGCAGTTTTTGGTGCGTATTGTGAGAGGGTGTTTACAAATGTCACGAGGGACGGCCAGGCAAGGCGAAATCAGCCGAAAAAGCGCAGTTTACGAGGTGTAAATGAGCATTTTGAGGTTGGTTTCAACGCCGCATGGCCTAGCGCAGTAGTTTGTAAACACTCTCTGAGCGGACGGTTGCAAAGGGATACCAGCGTGGCGAGAACACAGGACGAAATACGGCAAACCAACGTCAAGAAAATCCTGCAAGCGGCGGAGCAGCTGTTTGCCGAAAAAGGCTACGCCGGTGCCTCCATGGGCGACATTGCCCAGTTGGCCGATCTACCAAAGTCCAACGTGCACTACTATTTCTCGACCAAGAAGGCGCTCTACCAGGAGGTGCTGCTGGCGCTGCTGGAGGTGTGGAAGCAGGACGCGCTCTGCTTCGAGCTGTACGACGACCCACGGGTGGTACTCTCCACCTACATTCGCGCCAAGATGAACCACTCCCGCTACCGCGCCCACGGCTCCAAGATCTGGGCGGCCGAAGTGATGCAGGGCGCCCCGATTCTCAAGGAGCGGCTGCGCGACAACCTCTATGAATGGGCCAAGTTGAAAGAGTCGAAAATCCGCGAGTGGATCGACTCCGGCCAAATCAACCCTGTCGAGCCTTCGTACCTGCTCTACATGATCTGGGCCTCTACCCAGCACTACGCCGATTTCGACTACCAGATTTACCTGCTCAACGACGACAAACCGCTGGACGACCTGCAGTTCGAAAAAGCCGTGCAGTCGGTGACCTCGGTGATTTTGAGAGGGATTGGGTTGACGGCTTGAGGAGTGCGTCACGATGTTCGGGTGTGATGTTCCGTGATCCCAACATTGTTTGTAGTGCTCACGTAGTGATGGTTTGCTCGGTTGCCTGCGACAGCGTCGTTGAAGCGTATAGGGCAATGAGCTGCTGGCTCAACCTGCCGACAAACCGCCCCCTAATGGGCATTGAGCGTCATGGTTCCCTTGCCCACCAGAACGGCGTGCCCTCCCACTTGCACATGCCCAGCTTCGAGATGGCCATTCGCAGCCGTTTCGATGATGCTGGGACGGCCCATTTCAACGCCCTGATGCATCGTGCAATGCAGTGCGTCGCTGGTGAGCGATGCCAGATAGTGGGTCAGGGCGGCGGCGGCACTGCCGGTTGCGGGGTCTTCGCAAAGGCTGGCATGCATGCAGAACATGCGGCTACGAATCACCGTGCGGGTGGCCTCGTGTCGTTCGATGACGTAAAGATAAACCTGGGGGGCCTCGCTGGTCATCACGGCACTGGCCCAAAGCGCCGATGCAATATGGACGCTCTCCAGCGCCTTCACATCGGCCAGCTCGATCAAATGAAAGGGCAGTCCCAAGGAGGCCATGACGGGGTCGCCTATTACCTGATGGATATCGAGCCCCAGCAGCTCAACGGCCGTCAACCGATCGATCGTACTGGCGGCCAGTAGGGCTGGTTGCGATGTCTTGAACATGGCCTGGCCCTTTTCGTAGCGAACTGTCAGCGCACCAATGGGCGGGTGAAGCACCAGGGGATGCGCGGGGTTGGCGATTTCCAATGCTGCCAGCAAGTGTGCGGTACCCACCGTCGGGTGGCCTGCAAACGGGAGTTCTCTCGTCGGCGTGAAAATCCGCATTGGATAGTGGTTCGGTTGCGTGGCGGCACTCAAAAAAACCGTTTCTGCCAGATTCAGTTCATTGGCCAAGGCCTGCATGGTGGAGGTGTCCAATTCATCGGACGCCAGAAAAACCGCGAGCGGGTTGCCGGTAAATGGCTGCTCGGTAAAGACGTCCAGCAGGTAGTAGTCAGCACTTTTCATGGGGAGTCTCCTCAAGGGGCGTATGTTTCCAGAACGCTTTATGGCCTTCTTGGGCTGCCTGGGCGCGGGTGATACCAATATCCTCGAGTAGCCGGTCATCCAGGGCCAGTAGCTGGCGGCGGCTACGGCGGTAGTGGCGGTACTGATGCAGTTGGAGACGTAGCTGACAGCGGAGCTGGGCAAGACTGAAGCGTGGCATGGCGAATCCTCCAGGGGCATGACGGTGGGCTGCAGGACTAGATTATTCGGCGCCGTTTCTTTGATACAGACATTAGGTTTTTTATTTTTAAGATACAGATGGGCGTGCTATACCTCTGTATGGCGGTTGGGCACGCCATCTGTATGGCAGGGTGGGCTATAAGAAGGGGATTGTCATGACGCGCTATGAAGAAGTCGCCGCTATCCTGCGCGAGCGTATCGAGCACGGTATCTACCGTGTGGGCGACCGCCTGCCCTCCATTCGAGCGGTGTGCCAGGAGCTGGACGTGAGTATCTCGACGGCCCAGGAAGCCTACCGGCAACTGATGGATGTGGCGTTGATCGAGTCGCGGCCCAAGTCGGGTTACTTCGTGCTGCCGAGCCGAGCACCCGCGGTGCTGCCGTCCATGTCGCGGCCTGCCCAGCGGCCGCTGGACATCTCTCAATGGGATCAGGTGCTGGAGCTCGTGGCTACCCAGCGCGATGATCAGCGGCTGTTGTTGGGGCGGGGAGTGCCTAACCTGGAGTACGAGACGCTGCGCCCGCTCTCCAGAATCTTGGCGGGTCTTCACCGTCGCAATGATCTGCATGGTTTCAACTATGACAAGCTGAGCGGCAGTCCCGAGCTGCGCCAGCAGGTCGCCAGGCTCGCGGTCGCGTCTGGCTGCCTGCTGCATCCAGATGATCTGCTGATCACCACGGGCTGTCAGGAAGCGCTGGCCATTGCCTTGCGCACGCTGACACAGCCCGGCGATGTGGTGGCCGTCGATTCGCCCAGTTTTTACGGCACCATGCAGATTTTGAAAGCCAATGGTCTGAAGGCATTGGAAATCCCCACTGATCCGCAAACGGGCATCAGCCTTGAGGCGCTGGAGCTGGCGCTGGAGCAGTGGCCGATCCGCGCCATACAGGTCACGCCCACCTACAATAACCCGTTGGGGTACACCATGCCGGAGGCGCGCAAGCGGGCGCTGTTTCAGCTTGCCCAGCGTTTCGATGTGGCGATTATCGAAGACGATATTTACGGTGACTTGTCCTTTAGCCTGCCAAGACCGCGCACCGTGAAATCCTTCGATGACGATGGCCGCGTGATGTTGTGCAGCGGCTTTTCCAAAACGGTGGGGCCGGGGCTACGGGTGGGCTGGCTGGCGCCGGGGCGTTATCGCGATCAGGCGCTGCACATGAAATACGTCTCCACCGGTGCTTCAGCCACGCTGCCCCAACTGGCCGTGGCGGAGTTCGTTGCCAAAGGGCATTACGAGCGGCACCTGCGCCACGTGACCCGGCAATACCAGCGCCAGCGAGACGTCATGATCGGTTGGGTGCAGCGCTATTTCCCGCATGGTTCGGGCATCAGCTACCCCCAGGGCAGCTTCCTGCTATGGGTAGAGTTACCCGCCGCGGTGGATTGCGTGAAGCTCAATCAGCGTCTGGCGCAGCATGCCATCCACGTGGCGCCGGGCTCGCTGTTCTCCGCCTCCGGCAAGTTCCGCCAGTGCCTGCGGCTGAACTATGCGTTTACGCTCACCCCCGCCATCGAAGACGCGGTGCGAACGGTAGGAGAGCTTGCCACTGAGATGGTGGAGAAGGCGCAGGCGTCGCTCGTCTAAAAACGAAGGAATCGGTCAGTTAGCACATCCAATAGCGCCCTGCGCGAGTCGTCTCCCATGAGTGAATGCGAATGCCATAAGAGAGACCTCACTTCTTGAAAACGCTGCATACGTATACGATTGCGCGAGGCTTGGTGCGATTTTTATAGGTTTCTGCAACATACTGATTTTACTGTTCTTTAATAATATTGTTCTGGTCAAAAATCGATCTAAACCGCTGGTGAACTTTCTACTGAACATTTTTATCTTGCAGAACAGCCATCTACAATTAGTCCGTTCCCCGCAGGCGCGGGGATGAACCGTGATTGAGCGCATTGCTGAGTGGGAGCGGATCCCGTTCCCCGCAGGCGCGGGGATGAACCGGCTGGCCCCGGCCCTCCACTTGCCGGAAGAGGCCGTTCCCCGCAGGCGCGGGGATGAACCGATTGGGAGGTAAGCATGCGAATCACGTATGGGCCGTTCCCCGCAGGCGCGGGGATGAACCGCTCCACGGCTTCTGCGTCAGTATAATCCGGGACCGTTCCCCGCAGGCGCGGGGATGAACCGTAGTCAAGCCCTTGCCCGCCTGTTTCATTGTGCCGTTCCCCGCAGGCGCGGGGATGAACCGCCGCCGAGGAGGGTAAAGCACCGCCTGCCCCGCCGTTCCCCGCAGGCGCGGGGATGAACCGGTTCCGCCCTTCCTCTATGAGCCGGTTTGCCGCCGTTCCCCGCAGGCGCGGGGATGAACCGGTTCCGCCCTTCCTCTATGAGCCGGTTTGCCGCCGTTCCCCGCAGGCGCGGGGATGAACCGGCCCTCGGTGGTAATTGACGGTGTCACCTGGGCCGTTCCCCGCAGGCGCGGGGATGAACCGGCCCTCGGTGGTAATTGACGGTGTCACCTGGGCCGTTCCCCGCAGGCGCGGGGATGAACCGCAACCTCCAGGACTTTGCGGCGCTGAGCGGATCCGTTCCCCGCAGGCGCGGGGATGAACCGTCGGCAGGCTCTCCCTGCGCGGCTGATATTGCCCGTTCCCCGCAGGCGCGGGGATGAACCGACTTTGCCCGCAGTGGTGACCTGTCAGTGATTCCGTTCCCCGCAGGCGCGGGGATGAACCGCACACTCCAAAGTCTCAGAAAGCCATTTAGGCCCGTTCCCCGCAGGCGCGGGGATGAACCGCGCGATTATCAGACCATTCAGACAGAGTGCGTCCGTTCCCCGCAGGCGCGGGGATGAACCGGTGGATCAGGAGACAGACGATGACCTGGCACTCCGTTCCCCGCAGGCGCGGGGATGAACCGCCGAGATCGAGAGTAAAAGGCGGCAGGCCGAGCCGTTCCCCGCAGGCGCGGGGATGAACCGCTGCAAGAGAAAATATCGAAAGAACGCGGCATCCGTTCCCCGCAGGCGCGGGGATGAACCGGTCGTAGAAGTCCTCTTGTGTGTTGATGGCGTCCGTTCCCCGCAGGCGCGGGGATGAACCGTTCGTGATCAATTCCGCCCAGCCCTTCATCGTCCGTTCCCCGCAGGCGCGGGGATGAACCGGCGCAGGCCGCGGCGCCGATGAACCGCTCAGCCCGTTCCCCGCAGGCGCGGGGATGAACCGACGACGCTGATCTCCTGGCCTTACTGCGTGAACCGTTCCCCGCAGGCGCGGGGATGAACCCCGTTTTATCTACTCATCTGCCTTAGAGTGGCTCCGTTCCCCGCAGGTGCGGGGATGAACCGTCTAGGGTTCATACTGGTATTGTTGACGGCTTCCGTTCCCCGCAGGCGCGGGGATGAACCGGGACGCCGCTAGAGTTTCGCTGCACCCTTATACCGTTCCCCGCAGGCGCGGGGATGAACCGTCGATCGCCATTCCGTTTGAGCTGCTGCAGGACCGTTCCCCGCAGGCGCGGGGATGAACCGGGATTGATTACACCGCCCTGTACGGCCACCCCCCGTTCCCCGCAGGCGCGGGGATGAACCGAGTTTCCCGCCGCTGGCACGATTCTGCCGGGTCCGTTCCCCGCAGGCGCGGGGATGAACCGACGTGCAGGTGCGCGTGAAAACCAAAGCCACCCCGTTCCCCGCAGGCGCGGGGATGAACCGATGGAGGCGCTGCTTAGCGGCACCTCAGTGGTCCGTTCCCCGCAGGCGCGGGGATGAACCGGACGTGGCGGAGGCGGTGATATGCGGCGTGTTCCGTTCCCCGCAGGCGCGGGGATGAACCAAGTTGAAGGGAGCGTTTTCTGGCTGAAGTGGTCCATTGTAAACATAGGAATACACTGTGGACGGCGATCAGGCTAGTGCCTCCAGGATCATCGACTGAATATTCATATCTAAGGCTGGTGTGGAGCTAGAAGTGCGTCTGGAGGTATGAATTCTTGCAAATTTATAACTCTGGGGTTATTTTTTAATTGACCAAAAGAACAAGGAGGAAGGGTGAAAAGCAAGGATGTCATCAAGGAGATGGAAGCTGATGGATGGTATCTAGATCGTGTTAGTGGGAGCCATCACGTATTCAAGCACCCTACCAAGCTCGGCAGTGTGCCCGTGCCTCATCCGAAAAAGGATTTGCCTAAGGGCACCATCCACAATATCAGAAAACTTGCGGGGCTCAGGTAGCTCGGCCGTTCAGGAGGTAACTCATGCAATATCCGGTTGCTATCGAATGGGGCGATGAACACACCGCCACCGGTATCGTCATTCCGGACATTCCCGGTGCTGTGACAGCGGGTGACACGACCGAACATGCTTATGAAATGGCAGTGGAAGTGGCTCATATCCAGTTGGAAGAATTAGCCAACGAGAATAAAGATATTCCCATGCCGCGCAGCATTGCGGAGCATCGCCAAAATCCAGAATTTGAAGGGTGCGGCTGGGGGATTATTGATATTGATATCACGCCCTACCTCGGCAAAACCGAAAAGGTGAATGTGACGCTGCCAGGTCACGTCATTCGTCAGATCGACCAATACGTGACCACCCACGGTATTAAAAGTCGTTCTGCGTTCATTGCCTCGGCGGCATTGGAAAAGCTGAACCACGCGTAACGAACAGGCTGGCTCGAAGCGAAAGACGTATTTATATAGCGAGGCTGAAGCCACAGTCCGAATGGAAACCCCGCACTCTACCGAGCGCGGGGTTTTTTTATGATGACGCAATGCGTTCCATCACCGGTCGTTTTGGACCTTCCTTTCGACCTCCAGACACGCTATCGTCAGTTTTGGTGAGATGGCTAATTTTAATGAGTTGATATGGCTGTCGGTGGAGTCGTCAATGCTCTGCGTTGGTAACCAGGTGGATGTGGTAGCCATCCAGATGAAGGGAGAACATTTTGATCATGCCGAGCAGACCCCCATGCCTACCGGCCTATCATCGTTATGCTGGCAAGGCCCTACCGCGACAGTCAGAGGATGCCTGTCATTTGCTTGCTTGGCATAGCCTGGATGTAGCGGCCGTTGGCTGGCACCTGCTGGCCCCTGAGCGCCCTTTGACCCAACAGCTGGCTGCGCGTCTGAGTATTGAGACCGAGTCATTACGACGGCTGATGGTTTTTTTATTGGGGCTTCACGACCTGGGCAAGTTCTCTAGAGCCTTTCAGGAGGTACTTAAACTCTCGCTCGACGGCATGGCAACGCCGCAAGGCAAACCCTACAAGCAGCGACACGACCGTTTGGGCGTATTGCTCTGGGACGCATGCTGGAACAGCTGGCGCAAGGACGGCGCATTGCGCTGGCCTGGAGACAGTACGGCGACCAAACGCAAGCTGTTGATGCCCATGGGCCATCTGTTGGCGCCATTCTTCGGCCACCATGGCCAACCCGTGGCGACCGGTCAGCTCACTCTTGCGGACTTCTTCATCGACGATGGCGAGCTTGATGATGCCGCCGCCGCTGGCGATTTCGTCGCCGACTGGGCCGCGCTGGTCGAGCCATACTGGCCCGTCGAACAACTGCTGGACGAAGCATGGCTCGAGAGTTTCAAGACGCTGAGTTGGACGATAGCGGGCTGGGCGACGCTCAGCGACTGGTTGGGCTCGAATCGGGACTATTTTCCTTACTGCCAGCAGCCCATGGCGCTGGCCGATTACTGGCCGCGAGCGCTCGAGCAAGCCGAAGCGGTACTGGGCGCCACCGGCTTTACCCGCCCGCCGGAGCCAGTGCCTTACGCTGGGCTTGACCAGTGGTTTGCAGGAAAGGTGACACCGACCCCGCTGCAGAAGAAGGCAGAAGATCTGCCGCTTCAGGCTGGGCCGCAGCTGTTCATTCTGGAAGACGTGACCGGAGCGGGCAAAACCGAAGCCGCCTGTATTCTGGCTCAGCGCCTGTTGTCCGCAGGGCACGGCGAAGGGCTCTACTTTGCGCTCCCCACCATGGCGACATCCAATGCCATGTATAGCCGTTTAGGCAACCTGCACTACCATTTTTATAGCAGCGCTTCTCGGCCTTCGCTGGTGCTTGCCCACGGGGCTCGCGCACTCAACGAGGAGTTCGAACGCGCTATCGCCCAGCCGGAGAACGACGACTACGATGCAGAAGACGCCAGCGCCTCGACCCAATGCAACCGCTGGCTGTCCGACTCGAACAAAAAGGCGCTATTGGCGGACGTGGGCGTTGGCACCATCGACCAGGCACTAATAGGCGTGCTGCCGTTTCATCATCAGTCGCTGCGCCTATTAGGGCTGGCGCGCAAGGTGCTGATCATCGATGAAGTTCACGCTTTCGATCACTACATGCAGACTCTGCTACACCAATTGCTGGCGCACCACGCCCGCCAAGGCGGCAGCGCGATTCTATTGACCGCTACATTGCCACACGCTATGCGCGAGTCACTGGTAGCGGCCTGGCAGCATGGATTGGGTTACTTGCCTCGTTCTTTGGAAAATACGGCGTATCCGCTACTAACACACTGTGGCCAAGATTCTTGTGAAGAAATACATATAGAGACGCGCCCGGAGGTAGCACGCAGCGTAGCCATCGAGTGGCTGCAGAGCGAAGAACAGGCCATTGAAAACGTGTTGATAGCCGTAGACGCGGGCGAGTGCATCGTTTGGGTTCGCAACACCGTCGACGATGCCGTCTCTGCCTTCCAGCAACTGCGCGAGCGCCACCCCGACCCGGCGCGCTGTCTGCTCTTTCACGCCCGTTTTGCCATGGTAGACCGCCAACGGATTGAGTCCGAGGTGATTCGCCGCTTCGGCAAGACCTCCAATGCCTCGCTGAGGTGGGGTCAGGTGCTAGTCACCACCCAGGTTTTTCAGGAAAGCCTCGATTGCGATGCTGACCAAATGGTTAGTGATGTCGCGCCCATAGACCTCTTGATCCAGCGGGCCGGTCGTCTTCAGCGTCACCAGCGGGGGAAGCGTCCTGACCCGGTGCTACAGGTGCTTGCTCCAAAATGGGATGAAGCGCCCAAAGCGGATTGGCTAAGTCAAGCACGCCGCGGCACACAGGCGGTCTATAAGGACACCTCGCTGATCTGGCTCACTCAGCGCATTCTGTGTGAGTTGGGTGCTATTACCATGCCGGGAGAGAAACACAATGGAGCACGTAGGCTGATCGAAAGCGTCTACGCCTTCCCGGTAGACGACATTCCCGAGGCGTTGGACCAGGCACGTTTCGAGCGTACCGGAATGGATAAGTTTGCAACCTCAATGGCTACCCATAATGCACTGAGTCTGGAGGACGGCTACCACCTCGATGGCGATTTCGATCCGTGGCAGGAGGAGCGCGAGTTTGGCACCCGGCTCAGCGACGAGCCAAGCGTCGAGGTCGTACTGCTCAAGCTCCGTGGAGATGAACTGGTGCTCTGGGTAGAAGATCACCGCCACGCCGACCGGCTGAGCCGATGCCGCTTAAGGGAGAGCCAGGTCAAGAAGCTCGCCGCGCTACCGGAGCACCATACCGAACAGTGGGAAGCGCTGCAGCAGCGCCACCGCGGGCTGCGCTTCGTCCAGCCCTGGCTGCCGGAAGAGGACGATACCTGTGGTTACGACGAGCAGTGGGGCGTGAGTTTTGAAAAAGAAAATCCCCGCTGACGCGGGGAACGACGCCTTGGCCTTGCCTATTTGGCGCTAAGCACAGGTTTATCACTGCTGGTGCAGCGAACGTCGCATATAGGATGCACGAAGCTTGACAAGGATGCCATGGATCTGTAGAACAGTTTTAGCTTTTCGAGATTTATTGGGCTTGCATTATTTTGCACTGAGCACCTTAATATTTTTAGAGAAGCATAGAACGGCGACAGATCACCGAACTATGCATGTTGCTCGCACCAGCAGGCTAAAGTTTTTGGTGTTAGTACACAAGTACCTGTCGTCTCCTAATGCAGCAAATGCCATAGGAGGCATTATGTTTTTCCGCATCTATCTGCACCTCGGTAATGGCCGAGTCATCGATATCAAGAGCTTTCGCGTTGTCGAGTCGACAGTTTCTACAAGCAGCAGCCAGTTGAAAGAACTGGGCTAGGCGTGGGGCTGACTCTGTAAGGAGTCAGCCCTTTTTTAATTTGAGGAACGCCCATGAATCTCCTGACTGATCCGTGGCTACCTTTCCGTTTTGTAGACGGAAGCGTTTGCTACCGCCCACCTTCGGCCTTGGCCGATCCGAAAGTGCTTGATCTTGCACTCTCTCGCGCCGATTTTCAGGGCGCGGCCTGGCAATTTCTGATTGCGCTGTTGCAGACAGCGATGACGCCGGATGATACCGATGCCTGGCTGGATCATTACCAGACGCCGCCCAGCGTGACCGAACTTGATGAGCTGTTGGTGCCCTTTGCCTCCGCCTTCGAGCTGGATGGCGACGGCCCGCGCTTTATGCAGGACCTGGATCCGCTGGAGGACGTGAAGGAAGCGCCTGTTGCCGGTCTTCTGATCGACTCGCCCGGCGCCAACGGCATCAAGAACAATACCGATTTCTTCGTCAAGCGCGGCCGGGTGGAAACCGTCTGTCCGGAGTGCGCGGCGCTGGCACTTTTTACCATGCAGATCAACGCGCCCGCCGGTGGGGCCGGGATTCGCGTTGGCCTGCGCGGTGGCGGACCACTGACCACGCTAATTCTGCCGGAAGACGAGAGCAAATCGCTGTGGGCGCGGCTCTGGCCCAATGTGATGCCCGCCGACGCGGTGGGCCAGCGGGGGCAGACCTGGCGCGCCCCCAGGGTTGATGATAGCGATCTGTTCTTCTGGATGGCCGAGACGCGCATCAGCGACAAGAAGGGCAAAGAGGTGCTGCCCGAGCAGGTTCACCCGCTGCACGCCTTCTGGTCGATGCCCAGGCGCTACCGGCTTTTGTTTGACGACACGCCGGGAACTTGCGACCTCTGCGGTTGTGAGGCCGCGCGCCCGGTACGCCGTTTGCGCGCCAAGAAGCAGGGTGCCAACTACGACGGACCCTGGCGGCACCCGCTGACGCCCTATCGCAAGCTCAACCCCAAGAAAAACGACGAATTGCCGCTTTCCAGCAAGGGCCAGCCCGGCGGGCTGGGCTATCGTCACTGGCCTGGGCTGGTGCTGGAAGATGAAGCCGTAAGCGGTGCGCTGCCCGCTCGCGTGGTGACGCACCATCTGCACAAGTACCGTATGGTGGCGGCTGCGCGAGACGATGGAGAAGCGTTCGAGGCGCTTTTCAAGCGCACTCGGCTCTGGGTGTTCGGCTACGACATGGACAACATGAAGCCGCGCGGTTGGTACAGCGTGGAAATGCCGCTGGTGGGCGTGCCCGATGCTTATCAAGAGACGCTGCGCAGCTGGGCCAAGCGCTTCGTCGATCTGGCCTCGGAGATTACCTGGACCCTGCGCAACCAGCTCAAGCGCGCCTGGTTCAAGCGCCCGGAAGACGCCAAGGGCGATATGAGTCAGATCGACGCCCAATTTTTCGAGGCGACCCAACTGGCGTTTTTCTCTGCGCTGCGGGAGATGGGCGAGGTGCTGCGCAAGGAAATGGAGACGCCGGAGCTTTCGCCCGAAATCCACCGCCAGTGGTATTTGGCGCTCAAGCGCGAGGCGCTGGCGCTGTTCGACGACCAGGCGATCAGCGGCCCCTTGGAGGGTATGAAGATGCAGCAGCTCGAGCGCATCACCAGCGCGCGGCGCTACTTGCACGCCTATCTGAATGGCCGCGGCAAGAAAGTCGGCAAAACGGTGCAGACCTTTGCCCAAGTGGGCGGTTTCGAGTTGAGCACCCCGGCACCTGAAAACAATCCGGAGGGGACGACCGTATGAGTGAAGTAGAACAACAGTCAGAACAGCCAGAGTCTGGTGAGAAGACGGCTGCGGCAGAGGGCTATCTGTATGCTCTCGACAAGCAGGAGGCGATCGCGCTGCGCCAGTGGTGGCGGCGGCTGGTCATGGATCAGTCGGAACTCAAGCGATACACAAAGCAGTGGCCATACCCCCGTGGTGTGCGCGCCGCGCTGCGCCGTTGCGACGCTATCGAGTCGGTCATGCTGACGGAAGCGTTCCGCCATCTCTGGCAGGCGCTCGAATCACGGGCTTGGTCGGAGGCGGCTAATGAGGGATCGAGTAAGCGCACTCAACGTCTCGAAGTTTGGTCGGTCATTGCCGCGGTGGTATGCGAGCTGCGCGCCGAGACGTTCGACGCTCCCCTAGGCAAACGGCTGGGCGAGAAGCGGCCCAATACCGTCGATACCCCGCGCATGAGCGATTTACGCTTTCAACAACTGCTCGACTGTCATACGCCAGAGGAACTGATCCGGCGCTTTCGCCGGGCGCTCAAGCTCGCGGATGGCACCGGTGTCAGCGTTGTTCGCCTGGCCGATATGGTCGCTCTATGGGAGCGCGAGCAGCGCGGACAATACCGCGCCAAGGCGCCCCAGCGCTTTGCCTTCGTCATGAGCGACGCCTACTTCCAGGCGCGAGCGTTGAAAACGGCAGCGGGCGACTGAATATCGGTCGTCGCTTTTCAACAACCACTTTTCGGCATTCGTCACATTTTTTATTCAGGGAACCCATCATGAGCCACTTCATTCAGCTGCACCTGCTCACCTCCTACCCACCGTCCAACCTCAACCGCGACGATCTGGGTCGCCCCAAGACGGCCTTTATGGGCGGCGCCCGGCGGCTGCGTGTCTCCTCGCAGAGTCTCAAGCGCAACTGGCGCACCTCCGATCTGTTCGAAGCAGCGATCGATGGCCACAAGGGCACGCGCACCAAGTGTCTGGGAGGAGAGGTTTACAAGTGGATGACCAACGCGGGCGCCAACGAGAAGGTGGCGAGTAGCAGCGCTGAGAAGATCGCCGGGGTCTTCGGCAAGCTGCGCAAGGTCGACAAGGGCGAAAAGCACGAGTACGAAATCGAGCAGCTGGTTCACGTCGGGCCGGAAGAAATTGCCGCGCTTGAAGAACTCGCCGATGTGCTAGGCGTCGAGAACCGCGAGCCGACCGACGACGAACTCAAGGGGCTGCTCGCTCGGCGGCCCACTGCCGTCGATGTGGCGCTGTTCGGACGCATGCTGGCGGCCGCGCCGAGCTACAATGTCGAAGCGGCCTGTCAGGTCGCCCATGCCATTACCGTGCACGCCGCCGAGGTCGAGGACGATTACTTTACCGCCGTCGATGACCTCAATACCGGCGACGACGACCGCGGCGCCGCGCATATCGGTGAAGCCGGGTTCGCCGCCGGGCTGTTCTACCTCTACCTCTGCATCGACCGGGATCTGCTGGTCGAGAACCTGCAGGGCAATACCGAGCTGGCCGACCGTGCCATCGAAGCGTTGGTGGAGTCCGCCGTCAAGATCTCGCCCAAGGGTAAGCAGAACAGTTACGGTTCCCGCGCCCAGGCAAGCTATGTGCTGGCAGAGAAAGGCGACCAGCAGCCGCGTTCATTGGCCGCGTCTTTCCTGCAGCCGGTCAACGGCGAAGCCCAGGCGGTCAGCGCCATCGACAAACTGGAAAGACAGGCCCAGGCCTTCGATGACGCTTACGGCGCAGGGGCGGATCGGCGCTTTATCCTCTCGGCCACGCCGGAGTACGACACGCCTTTCCTGAAGGGAGAGATTCAGCGCGGCAACTTGCAAGCGCTGCTGGCCTTTCTCAAAAGCGATAATTAAGCGGAGGCGATATGCCACACCATCTGGTTTTTCGCCTCTACGCGCCCATGGCGAGCTGGGGCGAGGCCGCCGTTGGCGAAACGCGGCCGACGGCGACCTACCCGAGCCGCAGCGCGATACTCGGGTTTATCGGCGCAGCTCTCGGCATCCGCCGCGATGACGATGATGGCCAGCATCAACTGCGCAAGGGCCTGCAGGTGGCGATCAAACAGCGCTCACCGGGGCTTTTGATGCGCGACTACCACACCGTCCAGGTACCGTCGTCGCAATCGAAAGTGATCCACCGTACCCGCCGCGAGGAGCTTGCGGTGCCCAAGGAGGCGCTCAACACCATTCTCTCGTCGAGAGATTATCGCTGCGACGGTCTGTGGAGTGTAGCGGTTCGGCTGGCCCCAAACGCTGCCTGGACCCTGGAAGAACTGAAAGCGGGGCTGGAAAAGCCCCGTTTCCCGCTCTACCTCGGCCGCAAGGCGTGCCCCTTGGCCGCGCCACTGGTGCCGACCGTGATCGAGGCCAGCCACTGGCGCCAGGCACTGGATCACCGTTTTGAAAGCGCGCTGGATCCGGAACGCACCTGGCTGGCGCTGGTGGGGAATGAGGCGAAGGATAAGCGCCTGCTACGCCTACCCGATGAAGTGCTTTATGCCTGGGAAGGGTCAGCCGATGCGCTCGATGGCGTTGCGGCCAGTGAGTCCAGCGACGTCTGGGATGAACCACTCCATCGACGCCGCTGGCAGTTCGGCCCTCGCTTGGAAAACCGGCGCACCGAAACGCTGAAAGGAGAGCGCTAATGTATCTTTCAAGTGTCAGGCTGGACCTCAATCGTTTGACCCGTGCCGAGCTGTTCGATGTGCTGGAGGGCGGCGCCTATACCGCCCATCAGTTGCTATGGCGGCTGTTTCCCGGTGTGCCCGAAGGCGAGCGGCCGTTTATCTTTCGCCAGGAGATGGAAGAAGACGCCAACGGCAAGGGCGCCGGACTACCCCGGTTCTACGTTGGTTCGGTGTGCGCTCCAGAGCCGGTAGAGGGCTTCGAGGTACAGTGCAAGCCGTTTGCCCCTCAGCTTGCCAAGGGCGAACGGCTGGCCTTTCGCCTGCGTGCTAACCCCACCATTGCCAAACCGATGGGCCAAGGGCGTCGTTCTATGCGAGCCGACGTGCTGATGGATGCGCGTTACCCCTTCCCGAAAGGAGAGCGGACGAGCCAGGCATGTACCGATGCGATGGATGCCGCTGCACGCCAGTGGCTCACTGATCGGGCGGACGCCTTTGGCTTCACCCTGCCGGTCGCACCGGAGGTGGGTGCATACCGTCAGCACGCGCTGAGCAAGAAGGAGGGCGGGGAGCCCATCCGCTACTCCAGCGTGGATTACGAAGGTCTGTTGGAGGTGGCCGACCCGGTGGCGCTCAATGAGGTGCTACGACACGGCATTGGCCGTGCCAAGGCCTTTGGTTGTGGCCTGCTGTTACTACGCCGCGTACCGGAGTGACCCATGAGCTTCATTCCCCTCAAACCCATCCCCATCAAGGATCGCATGTCGATGATATTCGTCGGCATGGGGCAGATCGACGTGCGCGACGGGGCCTTTGTCGTCATTGATGAGGTCAACGGCGAGCGTATGCATATCCCGGTGGGTTCGGTGGCGTGCTTGCTGCTCGAACCCGGCACCCGGGTTTCCCATGCGGCGGTCAAGCTGGCTTCGGTCGTGGGTACGCTGCTGATCTGGGTGGGCGATGCGGGCGTGAGGCTTTATAGCGCCGGGCAGCCCGGCGGAGCCCGCTCCGACAAACTGCTCTACCAAGCCCAGCTGGCGCTGGACGAAGGTCTGCGGCTCAAGGTCGTGCGCAAGATGTTCGAGCTGCGCTTTGGCGAGGAGCCACCCTCCCGACGCAGCGTCGAACAGCTTCGCGGCATCGAGGGCGCACGAGTGCGCAAGACCTACCAGGTACTGGCCAAACAGTATGGCCTGAAATGGCAAGGGCGGCGCTACGATCCAAAGCAGTGGGACGCCTCGGATGTGGCCAATCAATGCCTTTCGGCGGCGACCGCCTGTCTTTACGGCATTACCGAAGCGGCCATTCTGGCAGCTGGCTATGCCCCAGCCATCGGCTTTTTGCATACCGGCAAGCCGTTGAGCTTCGTCTACGACATTGCCGATATCGTCAAATTCGAGACCGTCGTTCCGGCAGCGTTTCGCATCGCCGCGAAGAACCCGCCAATGCCGGAGCGCGAGGTGCGCATTGCCTGCCGCGATGCCTTCAAGCAGACCCGGCTACTGCAACGCATCATCCCCATGATCGAAGAGGTGCTGGCGGCGGGCGAGATCGAACCGCCACCACCGCCAGCCGACGCCGTACCGCCCGCCATCCCCGAACCGCCGTCGGTGGGCGATAGCGGCCATAGGAGTCAATGAGATGGCCATGCTCGTCGTTGTCACCGAAGCCGTGCCACCTCGATTACGCGGGCGGCTGGCCGTCTGGCTACTGGAGATTCGCGCTGGCGTGTATGTGGGCGATGTCAGTAAGCGGATTCGAGAAATGATCTGGGAACATGTCAACGTCCTGGCCGAGGATGGCAATGTCGTCATGGCCTGGGCCAGCAACCATGAGTCCGGCTTCGAGTTCCAGACCTATGGTGCTAATCGGCGTGAGCCCTGGGATCACGATGGGTTGCGTCTGGTACGCTTTCTGCCCGCCGAAGCTAAGTAGCTGATAATCCTAGATCTTTAAAAATGCAGTTTGTACAAAAAATAAGCAAAATCGTTGGTGGAATTTCTGCTGTCGATTTTTCTTTTTTAGATCAATTATCTACAGTTAGACCGTTCCCCACAGGCGTGGGGATGAACCGCCCGCTTGCAGGCGGTGGCGGGGGAAGAGGTCCCGTTCCCCACAGGCGTGGGGATGAACCGCGCTCTCGGCTGGCCTGGTGATCAGTGGCGCCCCGTTCCCCACAGGCGTGGGGATGAACCGGTCTTGAGCCCGCCCGCAGTCAGCGTGCCGTCCCGTTCCCCACAGGCGTGGGGATGAACCGCACGTGCTGCGGGTCATGGCCGAGATCGAGGGCCGTTCCCCACAGGCGTGGGGATGAACCGGGGATGCACGTGCTGGGCTTCACCACCTTGGACCGTTCCCCACAGGCGTGGGGATGAACCGATTCTTGAGCCCGGCACGTTTGAGCGCTTGGTCCGTTCCCCACAGGCGTGGGGATGAACCGTTCAGCGCGCCGAGGCCAGCATTGCTGCCGTTCCGTTCCCCACAGGCGTGGGGATGAACCGTTCAGCGCGCCGAGGCCAGCATTGCTGCCGTTCCGTTCCCCACAGGCGTGGGGATGAACCGCGTGATTGCTGCCCATGCCCAGCCGGGCGAAGCCGTTCCCCACAGGCGTGGGGATGAACCGTCATCCTGGCGAAGAGTGATCTATGTAGAAAACCGTTCCCCACAGGCGTGGGGATGAACCGGCCTGGCTAGGGGGGAGAGAGTGAGCATCGCTCCGTTCCCCACAGGCGTGGGGATGAACCGGCGGACAGGTAGTCCCAGGCCGCTTCGCGCGCCCGTTCCCCACAGGCGTGGGGATGAACCGTAATGCTCAACAACGTGCCGACGGGCATCAATCCGTTCCCCACAGGCGTGGGGATGAACCGCATTGCGAAACAGCGTCAATATCCCGCCAACACCGTTCCCCACAGGCGTGGGGATGAACCGCGCGCTGGCATTCTCTGGCAGCAGGCTGTAGCCCGTTCCCCACAGGCGTGGGGATGAACCGCGTTGCGGTACCGGCAGCAGCGGCGATGGATGCCGTTCCCCACAGGCGTGGGGATGAACCGACTCAGCAGGATTACGAATACTGCCGGGCCGCCCGTTCCCCACAGGCGTGGGGATGAACCGTTACTCATCATCGTCGCCTTCGTCGTCGCTCACCGTTCCCCACAGGCGTGGGGATGAACCGGCACCGCCAGCAGCGCGGGGCCGATGGCGGGGCCGTTCCCCACAGGCGTGGGGATGAACCGTCCCGGGCCGACGTGTGGCGTGACTTCAACGCCCGTTCCCCACAGGCGTGGGGATGAACCGGCATCACGCAGCAGGGCATCTCGGCTGGGGTGCCGTTCCCCACAGGCGTGGGGATGAACCGGCGCTGCTGATCGACAGCGGCCGTGAGCTGGGCCGTTCCCCACAGGCGTGGGGATGAACCGGCGCGCCGTGAACTCAGGCGACAGCTGAGCCACCGTTCCCCACAGGCGTGGGGATGAACCACCAAGGGCGCCGACGGTGACGAGGTGGACGCCCCGTTCCCCACAGGCGTGGGGATGAACCGGCAGCTCGGAACAGGAGGTCGAGGGCTTGCCGCCGTTCCCCACAGGCGTGGGGATGAACCGCAGATCGCGCTCTTCCAGAACAGGCTGAAAC
>NZ_LFGT01000023.1:78406-99485 GCF_002078115.1 Halomonas sp. BC2 | reverse complement strand
TAACACAAGCCCGTTCCCCACAGGCGTGGGGATGAACCGGATTCGATAAACGCCGCTTGGTCTTCGTAGTCCCGTTCCCCACAGGCGTGGGGATGAACCGCACATGATGAACCTGCCGGTGGCCGAGGCCATCCGTTCCCCACAGGCGTGGGGATGAACCGCTGCCGGTGCCTTCAAGGGATCAGGGCGTTAACCCTGACGGATCCCCACGAAATAGATAAGAAAATCAGGATGATATGATTGAAAAGGCCTGCATGGGTCGGCATGTTGTTAATCGCCAAACCAACAATATGCCTAAGGAGACCCATGCAGGCCCCTCGATTCTTACATACTCTGCTGACCTCATCACTCCCCCTGGTCCATGCCAAGCGCCTGCAGGCGCTGCTCGACACGGTGGGTGCCCTGCTGGGCGAGCGCCGCCTGGGCTTGACCGCCCTGGGGCGTGCCTTGCCAGGGCCAGTGGCTACCAAGCACACCATCAAGCGAGTCGATCGGTTGCTGGGCAACCCTCACCTGCATCAGGAGCGTCCCCTGTTCTATTGGCTCGTGGCCAGCCTGCTGATTGGCCACATGACCCGCCCGCTGATTCTGGTGGACTGGTCGCCGATTGATGACCGTGGCAAACGGTTCTTGCTGCGCGCCGCGGTGCCCTTTGCCGGGCGCTCGCTGCCAATCTTCGAGAAAGTCCACCACAAGGATGGCTGCCAACACTGTGAGGCATACTTGTTGGCCGCTCTGGCCGAGATACTGCCTGACAACGCCACGCCGATCTTGGTCACCGATGCGGGCTTTCGTAATCCCTGGTTCGAGGCGGTTGAGGCACGTGGTTGGTACTACGTCGGCCGGGTGCGTAGCCCGGTTCGCTGCCAGCTGCCAGGGCAGGCGTGGCAACCTGTGTCAGACCTGTTTCCGCAAGCGACATCGGTACCGCGGGCGCTGGGTTCCGTGCAAATTGCTGAGAGCAATCCACTGACCACCCGCATGGTGCTCTACCATCGGCCGCCGCAGGGGCGCAAGCATCGCAACAAGCGCGGACAGGTCTCCCAGGACAGCCGCAGCCGGGCGATTGCCCAGCGCCAGAAGGAGCCTTGGGTGCTGGTCAGTAACCTACCGGCGCGCTCAACGCTGGCGGACAAGTTGGTGGCCATTTACCGGCAGCGCATGCAGATTGAAGAGGGCTTCCGCGACGTCAAGAGTCCCCAGTTCGGGATGGGCTTCGGCATGCATCAGTCTCGCCAAGGCAAGCGGATCGAAATCCTGCTGCTGATCGCGATGCTGGCCAATGTCGTGGTGATGGTTGCCGGTCTTCAAGTCCGAGACAGCGGGCAACAGCGACGCTACCAGAGCAACACGATCCGTCATCGGAACGTTCTCTCCGTGTGGCGTTTGGGACTGGAGTGGCTGCGACGTCATTGTGTCGGTGCTGTCCCATGGCCCTCTTGGAAGACAGTTCTGACGAGCCTCCAAGGGGAAGTCAAAGAGCAGGCCTTATGCGATGGATAGCAAAGTTCGTGGGGATTCCTCAGGCGTTAACCGTTCCCCACAGGCGTGGGGATGAACCGATTGGGCGCGACATAGCATGCGCCCAGCAAAGCCGTTCCCCACAGGCGTGGGGATGAACCGCCATTATGGAATTACGCCGCCAACTGCACGGCCCGTTCCCCACAGGCGTGGGGATGAACCGCTCCTCGATCAACGATTGCCTGGGTGGCTAGACCGTTCCCCACAGGCGTGGGGATGAACCGCTCAAGGAACCAGAGGGACGCGTGCGGTGGATCCGTTCCCCACAGGCGTGGGGATGAACCGCCGAACGGGTCAAAGGGTTGGCCCACGGCATCCCGTTCCCCACAGGCGTGGGGATGAACCGACAGGCAGGTCTAGCAACCTAAGTTATCCGCTCCGTTCCCCACAGGCGTGGGGATGAACCGCCTACCGCAAAGAGCAGGAAGTCATCGCCCGCCCGTTCCCCACAGGCGTGGGGATGAACCGGCAGCCCTGGTATTGGCAAATCGGCCATCATCCCGTTCCCCACAGGCGTGGGGATGAACCGATTTCCCTTATAGCATCTTCTGGCCCCATTACCCCGTTCCCCACAGGCGTGGGGATGAACCGCGCAAGCCACGCTCAGCCACCCCGAATACCTCCCGTTCCCCACAGGCGTGGGGATGAACCGGCGAGCCTGGGCGAGTTGGAGCAAGAATACGCCCGTTCCCCACAGGCGTGGGGATGAACCGCCCCGCCAGAGCTCGACGACGAAGACGAGCTCCCGTTCCCCACAGGCGTGGGGATGAACCGTGCTCGAGGACGTGACCAGCAATGCCCAGGGTCCGTTCCCCACAGGCGTGGGGATGAACCGCCTTCTATCACGTCGAAAGCGAGCTCCTATTCCCGTTCCCCACAGGCGTGGGGATGAACCGGCGCGCACGCCTGGTGCTTCAACGATCTGCCGCCGTTCCCCACAGGCGTGGGGATGAACCGCCCACAATGAAAACTGAGTTCATGCTGCTGGCCCGTTCCCCACAGGCGTGGGGATGAACCGTTTGGGATATGCCAACTTTTGTATGCCGTCAACCGTTCCCCACAGGCGTGGGGATGAACCGTTTTCCCATTCCACAGTAGTGGCGGTGGTTAGCCGTTCCCCACAGGCGTGGGGATGAACCGGTATAGCTGGAAATACGTGCGGGCCTGCCGAGCCGTTCCCCACAGGCGTGGGGATGAACCGCTATCAACAAACAGCAGCCTATTCACACCAGCCCGTTCCCCACAGGCGTGGGGATGAACCGGGCATACGCGCTACAGGTAGGCATATCGGCGGCCGTTCCCCACAGGCGTGGGGATGAACCGTCCAGCTCAGCGGCGTAGGTCATGCGCACCGTCCGTTCCCCACAGGCGTGGGGATGAACCGGCGTTGGGGTCGATGTCTGGCCAGAATCCGTTCCGTTCCCCACAGGCGTGGGGATGAACCGCATGTCCAGTAGCTGCTCGGCTTTGAGCGGTTCCGTTCCCCACAGGCGTGGGGATGAACCGGTTTTGTCGTGGACGTTGTTGTCATGGCCACGCCGTTCCCCACAGGCGTGGGGATGAACCGCCTTCGGCATTAGCATGGCTGGCATGGGCCAGCCGTTCCCCACAGGCGTGGGGATGAACCGAGGGTGGCGACGTATGACGTTTGATGACTGGACCGTTCCCCACAGGCGTGGGGATGAACCGGCGAGAATTATTGGAGAGTTTCACTAAATGGTCCGTTCCCCACAGGCGTGGGGATGAACCGGCTCTGGAAACCAGCTACGAGCCCATCTATCCCCGTTCCCCACAGGCGTGGGGATGAACCTAAAACCAACCGCGCCGCCTGGAACCTTGCGGCCCGTTCCCCACAGGCGTGGGGATGAACCGAGCATCATTGATGGAATGCTAGCCGCCGCACCCCGTTCCCCACAGGCGTGGGGATGAACCGGCAGAAAATGAATAGGAGGTATTACTATATCTCCGTTCCCCACAGGCGTGGGGATGAACTGTCTGCACCATGAGCAGTATCAACCGCGCTAAACCGTTCCCCACAGGCGTGGGGAACGGTTTAGCGCGGTTGAGGGTTTCCACCGTAGTTTCGCCCGCCCCGTTCCCCACAGGCGTGGGGATGAACCGACGCCATGACGAGCGCATGGGACGCCATCGGCCCGTTCCCCACAGGCGTGGGGATGAACCGCTCTTGCGCTTGGTAGGCTGCGCCACAAACCCCCGTTCCCCACAGGCGTGGGGATGAACCGAGAAGGCAACGCTGCTGCGCGCCGTGGTCACGCCGTTCCCCACAGACGTGGGGATGAACCGGCTTCCTGCGCGCGGCGTTCCGCGTTCACGCCCCGTTCCCCACAGGCGTGGGGATGAACCGCTGAAGCGCCGAGGGATCGATCTGAGGCACATCCGTTCCCCGCAGGCGCGGGGATGAACCTGGTACTCGGTTGAGCGCTACTATGGTGGGCTTGATGCAGCGCTACTTTCTGCGGGCGCTGACACTATTTTCTATTTCTGGAAAATTCCGCCAGCGCCTAAACGATGCGTTTACGCTCGTGCCTGCCATCGAAGAAGTGATGCGCACCGTCGGGAATATGGCGACAGAGATGGTGAAAGAGGCGCATGTGGTGGTGGCGGAGTAAGTGATGCTCCTTTCAAGTATCCGCAAAGGCCGCCAGTAATGAAGCGGTCAGTATTGGCGATGGATTAGCTCCGGTCAGAATCGTGGCGATATGAGCCCCCTGAGGCCACTGGTCACGCATGGCATAGGCGGCTGCCAAGCCGAGTGCCCCTGCGGGTTCCAACAGCAGCCCCAGATGTTCCAGGCCAAGGCGCATGCCCTCTTCGATACGGGCTTCGTCCACGAGCCAAATGTCATCGACTACATCACGCATATCCTCCAGTGCCTCGGTAATAGGAGCGCGAACCGCCACGCCATCGGCCATGGTGTCCACGCGATCATTAGTGACGAGCGTACCGCGCCGCCAGCTTTGCCAGGTGGCATCCGCGCCTTGAGGGCAGATGCCGATGACTCGGGTAGCGGGGGAAGAGGCTTTGAACCAGCGGCCTACGCCATTGATAAGCGCGCCATTACCAAGGGGCACCAGCAGCGTATCGAAGGTGTCACCGTTTGCGAGCATTTCGACCGCAATCGTACCTGCGCCTTCGGTAATGGCGGCTTGTCGGCCATCTTCTACAAACAGGCTACCATTCTGTTTAGCAAAGCGAGCCGCTGCCTGCTTGGCTTGATCAAAATCAGCTCCCATGCAAATAACCTTCGCGCCTAGTGCGCAGATACCTGCAACTTTAAGTGGGTTAGCATTGTCAGCGACAAAGACGCTAAGGGGCAGCCCATGTTGCTTGCAAGCATGCGCCATGGCTAGCCCCCAGTTCCCTGCACTGGCGCAAACCAGCGGGGCAGGTTGTTCTTGCTGAACATGGTGGGAGACAAAATGGTCGGCACCGCGCCCTTTGAAGTTGCGCAGGGGGTTGAGCGTTTCGACCTTCACTGTCATGGCGACGCCTAGCGCAGCATCAAGTGAGGGCGAACGATACTGCGGGGTTGCCAGGAAGGTAGGGGTGATGCATCTGGCAGCAGCGGCAATATGCTCCAGCTTGATGCGGTGTTCGCTGCGTTGAGGGGCAATTAGCTCGGCGTGGCGAGCGATCGGCTGTAAATCTTCCGGATGCTCTATACGATCCACCATGAGCAGGCCATCAAGGTGGTCTACCTCGTGCTGGATCAGTTCAGCCAATGACGCTGAAAGGTGATGCCAGTGGCAGGTTTTGCCGTTTTTGTTTTGGTACGTCAGGCTGATACTGGCGTGGCGCCTGACATTGGCAATATGGCCGGGCACGCTCATGCAGTCGTCCCAAACTGGCCGAGTCTCTTCACTTCGCCAGACAATGAGTGGATTGATCAAGGTAAAGGGGCGGCCGCCCAATTGAACTGCCACGATGTGTAACGGCTCGCCTATTTGCGGGGCAGAGAGGGCACGGCCGAAACCGTTTCGCGCTTTGAAATCGGCAAGTGTGGCATGTAGTTCGGAAATTACCTTTGCTATATCGGAGGTGATTTCTTCTACTGGCTGTGAAACGGCTCTTAAGCGTGGGTCGCCTTCGGTCAGGATCGTGCGTATTTGGTTCATGGTGTTGTCTCTGCCTGTATGGTTAAGTCTTTGCTTGCGTTGCGTTAGCTTAACGGGCAAGACCTTTTTACTGGCCGCATATCCTGGCGGGCCATTGCGGGGAGATTGCATAATGAGTGACCAAACTGCGGGCGAGCGGCCCACAGAGCAACTGGATGATCTTGATCGTCGGATTTTGGCTATTTACCAGCACGATACGCGCGTGACGGGGGAGAGTATCGGGCAAGCGGTTGGCTTGTCGGCGGCGGCTGTTCAGCGGCGGCTCAAGCGGCTAAGAGCGCGGGGTGTTATTGTCCAGGAGGCGGCGCGTTTAGATGCCAAAGCACTCGGCTGGCCAACTACCTGCATTGTCGGTGTCGATCTCGAGTATGAACGCAACCAACATGTCGATGAGTTTAAGCAGCGGATGCGAGAGCACCCCAATGTGCAGCAGTGTTATTACGTCACAGGGAGCATGGACTTCGTGCTGATCGTAGTGACCCGTACGCTGCAGGAGTACGAAGATTTTACCCGCGAAGCACTGATGGAACACCCCAATGTGCGTTCGTTCACAACGATGGTTGCCATGGACGCGGTCAAGTCGGGATACGCATTGCCTTTAAGTGACTGAGCCTCTGAGTATTATGCTCTTTCAGCCGGATGAAGAGTACTTCATCTGTGCCCCTCATCCACGAGGTACTTATGCATCGCCATGCTCTCACCTACCGGACCTTCGGTAATCCACTTGAAACATTGAACATGGAAACGGCTGAGATGCCTGAACTGAGCGCGAATAAGCTCAGGGTCAGTATGCTGTGTGCTCCCGTGAATCCCTCTGACCTGATTCCCATCCACGGAGCGTACTCGCATCGCATAGCACTGCCCGCCGTTGCGGGCTACGAAGGCGTAGGGCGCGTGATGGAGGCACCTCAAGCGTATGCTTCGCTGATCGGAAAACGTGTGCTTCCACTACGCGGTGAAGGCACTTGGCAGACGCTTGTGGATTGTGACTCTGCGCTTGCCGTGCCTGTCCCGGATGACATTCCTGATGCTGTGGCTGCACGGGCCTACATCAATCCCCTGGCAGCCTTGACGATGCTGGAAATGTGGCCTGTCAGGGGCAAGCGTGTGCTGCTCACTGGCGCGGGTTCGAATTGCGCGGAATACCTAGGAACATGGGCCTACCAGCATGGGGCTCGTGAAGTCATTGGGGTATACCGCTCCGAGAGCCGAGCCGCCCGCCTCGAACAGCTGGGTATTCGGCCCCTATCCCTTCAGGATACGTCGCAGATCACCCATGTGGCGCGCGTGTCCGATGTGGTCTTTGACGCCTTGGGCGGTCCAGTAGCCTCGAACATTCTGCAGTCAATGGCGCCTGGTGCGATGTTTATCGCCTATGGGTTATTGACGGGGCAGGCTGCTCAATTGGATGGCAAACCTCGCGCTCATTACGGAAGGTTTCATCTGCGCGATAGCTTGGCCAGGATGCCTGCAGACACCTGGCAGCATCAGTTCCTGGCCATCTGGAAGCTGCTGAGCCAGCTAGAGATGCCGAATTATCGCGTGTTTGCATGGCAGGATTGGCAGCGAGCGGTCGAGGCGGTGCTGCAGCCACAGAGCCAGAAAAGCCTATTGGACTTTACTCGCCTGGCGTAGGCGATGATGACCGTAGAAAATCAGCCCGGGCGCTGAAACTGCCTGCGCGCCTGTTCCACCTGTTCGCGTGTGATGCAGTGGAGCGAGTGGTCGTTGAGCAGCCCCATGGCCTGCATAAAGGCGAACGCCGTGGTGGGGCCGAAGAATTTCCAGCCGCGTTTTTTCAGCTCCTTCGCCATGGCGATGGATTCTGGCGAGGTGGTCTGCGATTGGGGGGCCACGGTGTCGCTGGGCTCATAGCGCCAGAAGAACGCCGCCAGCGACCCTTCCTGCTCGACCATCTCCTGGGCGCGCTGGGCGTTATTGATGGTGGCTTCGATTTTGCCACGATGACGAATGATGCCCGCGTCTTGCAGTAAGCGCTCCACGTCCTGTTCGCCAAAGTGGGCTACCTGATGAAAATCGAAGCGGTGAAAAGCGGCGCGAAAGTTGTCGCGCTTATTGAGGATCGTGCGCCAGCTGAGCCCCGACTGAAAGCTTTCCAAACAAAGTTTTTCGAACAGGCGCTGGTCGTTATCGACCGGAAACCCCCACTCCTGGTCGTGGTACGGCAGGAATTCTGGCGCTCCTGCGCACCACTGGCAGCGGGGTTGCCCATCCGGGGCGATAAAGCCGTTCGTCATCCGTCGTGTACCGTGGTGGTCAGAGGATCAGGCAAACCATTCCCGAGCGGTGCGCCACAGGCACATGCCGGTGAAGTAGACCGATGTCAGCATTCAGCCCCACAAGGCCCAGGAGGCATGGGTGGGGTGCGAGAGAATCAGCGAAGTCGTGCACACACACCACACCAGCGTGACCGTGATGTTCAGCGGCATGAATTGCCGTACCCGGAAAGGGTGCAGAAACTTCATGCGGGTGACGGTGAGGGCCGCCATGAGCAGAATGATCGCGAAGGTGACAAATGGCGGAAAATCAAGAATGTAGAAGTAGGCGGCGATGATGTTCCAGGCAGCAGGAAAACCGACAAAGTAGTTGTCCTGGCTTTTCATGTTCACGTTGCAAAAGCAGAACATGGAGGAGAGCAGGATGATGAAGACCGAGAGCAGTTCGAAGTGGGTGGGCAGCTCGACGAAAAAGTAGATGAACAGCGCCGGGATGAATGCCCAGGTGAGATAGTCGATCACCATATCCAGCGTGGAGCCATCGAAGTGGGGCAGAATGGTCTTCACTTCATACTTGCGCGCCAGGGTGCCGTCCAGGCCGTCTACCATCATGGCGGCGCCTAGCCACAGCAGGCAGGCCACGGGGTTGTTATCGATCAGCGCCAACAGCGCCATGGTGCCCAGCAAGACACCGCTGGCAGTGAAGACATGCACGCTCCAGGCCTTGTAGACCGAGGCGCGCGATTCTGTATGTGAAGAGAGCAATTGAGCCACCTTGACCCCATGGGGAACGGCCGTTCCCTTTCTATCAGGTTTATAAATGAGCGTATAAAGAACGCTACACTACTACAAGAGTGCCCCCCTGGAATACGTTGGTCTTGTGACCATTGCGGGAAAGTGGCGCGTCGGGAGTGCGGGTTTGATGGGCCAGATACGCGTTGCTCAGCCACTGTCCTGCCCAGTCCAGGGTCTGTTCGTTGGCACTGGCATAGCCAAGCACCAAACCGAATCGCTTGTTGGCGGAAAGGTAGTAATGTGACAGTGGCGACAGTGTAATGCCCGCCTGGGCAGCATGACTGACCAGAGCCGTTTCCTCCTCGATACTGCTCAGCTCGGCCAGCAAGTGCATGCCAGCATGCCCCTCCGATAACCGTAAACCTGCCGCAACGGCGGGGGCCAGGGCGGCGCGTAAACAGCGTTGGCGGTGACGGTAGGCCGTCCGCATGCGGGTGATGTGGCGGGTGAAGTGGCCACTGGCCATGAAGGCGGCCAGTGCCGACTGGAGTGGGTAGTGACCCTCTCGATGTAAACGGGCCTGGGCCCGGCACACATCGGGAGCGAGTTCAGGCGGGGCGACCAGATAGCCCAGACGCAAACCGGGATACAGGACTTTACTGAACGTGCCCACATAAATGACCGGCGCCTGCTCGGTCAGCCCCTGGAGTGATGGGAGCGGTGGGGTGTCATAGCGAAACTCACTGTCGTAATCGTCTTCGATGATCCATCCACCGCAGCGTTCAGCGACGTCCAGCAGTGCCAACCGGCGAGTGACGGGCATGGTCACGCCGGTGGGGTATTGATGGGAGGGGGTGGTATAGATCAGTCGAGGGGCGGGAGCACTCTTTTCGCCCAGAGCCGGGTCGAGCCCGTCGGCATCAACAGGAACGGGTGTGACATCGAGCCCAGCTGCCAGAAAGCAGGCTTTGGCACCGCCGTAGCCAGGCTCTTCCATCCAGACCGCGTCGTCAGGGTCGGTCAGTAGCTGGGTGATCAGCTCGAAGGCTTGCTGTGCCCCTTGAGTGATGATGACCTGTTCAGGCTGGCAGCGTACCGCCCGAGAGAGCCTCAGGTAGTCGCTGATCGCCACTTTCAATGCTGCCAGCCCGCCGCCGGTCTGATAATCCATCCACGCCACATCGGCGTTGCGCTGATGCTGGCGCACAAGCCGTTGCCACTGCGCTTCAGGAAACAGGTCCAGGGCGGGTACGCCGGGTGAGAACGCTCGGTAGCCGTTGCTGAGCGTCTTGCTCAGCGCCAATAGGGTGCGCCCTCGGGAAGAGTAGTGAACGGCCTTTGGAGGCGGTGCGGTCTCGGTATCCAGCACGCGAGGCAACTGCGCTACGTAAAGCCCCGCCCCTTGGCGTGCCACCAGCAGCCCCTCGGCCAGCAGCCTGTCCGTTGCCGCGAGGACGGTATTGCGGCTGACGCCCAGCGCATCCGACATGTGACGTGACGAAGGCAGCCGCTGGCCAGCCGTAAGTTTACCCTGGCGTACCCACTCCTTGAGCGGATGGTATAGCCGCTGACTGAGCGATCGCGTTGCGTGTTGATGCATGCGCAAGGCCAATGCGTCGATGATCCAGTCACTGTCGCTGGCGCTCTGTTTCACTGGTTCTCCTGAAAGGGTGCAAAGTGGCTCTTTTTAAGGAACCACTATAGCGGCAGACTGGGGCATTACTCCATGACTATCGAGGCAATGACATGACCCAGATTCGTCCAGCGGTGTTTGATGACCTGGCTCCCTTGAGTGAGCTGCTCGATGGCTATCGCCAATTTTACCAACAGCCCAGCGACTTGCCGGCTGCACGGAGGTTTCTCGAATTGCGGATGGGGTTGGGCGACTCCTACATTCTCGTCAGTGAGGCGAGCGATGGCTCACTGACGGGGTTCGTGCAGCTCTATCCGGGTGTTTCCACCGTGGGGCTGAATGCTCGGTGGACGCTCAATGACCTCTTCGTGCAGCCAGCGTCGCGCACGCAAGGCACCGGCAGAGCGTTGATGGAAGCCGCCGCCAGGCTGGCCCAGGAGCATGGAGTCGCACGTTTGATCCTCATGACTCAGGTAGAGAATCAGCGCGCCCAGGCGCTTTACGAGTCACTGGGCTGGCAGCGCAATACGGCGTTTTATGGCTATTTGCTCGACATAAAATAAACGTTTTTACACGGCCATTTAGTGGATGGTTTTTGCCGCAAGCCCTAACCAAGCCACGGTGGCGTCACGATGCGTGCGGGCTCCCGCTGCATGATGATGTCACCGTGGCGGACGGAGAGCAGTACGTCACCCTGGTTGCGTAGCACGCTGTAGTCGTCTTCTCCATCCAGCAGGTTGAAGCTGGCGGGTTTGCCCACCTCGATACCGTAACGCGCCTCGATGTTGAGCGTGCGGGCGCTGTTGTCGGTGATCAGCGACAGCGCCTGGCTGAAGTCCTGATAGCCCATCATCTGGCAGATATGCAGGCCAAAATCCAGCGTTCGCAGCAGCTTGCCGTTGCCCAGCGAGTACCAGGGGTCGAAGATGGAGTCTTCGGCAAAACAGACGTTGATACCGGCTTCGTTGAGTTCCTTGACGCGTGTCACGCCGCGCCGTTTGGGATAGGTGTCGAAGCGCCCTTGCAGGTGGATGCTTTCGGTGGGGCAGGAAATGAAGTTGATGCCCGAACGCTTGAGCAGCAGAAACAGTTTCGAACAGTAGGCGTTGTCGTAGGAGTGCATGGCGGTGGTGTGGCTGGCGGTCACGCGGCTGCCCAGCTCATGAAACAGTGCCTCACAGGCGAGCACTTCGAGAAACCGCGAGTTGGGATCATCGATTTCGTCGCAGTGCACGTCCACCAGGCGGTCGTACTTGATGGCCAGCTCGATGACGCGCTTCATGGACGCCACGCCCAACTCTCGCGTGTACTCGAAGTGAGGAATGCCGCCTACCACATCGGCGCCAAACTCCAGCGCCTCTTCCATGAGCTTGTCGCCGCCGGGGAATGAAAGCAGGCCATCCTGTGGAAAGGCCACCACCTGAATGTCGATTTTGTCCTTCAGCTCGTCTCGCAGTGTGCAAAGGGTTTTCAGGCCTACCAGGCTGGGGTCGCTGGTGTCGGCATGGGTGCGCACGAACTGCACGCCGTTGCCGATCAACAGGTTGAGGGTCTTCAGTACGCGCTCCCGAATGTCCGCCTCGTCAAGCAACGGCTTACGCTCTCCCCAGCGTTCGATGCCCTCGAACAGCGTGCCGCTCTGGTTCCAGTGAGGCTCGCCAGCGGTCAGGGCCGCATCCAGGTGGATGTGCGGCTCGATAAACGGCGCGCACAGCAGCTTGCCGCCCGCATCCCTCTGGTCTTCGCCTGCCGTTTGCGGCGCATCCTGAGCGGTGATTGCGGTGAAGACGCCGTTCTCGATGTCCAGCCGATAAAGCCCAGGGCGCTGGCGAAGGCGGGCATTGATGATCTGCATGTTCATAAACAGGTGCTCACTTATTGTTTGGCCGTCGATGGGAAGCTATCACCCAGCGTAGCGTGCTTCAGACGTAGCAGCACGGCGTAGCTGCCTGCCGCGACTGCGACACCCACCAGCGGCGGTAGTAACGGAGAAAAATAGGCAGCCCCGGCACCAATGGCATAGGCGGCGAGGCCGCGCCGATTGAAGTCGGGTAGCTGCGCAGAGGCCAAAGCAGGGTAGCGGCCTCGGTGCTTGAGCCAAAAATCAGCCATGATCACCCCGCCCATGGGAGGGATAAACGTGCCGAGCAGCACCAGAAATGGAATGAGCAGGTTGTACATACCACCTACCGCCAGCACGGTACCAATGGCGGCGCCGCTGACGGTGACCAAGCGGCGCTTTTCGGTGCGCAGCAAGTTGCATCCCGCCACGGCGAAGTTGTAAATCGTGTTGTCCTGGGTCGTCCATATGTTCAGGAACAGCATCAATACCGCGAGGGAGAGAAAGCCTTGGGCAATGAGAACATCGACGATATCTGCCTGCTGGTAAATCATCGTGCCCAAGGCACCGGTCAGCACCATCAATCCATTGCCAATGAAAAAAGCGGCCAGCGTTGCGATCACCGCAACTTTCGGCGTCCTGGCAAAGCGACTCCAGTTGGTCGCCTGGGTGCCACCGCTGATGAAGGTACCGATAATCACGGTGATCGCCGCTGCGACACTCATACTTTCCGTTGGCGTTTGCTGGCTTAATCCTGCAAAGCCGCGCACATCGACCAGCCCGGTGAACAGGCTGATCAAGATGAAGAGCATCATGGCGGGTACGGCGAAGCGCGATAGCCAGTCCATGCCTCGATAGCCGATCATGGCGGTCACGCAGAATCCAAAGCCAAACAGCACCATCAAGGGGATTTCCAGCCATTCAGGCATCCCCGTGGTGCGTACCAGTACCAGAGCTATCGTGGCGGTTCCCCAGGCGTACCAGCCAATCTGGGTGAAGCCGAGGATGATGTCAGAGAGTTTGCTGCCTTTTTCGCCGAAACAGAACCGCCCCATCAGGACGGCATTCAGGCCGCTCTGGCAGGCGATATAAGCCAGCGTTGCTGCGTAGATACCCAGTAGCAGGTTGCCTGCCACGATAATCCACAGTAACTGGCCAATCGGGAAGGCTTGGCCCAGGGAGCCACCCGCCCACATGGTGGCGGTGAAAAAGGTAAAGCCAAGCAGTACCGCTGAGGTAGAGAGTAGCCCTTTCCGAGCCTGGAGGGGTACTTCGCTAAGTGGGTAGTCTGAATGGTGCATCTTTTTCCCCTTCGATACGTCGTCGCGTGTCATGGTCAAGAAAGATGCAGCAAGCCGCATGCCAATCAGGCGTGGTCAGGTAACAAGAAACGTTTAAATTTTTAGCCACTCGTGCGCGTCTTTAATGGTAGTTTGCGAAAAGAAGACATGAATAACGAGCGCGCACGCGCACAACAAGGTAACGAACGCTCTGCATGGCGTGGCGCTAACATGCCATTGACAGGATCGATGATCAGCAATGGGGCGATGTGGCAAGACGTGGCTGAGGGGGAGTCGGCCAATATGGAACCATCCAGTTCGCAAGAACCACCGTTGCCAGCCGCTGGGCTGCCCTGGTATCGCACCCTGGTCGGCAAAGTGGCGGCCTTCATGGTGTTGGGCGTGGTGTTTGCCTATTCCATGGGCGCCTTGCTGGGCTTGACCATTGTGGAGCGCAGTGCACGCGAACAGTGGGCTCGGGAAGCGCTGGTGAATGCCCAAATCGTGAGCGCTACGATTCGGCGCATCTACACGAACGTGGCGGTACGCACCGACCCCTCGGGTCAAGTGACGCACCTGGTGTCGGAACAGGCCCTTGGGGATGAAGACTCGGTGCTCAGTACCGGTTTCAGTCCCGTGGATGTGTTGGCGCTGGCGAGTGCGCAAACGCGCCACAACGTCTGGCTGTTTTCCCGCTTACCGGATGGCCGCTTCAGCATGGTCGCCGATGCCCATCACGGTGAAGACGTCTCGCTCACACTGCCTCAAGTCCCGGAGCTATCGCTGGCCGCGTCCGGTAACGAGCCGTACGTGGGTTTTGCCTGGCTTGGCCATGAGGAGCACTTCATCAGTGCGCTGCCCATCGTGTCTTCCCAAGGGGAGCTATGGGGGGTGTCGGTCGCCTCCATTGGCACGAAGGCGACGCTGTATCACGTGGATCGTGAGTTTTTGCTGAAGGTTGTCGCCTCGCTGGGCATCGTGCTGTTGGCCACGGCCTTGCTGTTGAGCCTGTTGATGCATCGGCTGTTCAAGCCCGTGCCGCGTCTGATCAAGGCGCTGACGCATATTTCCCATAACCGAACCGAGCAGGCAACGCCCTACACACAGCGCCAGGATGAAATTGGCTGTATGGCCCAAGCCATCGAAGCGTTACGCAAAAAAGTCGTCGAGCGTGAGCTGCTGCTGGAGGTCAAGGAGGAGGCGCTCAAGTTCCAGCACCTGGCGCACCACGATGCGCTGACCAAGCTGCCTAATCGTGTTCAGTTCAACGATGCCTTGCGGGATGCCGTCGCACAGCTGCCGAGCGGTGAGCGCTTCAATGTGATGATTTTTGATCTGGATCGCTTCAAGGCCGTCAACGATACGTTAGGGCATGCCGCTGGGGATGAGCTGCTGGTCCAGGCCAGTCGACGGGTGCAGCAGCTGTTGGCCGAACGCGAGCTGGTGGCGCGTCTGGGGGGCGATGAGTTCGCGATTCTCCAGCCTGTTCACCACCATGCGCTGGACGAAGCCAGTGTGCGGGCAGGGCGGCTGGTCGCTGCGCTGCGCGAACCCTTTGACCTGCAGGGAGAGCGCGTCCAGATCGGTGTCAGCATCGGGATTGCCTTGGCCCCACGGGATGGCGAAAGCAGCCATACCCTGTTGCGCAGTGCCGAGGTGGCGCTCTACGCCGCCAAGGCCATGGGGCGAGGGCGTTATCAGGTGTTCAGTAGCGGCATGACCATGGGAGCAGGTCATGGTGTCTAGCGGAAGTGCGTGGAGTGCCGCTCTAGTGAGTGGGCTGCTGGCGGTGGGCATGGCCAACGCCATAGAGCCGGTGGCCGCGATCAACATCGATACCCTGGAACGCCTCAGGGAAACCGGCACGCTACGGGTTGGCTATGGCGATACGGCGCCTTTTTCCTATGCGGATGATGAGGGGCGCGTGGTGGGGTACTCCATCGAGCTGTGTCAGCGGGTGGCGGAGCATCTACAGCAGCAACTGGAACTCCCCCGGCTGGAGATCGAATACGTCTTCCGTACGCCGGGCAACCGGGTGCAGCTTTTGAACAGTGGCGATATCGATATCGAATGCAATGCCAGCACGAATACGGCGGAGCGCCGTCGTAGTGCCGATTTCTCGCTGAGCCATTTTTTCGTCTCCGTGCGCTATGTCGCGCTGGCCAGGCATGAGTTTGCCACGCTGCAGGATCTGGCGGGGCGCAGCGTCAGTGTGGCGCGTGGAACGGTGAATGTGGGTCAGATCAATCAGGCCAACCGTGAGCAGCGTTTGAATCTGTCGGTGGTGCCGGTGGAAACGCTTCAGGAGGCTTTTGACCTGGTCACCCAGGAGCGGGTGGCGGCATTTGCCATGGATGACATTCTGCTGAGCACGATGATGGCAGAAACCGGCAACCCCGACGCCTATCGCCTGTCGGAAGAGGCGGTGACGGCGGAGGAGCCGTTGGGGCTGCTGATGCGCCGAGGCGATGACGCCTTTGTCGAGCAGGTCAACCAGGCGCTGCGCCAGATCTATCAAAGCGATGAGATGCTGGCGCTTTACGAGCGGTGGTTCCTGCAGCCGTTGCCCGGCAAGGGGATTACCCTGAACGTGCCGCTGAGCGAAACGCTGAAAAACCACTTTTCCAATCCCCAGGCCACCCCTCAGGCTATTTTAAGAAACTAGGCGCGGGCTTTTTTAGCCGTGGCAGTACTGGGGGCTTTCTCACGCCGTTCGGCCAGGTGCTCTACCTTGCGCTGCTTTTCGTACAGGAAGCGCAGCACTTCCTGGCGGTAGCGGTTGTAACGAGGGTCGTCGGCCAGCGTGATACGGTTGCGGGGGCGCGGCAGGTCGATATCGAGAATTTCACCAATGCGCGCCGAGGGGCCGTTGGTCAGCATGACGATACGATCAGACAGCAGCACGGCCTCATCCACATCGTGGGTGATCATGATGACGGTGTTCCCCAGCTCGTCCTGAATGCGCATCACCTCTTCTTGCAGGTGGGCGCGTGTCAGCGCATCCAGGGCGCCAAACGGCTCATCCAGCAGCAGTACCTTGGGCTCCATGGCCAGAGCGCGGGCGATCCCTACCCGCTGCTTCATGCCGCCGGAAATCTCTGAAGGGCGTTTGTTGAGGGCATGGGACATACCGACCATGTCCAGATTCTTGAGGATCCAGGCGTGGCGTTCGGCCTTGGTCTTGCGGCGGGCAAAGGTCTTGTTCACCGCCAGCGCCACGTTCTCGTACACCGTGAGCCAAGGCAGTAACGAGTGGTTTTGGAAGACCACGCTGCGGTCGGGGCCTGGCGCATTGACCTCCTTGCCATCCAGGATGACCGCGCCAGAGGTCGAGGAGGTGAGCCCGGCGATGATGTTGAGCAGGGTCGACTTGCCGCAGCCCGAATGGCCAATGATCGAGATGTACTCACCCTTGGCGACGCCCAGGTCGATCTCCTTGAGCACGTTGGTAGTGGCACCTTTGGTGGCAAAGGTCATGTCCACCTGCTCGACGCTTAAATAGTGTGAAGCCATGATCCAATCTCCTGGGTTAGCTTTGGGTGGTGCCACGGGTCACGCACTGGCCGATGAAGGCCACGATGCGGTCAAGAATGAAGCCCACGATGCCCACATAGATGAGTGCCAGCACGATGTCGCTGAGCATGGAGGCATTCCAGGCGTCCCAGATGAAAAAGCCGATGCCCACGCCGCCAATCAGCATCTCGGCGGCCACGATGGCCAGCCAGGAAAGCCCTACCCCAATGCGCAGGCCCGAAAAGATATAGGGTGCGGCGGCGGGCAGCATGATGCGGGTGAAATACTCCATGCCGTTGAGGCGAATCACTCGGGCCACGTTGCGGTAATCCTCGGGGATATTACGCACCCCCACTGAGGTGTTGATGATGATGGGCCAGATGGCGGTGATGAAGATCACGAAAATGGCCGAAGGGGTGCTGTCCTGAAACCCGGCCAGTGAAATCGGCAGCCAGGCCAGCGGAGGCACGGTGCGCAGCACCTGAAACACGGGGTCGAGGCCACGCAGGGCCCAGGTCGATTGGCCCACCAGCACGCCCAGGCTGATACCTACCACCACCGCCAGCAGGTAGCCATAGGCCACGCGTTCCAGGCTGGCCAGAATCTGCCAGCCCATGCCCTTGTCGTTGCCGCCGTAGTCGTAGAAGGGATGAATGATCAGCTCCCAGGTATCGTTGAGCACCTGCGAGGGCGGCGGCAGCGCCGCGCCAGGATGGGAGCACAGCGCTTCCCACAGGCCGATCAGAATGGCCAGCACGACCACCGGCGGCAGCACGTTCTTGACCAGGGTATCGCGCAGGCGTAGCAGCACAGGGTGCACGCCTGGCATGGAGGTAGACAGCGTATTGGCTCTTGATGAAGTCGTCATGAGGCTCTCCCAGGCTGCCTGGCTCAGGCCAGCGCCTTGATCTCCAGGCTATCGAGGTAGGCTTGCGGGTTTTCCGGGTCGAAGACCTTGCCGTCGAACAGCGTTTCGACGCCGCGAGAGGTGGAGTCCGGAATGTCTGCCGAGGCCACGCCAAGGGCGTGAGCAGCTTCTCGCCACAGGTCTTCGCGGTTGACCTGCTCGATCAAGGCCGCGCTATCGAAGTCCTGCGGCAAGTAGCCCCAGCGCTTGTTCTCGGTCAGGAACCACAGGTCGTGGCTCTTGAAGGGGTAGGAGGCGTGCTTGTCCCAGTAGCGCATCATGTGCGGATGGTTTTCCACGACGCGCCCGGTGCCGTAATCGAAGTTGCCCTGAATACGGTCGATGAGGTCGGCATAAGGCGCATGAATCCAGCGGCGGCGTGAGCAGATCTGGGCCATCTCCTCGTGGTTGGCTGGGTCTTCGCACCACATTTGAGCTTCCATGATGGCCATCAGCAGCGCTTTGGTAGCGTTGGGGTGGGCTTCTACGTAGTCGCTGCGCATGGCGAAGGCTTTTTCCGGGTGGTCGTTCCACAGCTCGCCGGTGGTATTGGCGGTATAGCCGATGCCCTGGTTGATCAACTGCTGGTTCCAGGGCTCGCACACACAGAAGGTGTCCATACTGCCCACCCGCATGTTGGCCACCATCTGGGCCGGCGGGATGGTAATGGTGGAGATGTCGCGGTTGGGGTCGATGCCCCCGGCGGCCATCCAGTAGCGAATCCACATGTCGTGGGTGCCGCCGGGGAAGGTCATGGCAGCGCTGACTTCGCTGCCTCCGCTGCGCTTTTCCGCCAGAGCTTGGGCAAACTCACGGGTATCCAGCGCGACCTTGAGGTCGGCGTACTCATCGCCCACCGAGATGCACTGCCCGTTGAGATTGAGGCGCGCCAGAATGCTCATCGGCACGGGAATGTTGTTGGGGGTCATGGCACCGCTGGCGATCAGGTAAGGCATGGGCGTCAGGATGTGCGCGCCATCGATCCCGTTACGCTGTGAACCCAGTACCAGGTTGTCTCGGGTGGTACCCCAGGAAGACTGCTTGAGGACCTCCACATCGGTCATACCGTGCTTGGCAAAAAATCCTTTTTCATCGGCCACGAACAGCGGCGCTGCATCCGTCAGCGCAATGAAACCGAGTTTGGCCGACGTGGTTTCCAAAGCGCCGTTGGCAAAAGCCCAGCTCATGGGCAGGCTGCTGAGCACGGCAGAGCCTCCCACCACGGCGGCGGAGCTTTTGAGAAAGTGACGACGTTCCGGTGAGTGGGACGAAGAGATTTTTTTACGCATGACACGGTTCCTGCCTTTTGGAGACAAAAACGGCGCCTGCAATCAGCCCCCGTTGAGGAGCTGTTGCAGACGCCGTTGTCTGTTGATCGTCTTTTTTATCGCCAGGCCCACGTTGGCCCAGTTTGCTATCCCCTTGTCTTGTGCAGCTAACATGCCAAATGGCTTAGTCGTTTTTGCGAAACATCAGCTTTTCAAAAGGTTAGTCATAAGAGTCGAAGGGACGTCTTGTTCTCGAAGGAGGCAGGGATGATGCGGTGCAGCGTAGAAATGGTGCAGTTTTAGCGAAGCTGCACGAAAAAGAAGCAGGACTGTTAGCAAGTTATCAATAACGTCAAACAATGTGAACTCTATTGTCTCATTAGTTACCTTCCATAGAATGCCATCCACACATTGAGGCTTGCGTAGCGAGCACTATATTAAAGAAAAGACGCTCTCTAATGGACTGGCAAACGACGCTTTGTCGGTAGGGGGGTGGTATGAAGCGATTGCTGGCAAATATCTCGGTAAAAACAAGTCTGACGTTCACGTTGGCTATTTTTTCTTTGTTGATCATGACCATTGCTGTTCTTGGTCATTTAGCGGGAAATAAAGGAGGGCATTCATTAGAAGCCATGGATGAGCTGTCGATGCATCAGATGTTGCCCCTGGCGCGTACTCAGCGCTCAGTAGGTTTTGCCCAGTTGGCGTATTTGAACAGTGTCGTGGCTTCCGAAGATGGTCAGCATCAGCAGGCGCAAACCTATCTGGTCGAGGCCGAAACGTTTCAACAATCTGCTCAGAGTTACTTCTCCGAATTTGAAGCCTCCGACCCACGTGGTATGAACAACGAGTTGGCCGAGGCTGTGATTACCGCCTTTTACGCGGTGATGCAGGAAGGCTTGATTCCCATGGAGGCGGCGGTAACAGCGGGTAATGAGGCACAGCTAAACGCGGTGCGTTTAGCCATTATTCCGCTTAATCAATCGTTTGTTACGACTAGCATGGCCTTTAACGGCTATCTGGCCGAGTATGCGGATCAGTTGATCGACCATTACGAGCGCGATATGCAAGTATTTGGTTATATTGATATTGCTGTGATCGTGGCTGCGCTGTTCATTATCGTGCTGGTGCGCATGGCCATGGTGGGGTCCATCGTCAAGCCCCTGGATGAAGCCGTGGTGCATTTCGAGCGTATTGCCGAAAACGATCTGTCATCCCGCGTGGACCTGCGCGGAAGCAATGAAATTGGCAAGCTGTTCAGCGCCATGCAGCGCATGCAGAGTGGCTTGGCGGCCACGGTAGCGACCGTGCGCGACAGCAGCGGCTCGATCTACATCGGCGCACGAGAAATTGCCGGGGGCAACGCGGATTTATCGTCGCGCACCGAGCAGCAGGCGGCTTCCTTGCAGGAAACCGCTGCCAGCATGGAGCAGTTGACCCAAACCGTGAAGCAGAACGCCGATAACGCACATCAGGCCAGCACCCTGGCCAACGATGCTTCGGGTAAGGCGGTAGAGGGCGGCGACGTGGTCGAGCAGGTCATCTCGACCATGCACGGGATTTCTTCGAGCTCCCAGCAGGTGGCCGATATCATCAACGTGATCGACTCGATTGCCTTCCAGACCAATATTCTGGCGCTCAATGCCTCGGTCGAGGCTGCCCGGGCAGGCGAGCAGGGGCGCGGTTTCGCGGTCGTCGCCAGCGAAGTACGCAACCTGGCCAGCCGCAGTGCCGAGGCGGCCAAGGAGATCAAGCGATTGATCGATGCTTCCACGGCGCAGGTCAATGAAGGCTCTCAACTGGTAGAAAAAGCCGGTGCCACCATGCGGGAAGTCGTCGGGTCGGTACGCCGGGTCACCGACATCATGGATGAAATATCGGCAGCCTCCCAGGAGCAGAGCGCGGGCATCGAGCAGGTCAATCAGGCCATCGCCCAGATGGATGAGGTCACCCAGCAGAACGCGGCGCTGGTGCAAGAAGCGTCTGCGGCGGCCAGTTCGCTGGAGGAG
>NZ_LFGT01000023.1:63774-78192 GCF_002078115.1 Halomonas sp. BC2 | reverse complement strand
ATTCCGCCTGGAGCAGGGGAGCGAGCGCCGTCAGCCCGCGCTGGCTACCCCGCCGCGGCGAGCTGCTGCGCCCCCAGCTTACGGGTAAGCCGAAGCCCAACGCGGCCGCCAGTGCCGAGCAGGAGTGGGAAGCGTTTTGATAGGCTGAGGTTATCTCTATAAGCCACAGAGCCCCGCCACCGTAAACCGGTGTCGGGGCTCTGTGCGAGTGGCCGTCTGTATTTGGCCAAGCGAAGAGACTAAGAGGCGACGCGGAAGGGGTTGCGTGGGTCGTCGTCCCAGGCGAGGAAGGGCTTGCCGGTTTCCTGAGGCACCATGGTGATGCAGTTCTCCACCGGACAGGTGATCTGGCACAGGTTGCAGCCCACGCACTCGTCTTCGATGACCTCGTAGCGGCGCGCGCCGTCCTGCTCGGTGAGCTTGGCAATCGACTGGTGAGAGGTGTCCTCGCAGGCGATATAGCAGCGGCCACACTCGATGCACAGGTCCTGATCGATATGGGCGATGGTCTTGAAGTTGATGTCCAGGTGCTTCCAGTCGGTGGTTTGCGGCACCGCCCTGCGGGAAAACGCTTCGATGGAGTCGTAGCCTTTTTCCGCCATCCAGCGGGAGAGGCCATCTTTCATCTCTTCAACAATGCGAAAACCGTTGAGCATGGCAGCGGTGCACACCTGCACGCTGCCCGCGCCCAGGGCGATGAATTCCGCCGCATCCCGCCAGGTGGAAATCCCGCCAATACCGGAAATGGGCAGCGTGGGCGTGGCTGGGTCTCGGGCAATTTCTGCCACCATGTTCAGGGCGATGGGTTTCACCGCGCTGCCGCAGTAGCCGCCGTGGGTGCTCTGATGGCCCACGGTGGGTTTGGCGACCATGTTGTCCAGGTCGATGCTGGTAATGGAGTTGATGGTGTTGATCAACGAGACTGCATCAGCGCCGCCTCGCAGTGCCGCCTGGGCGCCCACGCGAATATCGGTGATGTTGGGGGTGAGCTTGACGATGACCGGCTTGGAGTAGTGCTTTTTACACCAGTAGGTGACTTTTTCGATCAAATCCGGGTTTTGGCCCACCGCTGCGCCCATGCCGCGTTCCGGCATGCCGTGGGGGCAGCCCAGGTTGAGCTCGATGCCGTCTGCGCCGGTGGCTTCCACCCGCGGCAGGATATAGGCCCAGGCCTCCTCGTTGCAGGGCACCATGATGGAGACGATCAGCGCGCGGTCCGGCCAATCCTTCTTCACCTGGGTGATCTCTTGAAGGTTGATCTCCAGCGAACGGTCGGTAATCAGCTCGATATTGTTGAAACCGATCACCTCGCGGTTTTTGCCGTAGTGGGCCGAGTAGCGGGAGGAGACGTTCACGGCTGGCGGCTCTTCGCCAAGGGTTTTCCATACCACGCCGCCCCAACCCGCCTCATAGGCGCGCACCACGTTGTAGGCTTTGTCGGTGGGCGGGGCCGAGGCCAGCCAGAAGGGATTGGGGGCTTTGATACCGGCAAAGTTCACCGATAGGTCGACGCCGTTCACCACGCTGTCGCCGCTGTGTTTCTTGCCTGGAAAAGAGAGGGTGTTAAAAGGTGTGATGTTCATGCGGCCTCCTGCTGGGCGGCGAGCGCTTGATGGATGGCGTGGGCGGCCAGCTTGCCGTGCTGCACGGCCTGCACGGTGAGGTCCTGGCCGGGTTTGACGCAGTCGCCGCCAGCGTAAACGTTGGCCAATGAGGTCTGGAACAGCTCATTGACGTGGATGCGCTCGCCATCCCGGGCCAGTTCGGAGGCGGTGGCATCGCGTAGGCTGTCGCCCTCGAAGCCCTGGCCGATGGCGGTGAAAACGGCATCCGCCGCGATCTCGAAGGTCTCACCCGTGGTGGAGAGGCGGCCCTGCTGCTCTGCGGTGTTGGCAAAACGCATGCCTGCCACTCGACCTTGAGCATCCAGCAGAATTTCGTCCGGCTGGGCCCAGGTCACCATACGCACGCCGTTGGCCTTGGCGATCTCCTGTTCGTGGTCGGTGGCGGACATCGCCTCAGTGCCACGGCGATACACCAGAGTGACCTCTTTGGCCCCCAAACGCGCCATTTGCGTGGCCATGTCGATGGCGGTATTGCCAGCGCCAATCACGATGCAGCGCTTGGCCACGGCCAGGCTGCCCAGGTCATCGGTTTGGCGTAGGGTCTTGATGTAGTCCACGGCGGGCATCAGGCCCGGTGCATCTTCGCCGGTCAGCCCCAGCGTGCGGCTGGCTCCCAGCCCCAACCCCAGAAATACGCTGTCGTACTGCTGGCGCAGGGTATCGAGAGTGAGGTTGTCGCCCAGGCGCTGGCCGTACTGGAGGTCGATGCCGCCAATGTCCAGCAGGAACTCGACTTCCTTGCGGGCAAAATCGTCGGTCATCTTGTAGCGGGCAATGCCGTACTCGTTGAGCCCTCCGGGTTTTTGCTCGGCCTCGAAGAGGGTGACCTGGTGGCCCAACATGGCAAGACGATGGGCGCAGGAGAGTCCCGCAGGCCCCGCGCCCACCACGGCAACATGGCGGCCAGTGCTGGCGGCCCGCTTGAAGGGGTGGCTATCGAACTGCATGTGATCGGTAGCATGACGCTGGAGCAAACCGATCAGTACCGGCTGGCACTCGGCGTCGTGGTTACGCACGCAGCTGCGTTCGCAGAGGATTTCCGTGGGGCACACCCGGGCGCAGCTGCCGCCGAGGATATTGGCTTCCAGAATGGTTGCTGCTGCGCCATTAATGTTGTTGTCACTGATCTGGCGGATGAAGCTGGGAATGTCGATGTCCGACGGGCAGGCCTCGACGCAGGGCGCGTCATAGCAGTACAGGCAGCGCTGGCTTTCGATGATGGCCTGGCGCGGCGTCAGCGGCGGATGCAGGTCGCTGAAGTTGCTTGCCAGCGTCGCTGGGTCGTAGGTGCCGACCTCTTTTGCGCTGGGCAGATGATCAAGTGAATGGGTCACGGTCGTTTCTCCCTGGTCCTTCTGGATCGTTCTGTTCTTCGTGGGGCGTCTGTTCTTTGTGGGGCGAGGCTCAGCGAGTTACCGCCACGGGGGCATTCAGCTCGGCACGCTTGGCCAGCAGCTCGAACACACCGGGGTAGGCGGGGCGCTTCAGGTAACGGCCCGCACCGCGCTCGGCGTGCAGCTCGCCATCCCGCCAGGTCCATTTGCCCTGGCTGATGGTATGGCGGGCAATGCCGCGCACCGTCTTGCCCTCGAAGATATTGAAATCGACGTTCTGATGATGAGTCCTGGCGGAAATCGTGCGGGTGCCGTTGGGGTCCCAGACCACCAGGTCGGCATCGGCACCTACCTGAATCGCCCCTTTGCGTGGGTAGAGGTTGAAGATTTTGGCGGTGTTGGTGGAGGTGACCGCCACGAACTCCTGGGGCGAGAGCTTTCCGGTATTCACCCCTTCGTCCCACAGTACGGCCAGGCGGTCTTCCACACCCGCAGTGCCGTTGGGGATTTTGGTGAAGTCATCTTTCCCGGCGGCTTTCTGCTCTTCGCAGAAACAGCAGTGGTCGGTAGCGGTGGTTTGCAGATTGCCGGACTGCAGGCCGTGCCAGAGCGCTTCCTGGTGGCCTTTGGGCCGGAAGGGCGGGCTCATTACATGGGCGGCGGCGGTGGCCCAGTCCGGGTGCTGGTAAACACTGTCATCGATCACCAGGTGCCCCGCCAGGCACTCGCCAAACACCGGGTGGCCCTGCTGGCGGGCGTAGGCGATTTCATCCACCGCGTCTTTGGTGGAGACGTGTACCAGGTAGACCGGCGCGCCGAGGGTGGAGGCAATGCGAATGGCGCGGCTGGCGGCTTCGCCTTCTACCTGCGGTGGGCGGGAAAGCGGGTGGGCTTCCGGCCCGGTGATGCCCTGGGCCAGCAGCTTCTGCTGCATGTGGTAAACCAGTTCGCCGTTTTCGGCATGCACGGTGGGCACCGCTCCCAGCTCCAGGCAGCGGGAAAAGCTCTCCACCAGAATGTCATCGGTGGCCATGATCGCGCCCTTGTAGGCCATGAAGTGCTTGAAGCTGTTGACCCCGTGATCGCGTACCAGGGTGCCCATCTCCTCTTTGACGCTCTCATCCCACCAGGTGATCGCCACATGGAAGGCGAAGTCAGTGGCGGCTTTTTCCGCCCAGCCCTGCCAGGTCTCGAAGGCTTCCAGCAGCGACTGGCCGGGGCTGGGGATCACGAAGTCGATGATCGTGGTGGTGCCGCCCGCCATGGCGGCGGCGGTGCCGGTGTAGAAGTCTTCGCTGGCCACCGCGCCCATGAAGGGCATCTGCATGTGGGTATGGGGGTCGATGCCGCCAGGCATCACCAATTGGTTGCTGGCATCGACGATCTCGCAGCCTTCCGGCACGTCCAGGTCGGTGCCAATGGCGTGGATTTTGCCATCGACACACAGCACATCGGCGCGGTAAGTGTCGGCGTGGGTGACCACCGTGCCGCCCTTGATCAATAAGCTCATGGTTCGCTCCTGTCGTTGTGTTTAGCCAGCAGAATCATTCACCGTCGGTGAGGCGGGTGTAGGTTTCGGGGCGGCGGTCGCGGAAGAACTGCCAGTTGTTGCGCACTTCGCGCACCATGTCTAAATCGATCTCATGCACCAGCAGCTCGTCTTCCGTGGCGCTGGCCTGGGCTTCGATCTTGCCGCGTGGGTTGACGATGTAGCTGGAGCCGTAGAAGTCGCCGATATTCCAGGGCGCCTCGGTGCCAACCCGGTTGATAGCGGCGATGAAGCAGCCGTTGGCGGCGGCGGAGGCGGGTTGCTCCAGCTCCCAGAGGTATTGGGAAAGACCGGCCACCGTGGCAGAAGGGTTGAAAATTACCTCTGCGCCGTTGAGCGCCAGTGCCCGCCAGCCTTCCGGGAAGTGGCGGTCGTAGCAGATATACACGCCGATCTTGCCGTAGGCGGTATCGAAAACCGGCCAGTTGGATTTGCCTGGTTTGAAGAAGAATTTCTCCCAAAAGCCAGCCACCTGGGGAATGTGTGTCTTGTGGTATTTGCCCAGGTAGCTGCCGTCGGCATCGAACACGGCGGCGGTGTTGTAGTAAACGCCGGTCTCGGTCTCTTCATAGATAGGGACGATGATCACCATGCGATGCTCGGCTGCGAGCTTTTGCATCATCTGGCAGGTGGGGCCTTCCGGCACTCGCTCGGCGGCGGCGTACCACTTGCTGTCCTGGCTGGGGCAAAAATAGGGCTGATTGAACACTTCCTGGAAGCACAGCACCTGCACGCCTTGCTCGGCGGCTTGCTGAATCATGGGCAGGTGTGCGGCGTTCATTGCGTCACGAATGGCGCCGGGTTCCTGGTCGGTGCTGGTATTCAGGGCCATCTGGATCAGGCCAATCTTCATTTTCTGCATGGACTACCCCTCTTTTGTCATAACGCGCCGACCTCCGAATGGATGGGAAGTCAGTCGTGTATCGCTCGGTGCTGGGCGTGTCATGAACGCGACTCACGGTCGGGAATTATTATTGTTTACAAAGCTGTCATATTGGACAGCTTTTTGAACATAGCGCTGGATGAAGGCTGTTTGCAAGCAGTTTTTATAGAAAAGTATGTGAGGTTTTAAGTGTTTGTTTTTGCAGTTTTTTAATTTTTAACCTGGCTTTTTTGTCAATATGGTGAAGCGTTGCACTATTATGGTTTTTATATTTTTTTCATATTTATCAGTGTTTTGTTATTTTTTATTGGTTGGTTGTGATTTCTTTTGCATCTTGATGGTGCGTTTTATAGAGATGCCGCTACCCTTTTTATGAGGTTTTAATACCCGTGCGTATAACAACAACGATACGAAAGGCGTCGCTATTATATATGTCTATCAAGTCAGCTTTGTGTTCAATAGGTTAGTGGCGTGGGCATGCGTTTAGGCACGCTTATTGCTGCACAACTTGCTGAACCTTTGAAGATAAAAAGGCAATGGCGAGGCTGAGGAGACAACAATGACGGCAGCTAAATCTCGAATGATCGATCAGCAGGGGTTGGTCGAACTGGCAGTGGAAGACGATGTGCGTGAAAGCCCACGCTTCAACGACGATATTGCGCCTACCGAAGCAAAAGAGCGTACCTGGAGCAAATGGAACATTGCGGCGCTGTGGGTCGGTATGTCGATCTGCGTGCCTACCTACACCCTGGGCGGCGTGCTCACGGCCTACTTTGGGCTGAGCGTTGGCGAGGCGCTACTGGCCATTCTGCTGGCCAATGTGATCGTGCTGATTCCGCTGACGCTGAACGCTTTTCCCGGCACCAAATTCGGCATTCCCTTTCCGGTGGTGCTGCGCTCTTCGTTTGGCATCCTGGGCTCCAACGTGCCCTGCCTGGTCAGGGCGCTGGTAGGCTGCGGCTGGTTTGGCATTCAAACCATGTTTGGCGGGCTGGCCATTCACCTGCTGCTGTCGGCGCTGTTTCCCGCTTGGGCGGCGCTGGGTGGCGTCGGCGAAGTGATTGGCTTCTTCGTGTTTGGCGCCATGAACCTGTACGTGGTGATTCGCGGGGCCGAGTCGATCAAGTGGCTGGAAACCCTGGCGGCACCGCTGCTGTTGGCCGTGGGGATCGGACTGATGATGTGGGCGTGGCCGCACATGTCGATGACCGAACTGCTGGCCCAGCCGCCGTCGCGCCCGGAAGGGGCTTCGATGTATGGCTACTTCTTTGCTGGCCTGACGGCCATGGTGGGCTTCTGGGCGACGCTGTCACTGAACATTCCTGATTTCAGCCGCTTCGCCAAGAGCCAGAAGGACCAGATCGTCGGGCAGATCCTGGGCTTGCCGTTGACCATGTTCTTCTTTGCTGCCCTGGGCGTGGTATTGACCGCCGCCTCGGAAACGCTGGTAGGCCAAACCGTGGCCGACCCGGTGCGCCTGATCGGCTATATCGACAGCCCTTTCTGGGTCATCATGGCCATGCTGCTGATCATCGTGGCGACCATCTCGACCAACACCGCTTCCAATATTGTCTCACCCACCAATGACTTTCAGAACATTGCCCCCAAGCTGATCAATCAAACCCGTGGCGTGCTGATGACTGGCGCCGTGGGGGTGCTGCTGATGGGTTACGACCTGCTGCAAAAGGCGGGGGTGGTGAGCCAGGGCGTTTCTCTGGAGCAGATGTACTCCAACTGGCTGCTGGGCTACTCCAGCCTGCTGGGCCCGATTGCGGGTATTATGGCAGTAGATTACTTCCTGATTAAGAAGCAGCGTTTAGATGTGCCTAGCCTGTACATGGACCACCAGGCTTACCCTGCGGTCAATATCGCCGGATTCATTGCCTTCGGCATTCCGGTGAGCCTGACCCTGCTGTCGCTGCTGACCGGCACCATGAACTGGTTCTATGACTACGGCTGGTTCACGGGCTCGGCGCTGGGGGCGGTGGTGTATTACGTCGCCAGCCGTACGCTGGCGTCGTCTCCCCAGGCAGGCCCTGTGCCGCTGATGGCCAGCGAGGCGGCTCGCCAGCCTTGATGCGGTAGCGCATGGCGCAGCTAGCTGTCGGGCAGAGCCTGGCGGGCTGCGCCGCTAGTTGGCTTCCTTCACCAGCCCCAGGAAGGCATCCACCACGCGGTTGGGGCGGCGGTCGTGGCGGGTAATCAGCACGAACGGGATGCGATAGGCGTAGTGCTGGGGCAGCAGGGCGCGCATCTTGCCTGCGCTGACCCACTGGGCGGCCACGTGTTCGGGTAGAAAGCCAATGAAGCGCCCGGTCAGGATCAGGAAGGCAGCGCCTTCCCGGTCTGACGCAGAGGCTCGCCGGTTGAGTGCTTCGTGGGCCTGGCGGGCTTTTTCCGGTAGCGGGTAGCGGGGCTGTATGGCGGGGTACTGGGCAATGTCGCCTGCTTCGAGCCTCTCATCGGTCTGTGGAAACAAGGGGTGCTCGGCCGAGCAGTACAGGTAGGACGGCTCGTCGTAAAGCCAGCGCGTTTCCAGGCTGGTGGGCAGGTTCACGGCAGGCACCACCCCGACGTGCAGGTGCCCATCCATGACGCCCCGGATCACCGCGTCCGAGGGTTCCATATGAATATTGACGGTGACCGCATGGTTGGGCGCCGTCAGCGCCGCCAGGGCGTGGGTAACGTTCATGGCGGGTAGCGTCACCAGGTTATCGGTGATGCCGATATTCAGCTCGCCCTTGATGGTGTGATGCAGTGCATTGACATCGCTTTTGAAGGTTTCGAGGGCAGTCAGCAGGGTCAGGCCGGCCTGGTAAATCTCCTTGCCCTCTTCGGTCAGACTGAACCCACCGCGACCTCGCTGGCAAAGCGAAAACCCCAGGCGGCTCTCCAGGTCGCTCATGTGTTGGCTGATGGCCGAGCGGCTGATGCCCAGCGTCGTTTCTGCTGCGGTGAAGCCACCGCACTCCACCACGGTCTTGAAGATACGCACCAGGCGTATTTCGTAATCGCTCATTTGTCCCAGAGATGCCATGGCTGCCTCGTTGCCCTGCCGGTCATACCGATATGAGGATTTTGATGACGGTTTTTGCCAAAAATTGATATACATCAAAAAAACATCGCGTCACACTTTAACAATCCCCCCCATGTCTCGGGCTGGTGTATCTTCCTCTGTCTTTTTTCACTCTATCAGGTGCGCCCACGGGATGCCTGACTAAGGTATGCATGATGTCGCTCACGCCGAGTGATGGGCTCTCCTGGCACTGTTTGGCTGGCTGTTGAAGGAGCAGTATGAGCAGGAGTTACAGGCGGCTGAAGCCCGCGCTACTGCCCGTGCCAGCTGCCGTTGATCGATGAGCTTGGCGTGTTGAATGCAGACGGGCGCGCTTGGGTAAGCAGCGGCGACAACCGTCATGCGGGCAGGGATCTGAGCCAGACGGCACGTTGCGAGGTTTCAGCCAGTCAGCGTATGACGAAGTGGTCACGCCGCTTTATTGGTCGGCCCTGGATCAGCGCTTCTATCTGCACCATGTGCGGCGGCCTGGCCCTGCCGAGGGGGCGTTGGGGGCGGGCGTTACCTGCACCGCTTGGCGCTGGGCTATCCGCTTCAGGCTCGCCTGGATGCGGATAAGCTGCTGCTGGACAGTGCTCGAGCGCTGGGCAATCCTATGCCGAAGTGCTGCCAGGGCCGTTGGCGCAAGCCTTTGATGACGTGTTCCAGCAGGTGCAGCGCACTGGTCAGGTGGCCACGTTCACGTATTCGCTGCCATTGGGCCAGCAGTCGCGCGATTTTCATGCCACCTTGAGCCCTCTGGTGAGCAGCACCCAACAACCGGACGAATTGGAAGGAGTGCTTTCCGTGACCCGTGAGGTAACTGACGCAAAACGCGCCGAGGTGGAGCTGCAAATTGCTGCCGCTGCATTTCAGGCACATTTGGGCATCATGGTGACCGATGCACGGGGCACGATCCTGAAAGTGAACGACACTTTCAAGCGCATCACCGGCTACAGTGATGCAGAGGTCGTGGGCAGGAACCCACGCATGTTCAGCTCTGGGCACCACAATGCCGCCTTCTACCGGCGTTTGTGGCGCAGCGTACTCTCCACGGGAAGCTGGGAGGGAGAAATCTGGAACCAGCGCAAGAACGGCGAGCTGTTTCCCGAGTGGCTGACCATCAGTGCCGTGCATGACCGCAACGGCAGCTTGACCCACTATGTGGCTACCATGAGTGACATCAGCGAACGCAAGGCGGCCGAGCAGGAGATTCATCAGTTGGCGTTCTACGATCCGCTGACCGGCTTTGCCAACCGTCGCCTGTTCATCGACCGAATCGGCGTGGCCCTCAAGGAGCTGAACCGCCACCAGCGCTGTGGAGCGCTGATTCTGCTGGACCTGGATAGCTTCAATCATGTCAACGATACGCTGGGGCATCATATCGGTGATCGGCTGTTGCAGAACGTGGCACGCCGTTTTGGCCAGATGCTGCGCGATACGGACACTCTGGCGCGACTGGGCGGCGACGAATTTGCCGTGTTGGTCGAGGGAGTGGATGGCAGCTCGCGTAAAACGCAGGCGCTGGCCGAGCATATCGCCAGCAAGCTGATGGCAGCGCTGGATACCCCGATCCAGGTGGGGGATGAGCAGGCGTCGGTCACGGCCAGCGTGGGCATCACCGTCATGGCCGACAGCCAACGCAGTGCCGATGATTATCTGCAGCAGGCGGACATGGCGCTTTCCCAGGCCAAGGCCAGTGGCCGGCGCGGCCTGCGCTTTTTCGATCCCTCCATGCAGGCGGCGCTGCTGGCCCGAGTCAAACTGGAGTCTGACCTGCGTCTGGCGTTGGTTCACCAGCAGTGGCAGCTGCACTATCAGCCCCAAGTGGATGAACAGGGGCGCATCGAGGGCGTCGAAGCGCTGTTACGCTGGCACCATCCTGAACGCGGGCTGGTGTCGCCCGGTGAGTTCATTCCGCTGCTGGAAAGCACCGGCTTGATCAACGACGTAGGTGAGTGGGTGCTGGAGGCAGCCTGCCATCAGTTGGCTGCGTGGCAGCACCAGCCGGGGTTCGAGCAGCTGACCATTTCAGTCAACATCAGCCCTCTGCAGTTCCGCGAGAGCGATTTTCTACATCGAGTGGAGCAGGTGTTCCAGCGCACCCGAGCCCCGCTCGAGCGGTTGAAGCTGGAAGTCACCGAAACGCTGTTCGTCGACGCCCGAGACGATGCCCGTGACAAGATGCTAAGCCTGAAGGCGCGCGGCGTTCGCTTCTCGCTGGACGACTTCGGCACCGGCTACTCGTCGCTGGCGTATCTGGCACAGCTCCCGCTGGATCAGTTGAAGATCGACCAGTCCTTTGTGCAGCAGGTGCTCGAGAGCAGTGCCAATGCCGCCATCGTCGAAAGTACCATTGCCCTGGCCAAGAGCCTGAACCTGGATGTCATCGCCGAGGGGGTCGAAACCCCGGCGCATCAGGCCTGGCTCATGGCCCACGGGTGCCATGCGTTTCAGGGGTACTTGTTCGGGCGGCCCATGCCGGTGGAGGAAATGGAGCAGGCCGTGCGCGCGCAACGTCCCTCACCGCCAGGCGCCCAGGGCGCGTAGCTGATCAGGAAGCGTAGCATCAGCCAGGGGCAGCGTGCCGTCAGGGGTAATCACCTCCAGCCGGGAGTCTTGTCGCCAGGCACTGGCGGCCACGCGCTGGGTGCCTTCGGCGCGGTTGAGCTGCTTCCAGCCATCGTCCGTATGAAAGACGCCCTTCACCCTGGCGGTGGCGGGTAGTTCGCTCATCCATAGCGCCAAACGGTCCAGGTCGAAACGTTCGGCGGGGTGCCAGCGCACCCCAGTGCTGGTGTAGCCCAGAGCGCTGGCGGACTGCTGCTGCGCCTTGCCGAGGGGCGGAGGGAGATCGAAGAATGCCCCTTCGAGGCTGGGGCCGCTGGTGGCCAGAGCCCGGTGCGCGGCGGGCATGGCGGTTGGCGCCGCAGGGCGGGGGGGCGAAGGGCTCAGCAGGCGGTCAATGGGTAGGGGGCCTTGCTGGGTGCTATGCACCCATTTGCGCGGCGGCCAGAGCGTGTCGATGAACTGCTCGGCCCGTGCATGTTGTGCGTCGCTGGCCATGTCGGCCAGAGTGATGACCACGGCATCGGCCATGGTCAGCTGATCTTGAAAAGTCTCATGCGCTCGCACGCGTGCTTCATCCAGCCGACGCGGGTCGAGGGTGGCGATGATGTCCTGCACCGCCACCACGTCCCGGAAAGCCTCACCCTGCAGCAAATCCATCAGCCCGGCGGGGTGCCCAAGCCCAGAGGGCTCGATGATCACCCGGTCGGGTTTCTGGCGTGCCAGCAGATTGACCAGCGCCGCCTGCAGCACGAACGCCAGCTGGCAGCACAGGCAGCCGCCAGGCAGGCCCTTGACCACCACGTCATCACGGGCAGTGAACATGGTCTGGTCGATGCCGATCTGACCGAACTCGTTGACCAGAATGGCCCATTTTTCATGGGCGGGTTTCTGCTCGATCAGCTGATGAATCAGCGTGGTTTTCCCGCTGCCCAAAAAGCCGGTCACGATATGCACGGGTACGAGTGCCTCAAGCGCCAACGGCTCACCCTCCGGTCATGTTCATGAAGCGCACCACCTGCACATCGCCATCGGTGGTGAAGTGGTGGCGCTCGGGCTTCAATGGCAGGGCGTCGATGATGGCCTGCTTGAGCGGCGCGATCTCGCCGGGATAGCGGCGCAGCACCGCGCGCAGGTCCACCGAGTGTTCATTGCCCAGGCACAGCAGCAGGCGGCCCTCCACGGTGACCCGTACCCGGTTGCAGCTGTCGCAGAAGTTATGGCTGTGGGGGGAGATGAAGCCCACGCGGCTGTCGCTGTCGGCCATCCTGAAGTAGCGTGAGGGCCCTGGCGTGCTTTCGGGGGTGGGGGTCAGCGGGTAGCGGGTTTCGATCAGCGCCTGCACGTCATCGCTGGAGTAGAAGGTCTCTGCTCGAGAGTGGTCCGATACATCCCCCAGCGGCATCTCCTCGATGAAGCTGATGTCCAGCTGCTCGCGGCGGGCAAAGCTCACCAGGTCGAGCACCTCGTCTTCGTTGCGCCCTTTCAGGATCACCGCGTTGAGCTTGATCCGAGTGAAACCAGCCTCTTTGGCTGCTTGAATGCCGTCCAGCACGCGGGCCAGCTCGCCCGTGCGGGTCAACTGCTTGAAGCGTTCGGGGTGCAGCGAGTCGAGGCTGATGTTGAGCCTGCGCAAGCCGCCCGCGTAAAGCCGCTCGGCATGCTTGCGCAGGCTCGCGCCGTTGGTGGTCATGGTGAAGTCATCCAGACCCGGCAGCGCGCCAATGTCGTCCACCAGCTGTTCGATGCCCTTGCGCACCAGCGGCTCACCGCCTGTCAGGCGAATTTTCTCCACGCCCAGTTCGGTAAACGCGCGGGCCACCAGGGCCAGCTCCTCCAGAGTGAGCACTTGGGCGCGAGGCAGAAAGGTCATCTCTTCGCTCATGCAGTAGACACAGCGAAAATCACAGCGGTCGGTCACCGATAGCCGCACATAGCGAACTCGGCGGCCAAAATCGTCGATCAGTTGTTCGGTCATTGCCAGCTCGTTATCGGTTGTATGCAGACCACCTCGCCTGGCTGGGCGCCTGCCTGGTCATCGCCAAGTTCGATCAGGCAGTTGGCGGCCACCATGGAGGTCAGAATCCCCGAGCCCTGGGCTCCGGTACTGCGCACATGTAGCGTACCCTGCGCATCGCAGTGGTAAACACCGCGGATGAAGTCAGTGCGCTGCAAGCGGCTCTTCAACGTGGTTTGGGCAATTGCCTTGAGCCGGGGCGGCGGCGTCGGGGGCAGGCCCTGCAACTGCCGCAGCAGCGGTACCACGAATTGCAGGAACGTCACCATGACCGCTACCGGGTTGCCCGGCAGGCCGATCAGAGGCGTTTGTGTAGCGCCCAGCTGTCCGCAGGCCATGGGTCGCCCGGGGCGTAGCGCTACCCGCCAGAAGGCCAGGCGGCCAAGCTTTTCCAGCGCCGCCCGAGTGTAGTCGGCATTGCCCACGGAAACCCCACCGCTGGTGATCACCAGATCGCTCTGGGTGGCGGCGCTGGCCAGTGCGGTTTCGATGGCGTCGAGGTCGTCAGGGAGAATGCCCAGATCCAGCACCTCGGCCCCCTGCTCGGCGAGCAGGCCCATCAGGGTAAATCGGTTGGTGTCGTAGACGCCTGCGCTGGGGAGTGGGCCGCCCGGTGGCGTCACCTCGTTGCCGGTAGAGAAAATCGCCACCCGGGGGCGCCGATACACCGTGACGACGGCATGGCCCAGCGAGGCCACCAGCCCCATGCGAGCGGCGTCCAGTCGCGCGCCTGCGGCAAGGGCGACGCTGCCTTTGGCAATGTCTTCCCCGGCCTGGCGCACGTGCTGCCCGGCCGTCACCCGTTCGGGCGCATCGATGGTGGCGCTTGCGCCATCGTCGATCAGCTGTTCACGCATGATCACCGTATCGGTACCGCGGGGGATCGGCGCACCGGTGGTGATGCGCACGCACTGGCCCGCAGGCACCTCGCCGGCAAACGCCTGCCCGGCGAAGGCGTCCCCCACGATGGGGAAATGGGTGGTGTAGGGAGGCGCTTTGGGCCAGGCCAGGGCCACGCCATCCATGGCGGCGTTGGTGTTTTGCGGTACATCGATGGGCGCAATGATGTCCTCTGCCAGCCGACGACCAAAAGCGCTGCTCAAGGCGACCTGCTCGGTGGCCACCGGCGACGCCACCAGCGTCATCAGCGCCTCGCGGGCAGCATCGACGCTGAGCATCTGCTCGCCCAGCTCGAAACACGACAGGCTCATGGGGTCTCCCGTGAGGACGTTGCCAGTGCCTGTTCCAGGCGGACTTTTCCTCTTCGGTATTGAGGTTGGCGAACGCCTCAGGGCAGTCGGACATGTCCACGCGGCACCAGGTGTGGCGAGCGTACCAGCGGTCGATCTTGCGTTCGCCCTCGGCTAGAGTGGCGGCCAGGTCGTCG
>NZ_LFGT01000023.1:42543-63293 GCF_002078115.1 Halomonas sp. BC2 | reverse complement strand
TGCGCGCCACCAGGTCATGGGGCAGCGCGGGGGAGTCGCAGGGGGCAACCAGCAGCCACGGCGTGCGGGCGGCGCGCAGGCCGCTGTAAATGCCCATCAACGGGCCCTTGAAGCCGCCTTCGGCATCGGCGATCACTCGATCGGCAAACAGTGCGTATGCATCGCCATTGCGGTTGGCGTTGATCATCAGCTCATGGACGTGGCCGTCGAAGCGCTTGACGGTATGCGCCACCAGCGGCAGGCCTGCGAAGGGCTCGAGGCCCTTGTCACGGCCGCCCATGCGGCGGCCCTCACCCCCCGCGAGAATCATGCCGGTAAGGTCGTGTGTCGCGATCATATGCCTGCCTCCCTGGACGAGCGAGCGCTCGGCGGTTTGGGGGGAATGTCATCCAGCGTCAAGCGCCCCTCGGCGTTGATGGCCTGGAAGCTTTTGCCCTTGGCGCGGGCAATCAGCATCACACCGAAGCGTTCGGCCAGCTCGACACCCTTCTGGGTCACCCCCGAGCGTGAGACCAGCACGCTGATGCCCATTTGTGCCACTTTCAGCACCATCTCGGAAGTCAGCCTGCCGGTGGTGTAGAAGAGATCGGCCTGCTGGCTGTTGGCCTGGTTCAACCACTGGCGGCCTGCCAGGGTATCCACGGCGTTGTGCCGCCCCACGTCCTCGACGAAATCGAGCACCTGGGCCTGCTGGCACAGCGCGCAGCCATGCACGGCCCCTGCGCTACGATACGTTTCGTTATAGTGGTTCAGATTGGTCAGCAGCTGGTAGAGGGTCGACTGGGCCAGCGGCGTGGCGGGCAGCGCCGTGAGCGATGTCTGCTCCAGCAGCTTGCCGAATACCGTGCCCTGCCCGCATCCCGTGGTCACCGTGCGGGTCCCCAGGCGTGCTTCCAGGTCGTCGGGCAGATGGCGCGTGACCACGGCGGCGGCCTCTACCTCCCAATCCACCTGTACCACCATAAGGTCTTCTGCCCGGTACAGCAGCCCCTGGTTACGCAGGTAGCCAACCACCAGCGCTTCGGGGTCATCGCCCAGGGTCATTAGCGTCACGATTTCACGCTTGTTGAGGTAGACCGTCAGGGCGCGTTCGGCGGCAATGGCCTGCTGGCAGGTTGCTCCGTAGGCATCCATCACGCTAATGGTGGTGGTGGCTGGCAGCCGGGCACGGCTTAACTGAAGGGCGGGCATGCGCAATCCTCACTGCTCCGCGTCACTGCCTCGCCCGATGGGCGCGGCGTTTAACGTAATAGTTGAGTAAAATAGTCTGAGTTGACGATGATGGCGCTCAAAAGGCTTACTTGTCTACCCGTTCAAGGTCTAAAGGGGCAACTCATGAGTGATAATTTGCGTGCCATTAGTGCCACTCTGGTGGCCGAACGAAAGACCATGGGGGCGTTTACCGTGACCCAGTGGCGTATCATCGAGCTGGTGCCCGGTGATCAGGGCGACCACGTGCTGCGTCTGCAGCTCTCCATGACCGAACGCGCGGCTTACCGCTTCAATCTGACCTCCGCGACGCCGCGGCTCTTCGTGCGCGCCGGGTTTACCGGGCAGCCAGCCAGGCCGGATGCCATTACCGCGAGCCAGGATGTCGCGGCGGGCTGGCTGGATGGCGAACAGCAGGTGCTGGAGGCTCCCATGCCGCTGGCCATTCAGGTATGGATCGAACGCTATCTGGCCCGTCATGGAGAAGCCCCCGTGGAGCAGCGCAAGAAAAAACGCAAAGGGGCAGGCCGCGCCCAGACGCTGCCCGACAAGGAGTGATCCGATGAGCCGATTAGAGCGTTGGTCGCGCAAAAAGCGTGGCCTCGAGAGCGATGCCGTCATGGCACCCGAGCCTGCCCAGGCAAGCGAGGATGCGTCTGTGCTGCCTGAAGCGCACCAGCAGCAGGAAGCCCCGGCCGACCCCGCTGAGCCCCCGGCACCTGCGCCCGGCAGCCTGGACGATACGCTCCCCGACCCTGATACCCTGCCCGCTGGCAGCGACTTCAGTGTCTTCATGGCGGCGGGGGTCAGCTCGGCGCTGCGCCGCCGTGCCCTGCGCCGACTGTGGGCCACCGGCAACTACAACGTGCGTGACGGGTTGGATGATTACGATGCCGACTACACGCAGCAGTTGAAGCCCATGGCCAGCGAGCTGGCGGACAAGCTCAGGCGGTGGGCTCACCAGGCGGAAGAGGCCATCGAGGCGCCCCGGGAAGACGAGGCGCGTGCAGCAGGAGCGCAAGAAACGCAAGCGACGTCCGTTGCCCAGGAGGAGGCGACTTGCACAAGGGATGACAGTTTTGTACAAAGCCCCGATCTGGACGACCAGTCTGATTTGCCTCATCACGCTCACAGCGAGCGTCCTGAGCGATAGTTGTCTTGTTTATCATAGAGTTAGCGCTGGCCTAGCGGGCCGCCGTTGACAGTGATAAGACCAATGAAAGTGGCAAAAGGCGGCATAGCACCATACGCTGAAGGCATAAGGGAGGTGGCGTTACACCGCACTTGTGTCAAAATGACCATTAAAACGACCATTCAAATAAAATAATAAGAACGACCCATTGACCGTGAGCGTGCATGAATCAACGAATCCAACTGGCGTCGATTGACGACCAGCGCAACGCGGCCGCTCGTGAAGCGGTGCGTCGGCGTATCTCCTGGCCAGTCAATCTGACCCCCGCCAACGTTACCTACCATAGTCGTGGACACGTGGTGCTGATCGGTGCCGTTCAACCTGTGATAGCCGCCGCGCGTGCGCTGCAGCATCAGGGGTTGGCATCGCTGACGCTACTGACCCTGAACGACGCCGCCGAGCTGCCGATGGGCAGTGAGCCCGTCATCGAGCAGCCCTTGAGTGCCGAGCAGCTGGCGCAGCTCACTATCACCGGGCACCTGGGCGCGTTTCATCTTCAGGTGCCGTTTTCACAGGGTGAAACGCTGGATCTGGCACAAGTGCTGGTCGAGCGTGACGCCTTCGATGTCGTGCTGGACCTGACGGCCCCCGGCATGCTGCCCGCGATGCCATGGGAACTGCCGCCGCCTGGCTATTTGCGACTCGCTCCCGAGGCTGCCGATGAGCAGCGCCAGCAAGTGCTGGAGAGTGCCGTCGAGCTGGTAGGCGAGTTCGACAAGCCCCGTTACTTCCAGGTCAATACCGACCTGTGCGCGCATTCGGCCAGTGGCAATGTCGGGTGTACCCGCTGCCTGGACGTCTGCCCGGCGGATGCCATCACCAGCATCAAGGGGCGTATCGAGTCCCGCATCGAGATAGATCCCTTTCTGTGCCAGGGCGTCGGTAGTTGCACCAGCGCCTGCCCCACCGGTGCCATCGAGTTCAGGCTGCCCGAAACGCGCCGTCAGCAGGATACGCTGTCAGTGTGGCTCGAGGCCTACCGCGAAGCGGGAGGCGAGGTGCCCGTGCTGCGCTTCGTTACTCACGATACTCTGGAGCAAGAGCGCCAGGCGGGCGTGGTCACGCCAGGCCATCTCATCGATGTGCCGCTGGAAGAGCTGGGCGCGGCTGGCCACGACCAGTGGCTGACGGCCTTGGCCAGCGGCGCCTCTGAAGTACGTATTCAGCTTCACGAGGGCATGCCGCCCCGTTTGAGCGCCTTTCTGAATCATCAGGTGGCGCTGGCCCAGGGGTTGCTGGCAGCGCTTGGCCACGCCGTCGAACGTATCCAACTGGTGGCGGCCAACGCCACTGACGCGCGCGATGCTCTGCCCAGCCTGCTGCCGTTGAGTGACACTGCCGTCAGCTTCCGCGAGCCCAACAAGCGCACGCGATTGAATCAGGTGCTGGCACGCCTGGCCGCGCTGGGAACCCCCAGCGGCGAGCGTCAAGCGTTGCCGGAAGGCGCGGCCTACGGCGGTATCGATGTGGATAGCAGTGCCTGTACGTTGTGCTATGCCTGCGTCAGCAATTGCCCGACACCCGCGTTGCAGGCAGGCGGCGATACGCCGGTGCTCAGTTTCCTGGAAGCCGACTGTGTGCAGTGTGGCCTGTGCGAAAAAGCATGCCCGGAAAATGCCATCACCCTGGTGCCTGGCTTTCTGGCCGCGCCTGCCCGTGAAACGCGCCACGTGTGCCATGAAGAGCCTGCCTTTGAGTGCATCGGCTGTGGCAAACCGTTCGCGACGGTCAGCACGGTGGCGGCGATGAAAACCAAGCTGGCCAATCACCCCTATTTTGCTGGCGATGCGCTGGCGCGTCTGGAAATGTGTGAAGACTGCCGCGTGAAAGACGTCTGGAAAACCATGATGCGCGACCCTGACGCGCAGTTGAAGGTGTAACGCCATGAGTGAAACCGAGGCGATGCTCAGCGAGGTCGACGCGCTGCGCGGGGATATCTACCAACTGCTGGCACGGCTGTTGCGCCAGTCGCCCGACGTCGAGCTCCTGGCCTGGCTGGCCGAGCTGGAGGTAGAACAGGACGGCACGCGGCTGGCCGAATGCTGGGCTGGCCTTGCCAAGGCAGCCGCCCAGGCCGACCCCGAGCGACTGCAGCGCGCCCACTTTCGCCATCTGGTGGGCGTCATTCAGGGCGATATCGTGCCCTATGCCTCCTGGTATCAGCAGGGTGAGCTCATGGAAGCCGCGCTGGTGGCGCTGCGCCGTGACCTGAGGGAGCTGGGCTTCGAGCGCAGTGAACGCACCCATGAGCCCGAGGATCACCTTGCCGCCGTGTGTGAAGTCATGGGCATGCTGGTAGAAGCTCAGGCAGATGAGCAGGTAGCTTTTTTTCAGCAGCACTTGGCCCCCTGGGCAAAGCGCTGCTTCGACGATGTGGCTGACGTGGAGGCTGCCTTCTATGCCGCGCTGGGCGCGCTAGGCAGTGCCTTCATGGAGAGCGAGCAGGCGCGTATCAGCGACCGAGCCGCCCATCAGCCAGTACGACTCGTGACCTGACCCTGGTTCGCGGTCAGTGAATAGCCGGGCCAGCGGCCCAAGCATAACAAGCATGACAGTGGAGAACCCTATGCACACGTCACATAACCCTGAACGGCGTCGGTTCATGAAGACCGTTGGCCTGGGCACCGCAGCAGCAGGTGCGGCAGCGGCGGTCGGTCACGTTACCCTCGTACAGGCGAGCGACAAGACGCCCAGCCAGCGTGAAGCCCAGTCGGTGAATTACCGCGAGACGGATCACGTTCGTGCCTACTACGCCTCGCTGCGTGACTGACGGCGACCATCAGGAGATTTGCCATGCGCTTAACTCGTAAAACTCAAGCTCCGGCCGCGTCTGGGCTGGGTATCTCTCGTCGCCAATTCCTCAAGCGTACCGGCGCGGGTACGGCCGGTGTTGCGGCGGTTGGTTTCATGGGCGCGCCGATGATGCAGCGCACCGAAGCGGCGAACAAGACCCCGGTGCTCGACTCCCCCGTCGAAACCAAGCGCACCATCTGCTCCCACTGTTCAGTGGGGTGTGGCGTGTATGCAGAAGTGCAGGAGGGCATCTGGACCAAGCAGGAGCCAGCCTTCGACCACCCGATCAACCGTGGCGCCCACTGTGCGAAAGGCGCCTCTCTGCGCCAGCACGGCCACTCCACGCGTCGCCTGAAGTACCCGATGAAGCTGGTCGCGGGTGAATGGCAGCGCCTGAGCTGGGACGACGCCGTCAATGAGATCGGCGACAAGCTGCTGGAACTGCGGGACGCCTATGGCCCCGATAGCGTCTACTGGCTGGGCTCGGCCAAGTTCAACAACGAGCAGGCGTATCTGATGCGCAAGCTCGCCTCCATGTGGGGTACCAACAACACCGATCACCAAGCGCGTATCTGCCACTCCACCACGGTAGCGGGTGTGGCCAATACCTGGGGCTACGGGGCGATGACCAACTCGCTCAACGATATGCACAACAGCCGCTCCATGCTGTTCATCGGCTCCAACCCCAGTGAAGCCCACCCGGTGGCGATGCAGCACATCCTGATTGCCAAAGAGCGCAATAACTGCGACATCATCGTTGCCGATCCGCGCTTCACGCGTACGGCCGCCAAGGCCAACAAGTACGTGCGCATCCGCCCTGGCTCCGATGTGGCCTACATCTGGGGCCTGTTGTGGCACATTTTCGAAAACGGCTGGGAAGACCGCGAATACATCAACCAGCGCGTCTACGGCATGGATGAAGTGCGTGCCGAAGTCGCCCAGTTCCTGCCCAGCGTCGTGGAAGACATCACCGGCGTCTCGGAAGCCGACATGTTCGAGGTGGCCAAGCGGCTTTCCGACAACCGTCCGGGCTGTGTGATCTGGTGTATGGGCGGTACTCAGCACACCACCGGCAATAACAACACCCGCGCCTACTGCATCCTGGAGCTGGCACTGGGCAACATCGGCAAGTCGGGCGGTGGTGCCAACATCCTGCGTGGTCACGACAACGTACAGGGTGCCACCGATATGGGCCTGGGGTCTGATTCACTGCCGGGTTATTACGGTTTGGCCGAAGAAGCATGGCAGCATTGGGCCTCCGTGTGGGGTGTAGAGTACGAGTGGTTGAAAGGGCGTTTCGACGATACCGAGTACGCCGACGGCAAACCCATGTACACCAACGGTATCACCGTGTCGCGCTGGGTGGATGGCGTGCTGGAAGAGGACGAGAACATCTCCCAGCGCACCGCGCTGAAAGCGATGTTCTACTGGGGCCACGCGGTCAACTCGCAAACCCGCGGCGTTGAAATGCAAAAGGCCATGCAGAAGCTCGAGATGATGGTCATCGTCGACCCGTATCCCACCGTCGCGGCCGTCATGCACGACCGCACCGACGGCGTCTACCTGCTGCCTGCCGCCACCCAGTTCGAAACCACCGGTAGCGTCACCTCCACCAATCGCTCGATCCAGTGGCGTGATCAGGTCATCGAGCCGCTGTTCGAGTCCAAGCCCGACCATGAGATCATGACCCTGTTTGCCAACAAGCTGGGGTTTGGCAACGAGTTCGTCAAGAACTACGCCATGGAAGGTAATCGTCCGGTGATCGAAGACGTGCTGCGCGAAATCAATCGCGGCATGTGGACGGTGGGTTACACCGGCCAAAGCCCGGAGCGCCTGAAAGAGCACCAGCAAAACTGGCACACCTTCAGCTTTGAAAATCTGCGTGCTCAGGGTGGCCCCTCGGATGGCGACTACTACGGTTTGCCGTGGCCCTGCTGGGGTACCCCGGAGTTCCGTCACCCGGGCTCCCCGAACCTCTACGATACCAGCGTGCCCGTGATGGAAGGCGGCATGGGCTTCCGCGCCCGTTTTGGCATCGAGCGTAACGGCGTCAACCTGCTGGCCGAAGGCTCGGCCCCGGTAGGCGGCGACATCGACGACGGCTATCCGGAGTTCAACGACCAGCTGCTGAAAGACCTGGGCTGGTGGGATGACCTGACGGCCGAAGAGAAAGAGGCTGCTGAAGGTAAAAACTGGAAAACCGACTTCTCCGGCGGTATCCAGCGAGTGGCCATCGAACACGGCTGTGCGCCTTATGGTAATGCCAAGGCCCGTGCCGTGGTGTGGACCTTCCCCGATGAAGTGCCCAAGCACCGCGAGCCGCTCTACACCACGCGGCGTGATCTGGTCGAGCGTTATCCCACCTGGGACGACTTCGACTCCATCATGCGTCTGCCCACGCTCTACAAGACCATTCAGGATCGTGACAACAGCGCGGACTACCCGATCATTCTGACGTCTGGCCGCCTGGTCGAGTACGAAGGCGGGGGTGAAGAAACCCGCTCGATGTCCTGGCTGGCGGAGCTGCAGCAGGAAATGTTCGTCGAGATGAACCCTGCCGATGCCAACGATATCGGCGTACGTGACGGTGACGATGTCTGGGTCGAGGGCGCCGAGGGTGGCCGCGTCAAGGTGAAAGCTCTGGTCACGCCCAGGGTGGATCGCAAGGTGGCCTTCATGCCGTTCCACTTTGGCGGCATCTTCCAGGGCGAGAACCTGCATGATCGCTACCCGGAAGGCACGGCGCCCTATGTTCAGGGCGAGGCAGCCAACACGGCGACCACTTACGGCTACGACCCGGTGACACTGATGCAAGAGACCAAGTGCACCATTTGTCGTATTGAGCGCGCTTGAACGATCACGCGCGACCCGACCAGACAGCAGGCCGATGCGGCAACGTCCGCATCGGCAAGAGGAGAACACCATGGCTCAAATGAAATTCATGTGTGATGCCGAGCGCTGCATCGAATGCAACGGCTGCGTCACCGCCTGTAAAAATGCCAACGACGTCGAGTGGGGCATTCAGCGCCGCCGCGTGGTCACGCTGAACGACGGTGAAGCCAGCGAAATGTCGATTTCGGTGGCCTGCATGCACTGTGACGACGCCCCTTGCATGGCTGTCTGTCCCACCGACTGCTTCTACAAGACCGACGACGGTATCGTGCTGCACGACAAGGACCTGTGCATCGGCTGCGGCTACTGCCTGTATGCCTGCCCCTTCGGCGCCCCCCAGTTCCCCAAGCAGAACGCCTTTGGCGAGCGCGGCAAGATGGACAAGTGCACCTTCTGCGCAGGCGGCCCGGCAGAAAGCAAGGAAGAGGAGTACCAGAAGTACGGTTCCAACCGTATTGCCGAAGGCAAGCTGCCGCTGTGCGCCGAGATGTGCTCGACCAAAGCGCTGCTGGCAGGTGATGCGCAGGACGTCGCCGACATCTTCCGTCAGCGTGTCGTCCATCGTGGCCACCCGGATGGAGCGTGGTCGAACAATCCCCAGGCCAGCACCGACAACCTTGCCTACGATGCTGCCCGCAAAGGCTAAGGAGGCGTGTCATGACCACAATGACCATGACTACCGTTGAAATGCCTACATCGGCCAACGGGCATGCCGCCCGTGGGTTGAAGCGTATCTGGCACCTGTGCTTGATGCTGCTACTGCTGGTGGCCAGCCTCGGTGTGAGCCAGCTGGCCGTGGCCCAGGCGGACCCGCAACGGGAAATGTCCACCGCCGCCCCTGGCATAACGGCCGAGCAGTGGCGCCAGGTACGCAGCGGTGAAACCGGCCCGAACTATCGTGATTCGCGTCACGACAGCAACTACAACCTGATCAACGCCAGCGGTGAAACGTGGCGGATTCTGCGCAATCGCTGGGTCTCGCCATTTGGCCTGATTGCCATTCTGGGCATGGCCAGCGTGATCACGCTGTTCTACCTGGTGATTGGCCGCAAGCATCTGGACGAGCCGCGTACCGGCCGCAAGCTGCTGCGCTGGCCGCTGTTCATGCGCGCGCTGCACTGGACGGTAGCGACGCTGTTCATCACCCTGGCGCTGACCGGTCTCAACCTGCTGTATGGCAAGTTCGTCTTCCGCTCGCTGTTTGGCGACGCGGTATGGGCCTGGATGATTGCGGCCTCCAAGGTGCTTCACAACTATCTGGGGCCACTGTTCGGCATCCTGCTGATCGTGCTGCTGGTCAAGCTGCTGAAGGACAATATCCCCAAGAAGCATGACCTGCAGTGGTTCAAGCAGGGCGGCGGCCTGGTCGGTAAAGGCCACCCGGATGCAGGCTTTGCCAACGGCGGTGAAAAAGTCTGGTACTGGCTGCTGGCTACCGCAGGGCTGTTGGTGGTGGCCAGTGGCTTCGTGCTCGACTTCCCGAACTACGGGCAGAGCCGCGATGCCATGCAGTGGGCCAACATCATCCATGCCGTGGGCGCGCTGGGCTTGACTGCCGTGGCGCTGGGGCACATCTACATCGGTACGCTAGGGACCGAAGGGTCGCTGGAGGGCATGACCACCGGCTACGTGGACGAAACCTGGGCCAAGGAGCACCACAACTTGTGGTACGAAGAGGTCAAGGGACAGTCGCTGAGCGAGGAAGAGGTGGCTGCTCAGAAGGCGGGCGACAGCAGCGAGCCATCGACAAGGCCGAGCTGACACCTTTGCCTGTCATTGCAAGAGAACGCCCCATGACACCGCCCTCGGGCGGTGTCTTTTGTTATGCTGCATATCAACCCTGTTTTGAAAAAGGAATCCGCATGGCTACGTTCGATGAACTGGATACCGCAACCCGCACGGAGCTGGAAGCCGCTGCATTTCGTCGCTTGCTCAAGCACCTGGATGACAACAAGGACGTGCAGAACATCGACCTGATGATTCTGGCGGACTTCTGCCGTAACTGTCTCTCCAAGTGGCTGGTCAGCGCAGCCGATGAGCGCGGCACGCCTCTGGAAATGGACGCTGCCCGCGAGTATGTCTATGGCATGCCCTACAGTGAATGGAAAGCCAACCACCAGGGCGAGGCCACTCCGGAGCAGTTGGCGGCACTCGAGGCTCGCCAGGCGCGCAAGAAAGCCCCTTCACAGAACGAGTCCCCTTCACAGAACGAGCCCAAGGAGTAGCGCCAATGGATGCCATGGAAGCCCTGAATATTGCGGTGCTCACCGTCTCGGACACCCGCACCGAAGAGACCGACCGCTCGGGTCAGTCGCTGGTTCAGCGGCTGACCGAGGCCGGGCATATGCTGGCCGACAAGCGTATCGTGCCGGACGACGTGTACCAGATTCGTGCCGTAGTGGCCCAGTGGATCGCCGACCCCGGCGTGCAGGTGGTGCTGACCACCGGTGGCACCGGCTTCACCGGCCGTGACTCCACTCCAGAAGCGGTCTCGGTGCTGTTGGACAAGCGCATCGAGGGGTTCGGCGAGCGCTTTCGCCAGCTGAGTGGCGACGAAATCGGCAGCTCAACCATTCAAAGCCGCGCCTTGGGCGGTTTTGCCAACGCCACGGTGGTGTTTTGTCTGCCGGGCTCCACCGGTGCCTGCCGCACCGGGTGGGACGGCATTCTGGCCGAGCAGCTGGATAGCCGCCACAAGCCCTGCAACTTTGCCAACCTGGTCATTCCCGGCCGGGGGCAGCATGGCTGAGCAACGCGCAGGACATCAGTCACCGCCACTGCAACCCATCAGCGCCGCTCTCGATGCGCTGCTGGCGGGGCTGGTACCGCTGCCAGCCGAGCAGGTGCCGCTTGAAGAGGCGGCGGGCCGAGTGCTGGCGGAGCCGGTGATGGCAACGCTGGACGTGCCGCCCTTCGATAACAGCGCCATGGATGGTTATGCGCTGCGCGCCAGCGACGCGGGCAAGCGGCTGCCGGTCAGTCAGCGGATTGCTGCCGGAAGCCTGGCCCAACCGCTGGCAGAAGGCAGCTGCGCGCGGATCTTTACCGGGGGCCAGATTCCGGCGGGCGCGGATTGCGTGGTCATGCAGGAGCGCGTCACCCTGGACGACGGCCACGCGGTAATTCCCCATGACGTACCCGCAGGTGACAACGTCAGGCTCAAGGGGCGTGACGTGCAGCGTGGAGACGTGCTGCTCAAGGCGGGGCAGCGCCTGGAAGCGGCTGCACTGGGGCACCTGGCGGGGCAAGGAGTGACCGAGGTCAGCGTGCGCCGTCGGCCCCGGGTGGCGCTGCTCTCCACCGGCGACGAGATCGTCGACCCAGGCATGCCCTTGCAGCCTGGCCAGCTCTATAACTCCAATCGCCCGATGCTGACGCGTTTGCTGGAGCGCTTTGGTGCTGAGGTCGTACAGCGGGTCAGCGTTCCCGACGACTATGCCCGCACCGTCGAGATTCTCGAACAGGCGGCGGCCGTGGCCGACGTGGTGGTCAGCACCGGTGGTGTCAGCGTGGGGGAAGAGGACCACGTCAAGGCTGCGCTGGAGTCGTTGGGGCAGCTGGATATGTGGAAGCTGGCCATTCGCCCCGGTAAGCCGCTGGCGCTGGGACGTCTGCCGACCGAGGCAGGGGGCGAGGCGCGCTTTGTCGGCCTGCCAGGCAATCCGGTGTCCGGATTCGTTGGCGCCTGGCTCTTTTTACGCCCGCTGATGGGAGCGTTGTTGGGCTGCCCTGCGCTTGCGTCACTGCCAGAGATCACCGCGAAGGCGCAGTTCACCACCGAGACGGGGCCACGGCAACACTACATGCGCGTGGCGCTGCGCTTTAGCGCTCAGGGAATCTACGCGGTGGCGTTTGAAGACCAGAACTCGGCGGTGCTCTCTTCGTGTATCGAGGCCGATGCGCTGGCCGTCATCGATGCTCACCAGCAGATAGCCCCAGGGGACGCCGTGCGCTGCCTATGGCTGGAGCACTGACGGCGACAGCCGTTGGCCATCCAGCAGCAAGGTCAGCCGCTGCTGTTCCAGCCTCAGCCCGCACAGCGCGGGCATGCCCGTGCGGGCGGCGATCAGGGGAGGCAGCGAATGCAGCTGGGCGACCGGCAGGCGTGCCAGCCGACTCTCCGAGCCCATGCCCAGTTGCCATGGGTCTGCGGCGTCGCGCAGGGTCAGCCAGCGGCTTGGGGAGCTGGCAAGCTGGAATAACCGCCTGCCTGAAAGACCACGCAGGTCACGGTTCGAGTGCCATCGTGGCCACACGGGCATCTTCGGGCTGCCAAAGCGTGCTGACGAAAGGGCGCAGTGCGTCAGGCAGCGTTTCGGGGCGCTTTGAAGGCGCCAAGGGGCAAGTCGCACCACCTGCTGGCAGGGCTCTTCCACATCGACGATGCGGCCATCGTCCTCGCGGATAGCATCTTCAAGGGATAGGTTTGCTGCCTCATGCCCCGCGGGGCGCGAATCCGCCATGATCCTGCGCCGTGCTGATCAAGACCACCTGGTTACGCCCCTGGTGCTTGGCACGATAGAGCGCCTGATCGGCGCTGAGGCGTAGCGATTCGGTAGAGGGATGTTCAGGGAAACTGCTGATCCCGACGCTGAAGGTGCAGCGGAAGCGTTCTCTGCCCGCGTGAAACGCAGCTCTTCGGGTGGCGCCCAGGTGGCAGCCTGCAGCCGAGCATCATCAGGGCAGCAGCGCCGCCTAAGCGCGACGTGCGCTCACAAACGCACGCTTACACGATCGCGTGAGGTACGAAACAGGACGTGTCCTTGGTGATTCTGCCCACGTCTTCGCGAATGCCGATACCACAGGCACGATCGCCCACCACCCAACTGCCGACCAGGGCATGCCGCTCCCCAAACCTGGGGAGCGGATGGTACGCCTGACGAATCCACGGGCTATCGGTGTAAGGCCCACCGACGTTTTCCGACACTCCATCGGGGGTGGTCAGGCTGACGTTGCTGCCCTCCCGAGAGAAAAACGGTTTGCGAACCCAGCCCGGCGCAGGCGAGGCGTGCTCGGTTGGCTCGAAATAGGCGGGCAGCAGATTGGGGTGGCCTTCGAACTGTTCCCACAGCAGCGGCAGGATACCCTTGTTGGACAGAATCGCCTTCCAGGGCGGCTCGAACCAGTGGGTGTCCAGCTGGGTGATCTGCTGGCTGAACGCTTCCACCGCCATCTCTTCCCAAGGGTACAGCTTGAAAACCGCCGCCATCGGCTGGTCTTCCATGTCCACGAAGTGGGACTGCCCCGGCGTCACGCCAATATCCTCGATGTAGACGAACGGCGCGTGCAGCCCCGCTTGCAGCGCGATGTCCTGCAGGTAGCGGACGGTAGCCCGCTCTTCGTCGCTGCCCTTCACACAAGAGAAATGCAGCGTGCGGTCGGGGAGCCGGTCGCCCAGATGTGCCAGGGCGTTCAGCAGGCGCTCCTGGATGGAGTTGTACTGGTCGGCATGGCGAGGCAGGATGCCCTGGGCAATGGCCTGTTCCAGCCATACCCATTGGAAGAACCCCGCCTCGTAAAGCGAGGTGGGCGTATCGTAGTTCAGCTCCAGCAGTTTGGCCGGGCCGTCCCCTGAGTAGGCAAAATCCATGCGCCCATACAGCGGCGGTTGGCCGGAGGTCCAGGAGCGATGGATGGTCTCCCACATATGTGCGGGGATCGCCAGCCGCTGCAGTAGGGCCTCCGAGCGGCATACGCGGTCGACCAGCGCCATGCACATCTCGTGCAGCGTTTCGGTGGGAGTTTCCATGTCGCGCTCAACTTGCTCCAGCGTGAACTGGTAGTAAGCGCTCTCTTTCCAGTAGGGCTCGCCGTCGATGGTGTGAAAGTGGAAGCCCAGCTGCTGTGCCAGGGCTTGCCACTGGGGTCGTTCAGGAACGGTGATCCTTAGCATGAGAGCTCCGGGTGTGGGTCAGGAGCCCCAGGAGGCAGAGCGCGTGCCCAGGCCACGGCGCGTGGTGGTTTGACGGCTTTGAACCACCGAGTTGCGCATGGCGTCGTTGCGTTGATTGACCCGCTGGGTCGCTTGGCTGGCGGCGGCATTCCAGTTGCCCTGGTTGTCACGGTTGCGATAGACCGGCTCCTGGTAAACCCGCTCGAAGGAACGCCCACGGTTGGTGTTCGACAGCATGCTCCCCATCATGTAGCCCATCATGGCGGGCATGAACCAGCTACCGCCGCCACTGGCTTGGGCCTGCTCTTCATTGGGCGCGGCACAGGCGCCTTCGCCGTGTTCGGCCTCGCAGGCTTCCAGCGTATTGAAGCGCGGTACCGACTCCAGCGCTGCCGTATGGGCCTCCTCACAGGCGCTGCGGGTATAGATATTGGCGGCCACACAGTCTTCGACGCTCTGGAAGCTGCGCGGTTCGTCAAAATTCACGTCGGTAATGTGTTCGTCCTGGGCGGGTTCGGTACAGGCGGTCAGGCCAAAGGCGCCGGTGCCCATCATGGCCAACGACAGCCGTGCACTGCGCTTGCGGCGAGGAAGATGTTGATCTGCCATGTCGAACTCCTTACCAGGTCATGGAAGCGGCGTTGATGAGGCCGACCGCGATGGAAACGCTGCCCACCAGCGTGCCATAAGCCTGGTGCCCCTCGGTGATGTGCTGGGAAAGGCTCTCGCCCTGGCGGCGCAGCATCAGCTTCAAGCCGAAGAACGTGGCGATTTGCACCCCGAAGGCCACGATGCCCCAGAGAATGAAATCGAGGTAGCTGATGGAGTTGGCCATGGCGCTGTAGAGCGGCAGCGTGAAGCCGAGGATGGAACCGCCGTAGGCCCGGGCGGCAGCGGCATTGCCTTCACGGATCAGTGTCCATTCGTGATGCGGCGTGAGTCGGCTGTAGCAATACATGAACGCGACCAGCATCCCCAGCGCGCTGAGCAGATAGGCAAAGAAGTGCGGTAATCCCTGCAGGTAGTGCAACATGGTGATGTGCTTCCCTTGTGATCCATGGAGGGTCGGTATTGTGACATAGCTGGGCGTGGCTGCGTTACCCGCGACGTGATTTCCTGATCGAGGGGCAGGCAGTACGCAGAATGACGTAAATAAACAGCGTTTGCGCCACTTGAGTAAGACTAAAGGCTAATAGATGAATCGTGTCACCTCCTTAGAATCCCGCGAAGCCTGGTATTTTTACCAACATTCACCGTGTCGTATCGTGTAGAGACTGCGCCTCGTGCCCGCACAGGGTACTGCCCAGGACGCGACCGCTTCGAAGGACCTCCCTCATGCATGCCCTTACCCTGGCATCGTTTCTATTTTTTACGGGCCTGGTGGCCTTCGTCACCTGGCGTATTACACGCCGCGATGACCATCGCAGCACCAACGGCTATTTTCTGGCGGGGCGCACGCTGACGTTTCCGTTGATTGCCGCATCGATGCTGATGACCAACCTCTCCACCGAGCAGATGGTGGGGTTGAATGGCTCGGCGTTTACCGACGGCCTGAGCGTCATGGCCTGGGAGGTCATCGCCGTGATTGCGCTGGTTGCTCTGGCGCTGTTTTTCCTGCCGCGCTTCTTGAAAAGCGGGATTGCCACGCTGCCGCAGCTGCTGGCGATACGTTTTGATGCCGGTACCCAGCTCATTGCCAACGTCATCTTCCTGATTGCCTACGCGGTGGTGCTGCTGCCCATCATTCTCTATTCCGGCGCCATTGGCTTGCAGGGCATGCTGGATTTGCAGGGCTTGACCGGCATCGAATCCAGCACGGCCCTGCTGTGGGCAACCGTCTGGGTCGTGGGCCTGATTGGCGCCGTGTATGCGCTGTTCGGTGGTCTGCGCACGGTGGCGGTGTCCGACACCCTCAACGGCGTGGGGCTGCTGATTGGCGGTTTCGTGATCGTTTACTTCGGCCTTCAGGCGGTGAGTGGCGGCACAGGCGTCATGGAAGGCTGGAGCATCCTGAAGGAGAGCGACCCTGGCAAGTTCAACTCCATGGGTGGCCCCGACCAGCAGGTGCCGTTCTCGACCATCTTTACCGGCGTACTGCTGCTGCACCTCTTCTACTGGACCACCAACCAGCAAATCATCCAGCGCACCTTCGCCGCGAAAAATCTGGCGGAAGGCCAAAAAGGGGTGCTGTTGACCGGCTTCTTCAAGCTGCTGGGGCCGCTCTATCTGGTGCTTCCGGGCATCATTGCCTACCACTTGTATGCCGACCAGGGCGTGCGCGCCGATGAAGCCTATGGGCACCTGGTATTCAACGTGCTGCCACCTTATCTGACGGGCTTTTTTGCGGCGGTGATGGTGGGGGCGATTCTCTCCTCGTTCAATTCGGCGCTGAACAGCACCACCACGATCTTCAGCCTGGGGATCTATAAAGGCGTGCTGAAAAAGGACGCCACGGAAGAGCAGGTGGTGAAGTCCGGCAAGGTGTTTGGCTGGATCATGGCCATCAGCACCATGATCATCGCGCCGCTGCTGGCGGGGCAGGATAGCCTGTTCGGCTACCTGCAGCGCATGAACGCCATCTATTTCATTCCGATTCTGGCCGTGGTGCTGGTGGGGCTGTTGACCAAGCGCGTGCCGCCCATGGCCGCAAAAGTGGCCCTGGTAGGCGGCTGTTTGCTGATTGCGGCAGGCTACTTCGTACCGCCGTTCAACAAGCTGCCGCTGGTCATGCACGAGTTCCACTTCGTGGCCGCGGTGTTCGTGCTGCTGGTCGCGGTGATGCTGGTGATCGGCAAGCTGCGCCCCCGCGCCACGGACTGGGTCCAGGAAGCCTCGGGCGATGTCGACCTCACCCCGTGGAAAGGTGCCGTGCCCACCGGCATCGTGCTGGTGGTGCTGGTGGTGATCATGTACGCCTCGTTTGCAGGCGGTTGATCATCGGCCACGTGTAGTAACGCCAACCCCAACGCCAACGCCCCGCCTTGCGGGGCGTTGGCGTTTGTCAGCGTTCAAAAAGCCTGAGCGGCGCGTGAGGGCATTGGCTCGATGTCGTTTTCGGTGGGGTAATGGTCCTTGCCGACAAGCGGGGTAGCGCAGACACTCTGTTTACTGCTTTGGTCTCGAGGAGAGAAACCGTGACCCGCCATCTTGCCCTGCTTGCCTATCCTGATTGCCAACTGCTGGATGTGTGTGGCCCTTGGCAAGTGTTTGCCAGTGCCAACGCGTTGAGTGCTCAGCCGTTGTATCACCTGACGCTGGTGGCCGACAGCGTTGGCCCACTCATGACGAACGGAGGGTTGGCGCTGCAGGCGACCCACTCCTACCAACGGCCTCTTCCCCGATTTCCCTTGGATACGCTGTTGGTGGCGGGCGGCAGTGGCGTGATGCAGCAGCGCGATATCCACGAGGTCAAACAGTGGTTGCGGGAGGTAGCGCCTTCCGTGAGACGGCTGGGTTCGATTTGTTCCGGTGCCTTTTTGCTGGCCGCAGCGGGCTTGCTGGATGGCTGCCGTGTGACCACGCATTGGCGCCATGCCGCACAGCTGGCGGCGGAGTACCCTGCCCTGAGCGTCGAGCCCGATGCACTCTATATCGAAAGCCATGGCCGCTACACCAGCGCGGGCGTAACGGCGGGGATCGATTTGGCGCTGTCGCTGCTGGAGGACGATCACGGGTCTGAACTGGCCGGTCGTGTGGCCCGTGAGCTGGTGGTGTTTTTACAGCGTCCAGGGGGGCAGTCCCAATTCAGCGAAGTGCTGCGCCGCCAGCAATCGGCGGGGCCGCTGCGTCGGTTGCTGGATCGGCTCCATGCCGACCCCAGTGAAGAGCTCGGGCTTGCGAGCATGGCCGAGCAGATGGCCGTCTCCCCGCGCCATCTGACGAGACTGTTCAAGCAGCATTTGAACACCACGCCTTGCGCGTACCTGACCCAACTGCGCCTTGAACAGGCACGCCTGGCACTGATCAGCGAATGCGAACAGCTCTCTCTAGAGCGTCTGGCGCAGCGCTGGCGGCTGGGCGGTGCCGAACAACTGCGCCGCCAGTTTCAGCGCTACTACGGGGTATCCCCCTCGGTGTATCGCCAGCGTTTTGCCTCATCCCATGCCGTCCCTGTTCAGGAGGAGTTCTGATGCCATTCACGGTGACGCTGTTATCGCTTTGCCAAGCGCTGCTGGTCACGGGCAACGTCCTGTTGATCGCCGTCTCGCCCTTGATTGGCGCGGCGCTCGCCCCGAGTGCGAGCTGGTCAACGGCCCCGGTGGCTACCCAGTGGTTGGGGCTGATGTGTGCCACTATCCCTGCATCGTTGATCATGGCCAAAGTGGGCCGTAAGCGAGGCTTCATGCTGGGCAATGGGGTGGGTCTGCTGGGCGCGCTCGTCGCGGCGCAGGCCTTGGTGAGCGCCCACTTCGGGCTCTTCCTGGTGGCGACCTGGCTGATCGGCATTGGCATTGGTTTTGGGCAGCTGTACCGCTTTGCTGCGGTGGAAGCAACTCCCGCACCGTTGCGTGACCGGGCGATTGGCCTGGTCATGGGGGGCGGGGTTCTGGCAGCGTTTGCTGGGCCCTGGTTGGCAAGGGTGAGCCGTGAGCTGAGCATGGTGCCGTTTCTGGGGAGTTTCATAGGACTGGCCTTGCTCTACCTGCTCGCACTGGTGGTGCTGATGGCGACGCGGCTACCGCCTGTCTCCCAGACGCACGGTGCCGCCAATGCCATGCCGTTGCGCCACATACTCCGCCAGCCCGGGTTCATCGTGGCGGTGAGTGCGGCGATGGTGGGGTACGGGGTCATGAACCTGGCCATGACCGCCACACCGCTTGCCATGGCGGGGGCGGGGCATCATTTCGATCACGTGTCGATGACCATTCAGTGGCACGTGGTGGCGATGTTTCTACCCTCTTTCTTGACGGGGCATCTGGTCACGCGTTTTGGCGCCAGGCAAATGATCGTGGCCGGATGCCTGCTGCTGGTGATGAGTGCGCTGGTGGCTCAGTGGGAGGGCGGCCTGCTGGGGTTCAATGTGGCCCTCATTCTGCTGGGGCTTGGGTGGAATTTTACGTTCTTGCCCGCCACCGGCCTGCTGACCCAGAGCTACCGACCAGAGGACAAGGCCCGCACCCAGGCCACCAACGAGTTCATGGTATTTGGCACCGCCGCCCTGACCGCGCTGCTGGCAGGTCCCCTGGTCAATGGCCTGGGTTGGGCAACCCTCAACCTGGTGTTGGTGCCTGTGGCGCTGGTGCCTGTAGCACTGCTGCTTTGGCAGCGGCATGTGCCCCCCGCCAGTGCTTAAAAATCCCCCGGTGCGCACTGCAGGCAGGTAAGCCCCAGGGCGCGCCACTGAGCGACCACGGCGTCGCGGTCGTCCAGTACCAGCCAGGGCGCAAAGCCGTCGCTGCGCATTTGATCGAGTAGCGCGGCTTTTACCTCTTCATCGTCCACATGATCATCGCCCTCGGGGCGCAGGTACATGGCATCGAAGGGAATGGCATGGCGGTCGAGCCAGGCCTGGGTATGCTCGCGGTGGCTGTCCGGGCGGCCGCTGCAAATGACGATTTGCTGGCCCTGTGCCTTCAGCAGCTTGACCAGTTTGGCCACGGGTTCGATGACCGGCGCTTGGGCCATATGGGCGAAGAAGGGGTCCCACTGTTTGGCGGGGCCCAGCACCCACTCATGGACTTGCTGGGGGTGAAATTCGGCAAGCGTGCCGTCGACGTCAACGATGACTGCGGTCATGACATGGATTCCTGAGATGAAAAGAGTGAAACGGCCGAACCTTGAGAACGGCTGCTGAGGGCAAGCCGTGCCTGGGTCGTCAGCCGCGTGCCTAGACGTTCGCGCCAGTGGTCAATGGCTTCATCGTCCAGTCGCGTAAACAGAGGCACGACCTGAGCAGCCTGGAGCTGATGGGCCAGTGCCACCAGATGCGAGGCGCGCAGATGCACGTTCCAGCGTTGCCAAAGCACCTCGTTGGCGGCCAGCTGCGCACAGCGCTGTGGCGTCAGGTAGCCGGTGTGCAGCAGGCGGTGGTCGGGCCAGTCGGTGGGCTGGTCATCACGGTCGCTGACCAGCCAGAGTGTCGGATGGCTGGCGTTGGGCCGCTTGAGCAGGGTGCCGATGGCGTCGTCCAGCCCGTCACGCCGCAAACTGCGTGGCAGCCCCAGCAGGGCGGCGAGATTGTCGCGAATGACGGGGTCGATGGCCAAGGGGAGCTGTCGGCGATCGGCTTCCTCTGCCAACCATAGCGCCATTTCCAGCGCCCGCCCCGTTTCCGGTACCGGCAGCACCAGTGGCGTGTCCAGGGCGCTGCCCAGGGTATTGATGCAGTGTGCTTGGGGCTGGTCGTAGCTGCCATAGGAGGCGTCCAGCAGCGCAGTACGGGCAGGTGGCGGCGTATCGAAGGGAAACAGCCGCGACTCGAAACAGGCATCGCCGCTGTAGAAAAGCCCGCCCGCCACGTCGAGATGCAGCCAGACTCCCCCCAGCGAGTGGCCCGCCTGGCCGGTGGTGACGGTAATGCCCTCCACTTCGAGACGGCCGCGATAGGGCAGTGGCTGCCACGCTCTGTGGGGCGGCAGCGCCTTGGCGACCAGCGGCGTGCAGTAGAGCGGCAGCTGCTCGGGCAGCTCGGCCACCCCGCCAATATGATCGATATGATCGTGGCTGATCAGCACGGCGTCTACCGCGAGCCCCGCCGCCCAGGTGATCGCCTCACCGGGATGCAGTGCGCCGCCCACATCCAGCAGCAGGCGTTTGCCCTGGGCCTCGACC
>NZ_LFGT01000023.1:29562-42309 GCF_002078115.1 Halomonas sp. BC2 | reverse complement strand
CGCCGGTGCTCAGGCGCAGGTGTAGCTCGTAGCGCTCACCGCGGAACGTCAGCCGTTCAACGCGGGCGGTCAGGTCGTGGGGGTTGGGGGCCGCGGCATCCAGATGCACGTGCTCCGGGCGCACCAGCACGGGCTGCGAACGCGCGGAGAGCGGCGCGGCCAGCCCGCTCATCAAAGCGCTTTCGGTGAGACGCTGGCCAGGCGCGCCGCTGGCAATGTGAAGCAGGCTACCCTGGCCGATAAACCGCGCGACCCATTCGCTGCGCGGCGCTCGGTAGAGCGTTTCGGGCGTGGCCCACTGTACCAGCTCGCCCTCCCGCATGACGGCAATGCGGTCTGCCATGGCCATGGCTTCGCTTTGGTCGTGGGTGACGTAGACCATGGTGGCCTGGGTCCGCCGGTGGAAATCCACGAAGCTGTGCTCCATGGCGGCCCGCAGGTTGCGGTCCAGGTTGGCGAGCGGTTCGTCCAGCAGCACCACGTCGGGGTCGGTGACCAGGCAGCGGGCCAGTGCTACCCGCTGGCGCTGGCCGCCGCTGAGGGCCTGGGGCGAGCGCTGGGCATAGGGGGTCAACGCCACCTGCTCCAGCGCCTGGGCGACTCGGCGCTGGTAGTCGCTGCCTTGAATGCGGCGCAGCTTCAGCGGGTAGCCCACGTTGTCGGCCACGCTCATATGGGGCCATAGCGCGTAGGACTGGAACACCATGGCCATGTTGCGCTGCTCGGGGGGCACATGGTGGTGGGCGCTGGCCAGCAGCGTCTCACCGAGCGTCATGGTGCCGCTACTCACCTGCTCGAACCCTGCCAGCATGCGTAGCATGGTGGTTTTGCCGCAGCCGCTGGGGCCCAGCAGCGCCACGAATTCGCCGGGAGAGATATCGAGGGTGACGCCATTGACCGCGGTGTGTTGGCCAAACTGTTTGGTAACGCGGTCGAGCATTAGCCTTGCCATGGCACGACTCCTTTGGGTAAGCGAGGGGCCATCAGGCTCAGCAGCAGCATCAAGGTGGCCACCATGGCCACGACCAGCACGGCCACCGCCGACGCCAGCACGCTTTCGCCCCCTTCGTCCAGGTTGAAGATCAATACGCCCAGGGTTTCGTTGCCGGCGCTCCAGAGCAGCGCCGACACGGTGAGCTCGTTGACGGCCAGCAGGAATACCAGCAGCCCACCGGCAAACAGGGAGGGCGCGATCAGCGGCATCACGATGGTGGCCAGCCGCCGCCAGGGGCCAGCACCGGCCAGCTGGGCGGCTTCTTCCAGCGAGGGGTCGAGCTGCGCAAGGCTGGCGCTGACCGGCTTCAAGCAGACCACCAGAAAGCGCGCCAGGTAGGCCACGAAAATCAGCCCAAGGGTGCCGTACAGCGCCAGATTGATCAGTGGCAGCGGGCGCACGAACAGCAGAATGCAGGCAATCGCCAGCACCACGCCAGGCAGGGCATAGGGCAGCTCGATGATGCTGAGAGTGAGCTGCTGTAGACGAGGCGGCAGGCGCTGAAGACGGTACGCTAGGGGCAGGCTGCACAGCATCAGCACCAGCGCGGCGCCGCCTGCCAGCCAGAAACTGTTGCGCACGGCCCGCCAGGTGGCGCCCTGTCGGCCGATGACCTCGTGGTAGGCGTTGAGGGTGATGGTATCCAGGCTCAGGGGAACGCCCATGGCCGGGACCAGCGAGCTCACCACCAGCGCGAGCAGCGGCGCCACCAGGATCAAGAGCAGCACCATGATCAGCAGGGTCGTCACGCCGGTACGCCAGCGCCCCAGTGAAAAGTCGTGGGCGCGGCCGCCGTGCCCTCCCAGGCCAAAGCGGCTGCGATTCATCCAGTACTGCTGCAGGGCCACCCCGGCCAGGGCCAGCAGACCGATCAACAGAGAAAGCGCCGCCATTTCTGCCAGCACGCCGGTGCCAAAATTGGCCATGCGCTGGTAGATCAAGGTAGGCAGCACGTAATAGCCTGCGGGAATGCCCAGCATGGCGGGAATGCCAAAATTGCCCAGGCTGGAGATGAAGGCCATGGCCGCACCGGCGATCAGGCCGTGTCGGGTCACGGGCAGAATGATATGCCCCCAGACCTGACCCTGGCGGGCGCCGCTGATGCGGGCGGCTTCGACCAGCTCACGGGGGAGCGACATGAGCGAGGTACGCAGCGCCAGAAATACCAGCGGTGCACTTTGAATGCCGAGCAGCAGCGCAATGCCTTCGGCGGAATAGAGCGGCTGGGGGCTGCCCAGCGGCGGTGCCATGCCGATGCTTTTCAGTAAAGGGCTGGCCGGGCCGAACAGCTGTAGCCAGCTCAGCGCGGTGACCTGGGGCGGGATCATCATGGGCAGCATGAAGCAGAACACCAGCCAGGCCTTGCCGCGAATGTCCGTCAGAGTGATCACGAAGGCGAACAGGCTGCCCAGCACCAGGGCAATCAGCATGCCCAGGCCCGAGGTGTACAGGCTGTGCCACAAAGCGCGCCAGGTGCTGGCCGCGTTGAGCACTTTCCACAGCGGGGCACTGCTGCCCTGGCCCAGGTCGCTGAGGGCTTCCATCAAAAGCCGCAGGCTGGGCGCCAGGCTGAGCAACACCACCAACAGCGTGAGCAGGGTAAGCAGCCAGCGATGCTGGCTGCCAACGTTCAGCGAAGGGCTCATCATCAACCGCCAAACAGCTCATTGAAGCGCTGCTTGAGCGCCTCTTCCTCGGACAGCGCTTGCTCGATATCGACCGGCATCAGCTGAATCGAGTCGCGTTCGGGAAAGCCTTCCGGCGGAGCAACGTCCGGGTGCGCGGGCAGGTAGCCCTGCTGGCTCACCAATTCCTGCCCGGCTTGGGAGAGCACGAAATCGACGAACTTCTGGGCAGCGTCCGGGTGTTGGGCTTCCGCCATGATGGCGACGGGTTCGGTCACGGCGCTGACGCCTTCCTCGGGGAAGACGAACGCCACGGGGGAACCCTTGGCCGCTTCACGGATAGGCAGGAAATCCACCACGATGCCGTACGGCTTGGTGCCTGCTGCCACGGCGTTGAAGACGCCACCGTTACCGCTTTGGGCTTCCGTACGGTTGGCGTGCAGGGCGTCGTAGTATTCCAGGCCCAGCGACGTTTCACCGATGGCGGCCATGTGGATCAGCGCTGCGCCGGAGTAGAGGGGGCTGGGCATGGTGACCAGGCCTTCGTATTCCGGGCCAATCAGGTCGGCCCAGCGTTGCGGCTGGTGCTCGGCACCCGTGTTGTAAACGATCCCGGTGGTAATGAGCTTGGTGCCGTAGAAGTAGCCGTCGGCGTCGTAGAGCGCCTCATCGTAGGCGTCGCGCTCGGGGCTCAGATAGGGTTGCAGATGGCCCTCCTGCTTCAGCGACTCCATGGTCATGCTGTCTGCGATCAGCAGCACGTCGGGGTTGCTCACTCCTGCGGCCAGCTCCGAACGCAGGCGAGTCATCAGGCGCGTCGTGCCGTCGCGCACCCACTCCACCTCGATCTCCGGATAGGCCGCCTGGAAGGCATCCACGGTTTGCTGGGCGTCGCTGTTGGGCTGGCTGGTATAGAGCACCAGCGTTTGGTTGGCCAACAGAGGCGTGGACAGGGCAAGGCTTGCAAGGGTCACGGCATGACACAACGAACGCTTCAACATCGGGGAAACCTCCAGTAGGTGAACAGTGATCACACTACTGTCATCGCCTTACAACATCGTGACACTAAGCTTTCGTTTGAAAGTGAATGGCTTTCGTCGAGCAGAAAACGGTTTTCGTTTTGCTGGCGGCAACCTTGAAGGGAAAACCAGGGAGGAAGCATGGACGTCAATCAACGTCGGCGGGCGGTACTGGCCTGCGTGCGGGACGAGGGGCGGCAGACCCTGGAGGCATTGGCGCGACGGTTTGGCGTCTCGGTGCAAACCGTGCGCAGCGACATACGCTCGTTGGCCGAGCAAGGGCTGCTGCTACGCCGACACGGTGAGGTGATGGCGTTTCCTGACCAGGAGAATGTCGGCTATGACCAGCGCCAGATCGTCAATCAGGCCGGCAAACGACACATTGCCCGTCAGGCAGCCTCGCTGATTACCGATCACCAGTCGCTGTTTTTAGGCACCGGCACTACGGTGGAGCAGCTGGCCGATGCGCTGCACGGCAAGCAGGGCCTGCAGATCATGACCAACAACCTGCACGCGCTGATCAAACTGTGTGCCCTGGAGTGCGAGCTGGTCGTGGCGGGTGGTCGCGTGCGCCGCCGCGACCAGGACGTGATAGGCGGTGATGCCTGGCGCTTCTTTCAGCGTTATCGGGTCGATGTGGGCATCGTCTCGGTGGGCGGGATGGATAGCCAGGGCCTGCTGTACGACTACAACGATGACGAAGTCATGGCCCGAGAGGCGCTGCTGGCCCACGCGGCGTACCGTATTCTGGTACTGGACAAGACCAAGTTCGACCTGCCGCTGCGCTGCGCCGCAGGATCGCTGGCCGACTATCATGCGGTGATCACTGACAGCCCCTTGCCCGACCGGCTCAGAAGCCCCCTGGCGGCCCAGGGGGTGAGATTTCTATGTTGAGCGTCAGTCGCGTTGCTGCTGCCGATGGCTCAGGTAGATCAGTACGATCGCCACGAGCAACAGTGCCATGGCCAGGTAGCGTGAGCCATCCAGTTCACGCTGAGCGTTATCGAGCCAGCCAAAGTGGTCAATCAGCAGGCTCATCAGCAGCTGGCCCGAAATCACCGAGACCGTGGCAGCAGCCGTCCCGACACGCGGTACCGCAAAGACGATGGCCAGCATGTAGACCACCCCGAAGAGTGCCCCGGTCAGTTGCCACTTGGGCACGCTCATGAGCGTTGCTTCCTGAGGGGGCTCGAAAAAGAGCACCAGCAAAAAGGTCAGCACGGCACCCACGGCGAACGTCAGCCAAGCGCTCTCCATGACGCCAGTATGAGCGCCCAGACGGCCATTGATGGAGGATTGGGCGGCCAGGACTGCACCGCCCGCCAGAAGCAGGGCAAAGACAATGGGTAATAGCATGGTGGGTCTCCTGTTACATCAACCAAAGGGCAGCAAGAATCATGGCCAGTGCCGCCAGGCGATAGCCATCGACGCGCCGCCGTTCGCTACCGAGCCAGCCAAAGTGGTCAATGGCCAGGCTGGCCGCGACCTGGCCGCACAAGATACCCACCATGGTCATGCCGACACCCACCAGCGGCGTAGCGAGGGTCAACACAATGACGTAGATCGGCCCCAGCAAGCCGCCCGTCAATAGCCAGCGAGGCTGCTGAAACAGCGCACCCAGCTGGCGTTTGGGCGCGAATAGCAGCGCAAGCGACAGTAACAGGGCACCTACCAGGAAGATGGAGAGCGTGGCAGAAAAGTATCCCACCTGCTCCCCCAGAGGCCCTAGCAGCCCTGCCTCCACCGATAACCCCATCCCGGCGATCAATACGCCGAGCAGTATCAACGCGTGTTGCATGTGTCGTTCCCCGATTCAGAAAGAGGCCGCACTCTAAAGAGACACGCTTGTTGCTACAATGCGTTAAACGGGCAAAGGACTATTGCATTTTGGACAACTCGATTCGCCTGCTGGCACTGCGGCTGTTTGTTCGCGTGGCTAGCAGCGGCAGTTTTTCAGAGGCCGCACGCTACTATGGGTTGCCGACGTCCTCGGCGTCGCGGCACATCGCCAGTCTGGAGCAAGCGCTGGGCCAGCGTTTGCTTTATCGCCATACGCGAGCCGTCAAGCTGACGGAGGCAGGGGAACGTTACTTCCATGAAGTGCACGAGGCGCTGGCGCGACTGGAGCTTGCCACCGAGGAAGTCATGGGAGGGGCTCGGCACCCTCGCGGGGTGCTTCGAATCAATGCGCCCGTGGCGTTCGGTCGGCGCCATATCGCCCCCCATTTGGCCCGGTTTCAGCAGCGCTACCCTGAAATCGAAGTCGATTTGACGCTGGAAGATCGCTTCATCGATCCCGTGTAGGAGGGGGCCGATGTGGTCATTCGCGTAGGAGCCTTGGCTGACTCCAGCCTGGTGGCTCGTGGCATTGCTCGCCAGCGTTTCATCGTGTGTGCTGCGCCGAGCTATCTGGCGGAGAAGGGCGTGCCAGCGACACCCCATGCGCTCGGGCAGCATAACTGCCTGCTTTTCAAAGGCAGCAAAGGGACGCAGTCATGGCATTTTCGGGCGTTTGAAGAGGCGCGTGCGGTGCGCCATGTTTTGGCGGGAAATCTGGTGGCCAACAATGCCGAAAGCCTGGTGGAAGCGGCCATCGCCGGGCAGGGCGTGGTGATGTTTCCCTCGTGGCTGCTGTTTGAGCCACTGCGTCAGCAAACGCTGGTGCCTTTGCTGACGCAGTGGGAAGCCTCCGACGACGGTCATCTGGACAATATCTATGCGATTTATCCAGACAACCGTCTTCGCTCGTCAAAGGTCTCGGTGTTCATGACCCATCTGGAGCAGGTCATTGGGAGCCCGCCCTACTGGGATAGCATCAGCCCGCGTTGACGATGTTATTGACAAAGTTCAGCGGCTGGGGGGTATCGATCACCTCGGCCCACAGGTCGTACTCGTCGGCATGGGTGACGCGTGCTCTGACCAGGTCGCCGGCGTGCAGCGCATGGCGGCTTTCCAGATAGACCATGCCATCGATTTCCGGGGCGTCGGCTTCGCTGCGGCCAATGGCGCCTTCGTCGTCCACTTCGTCAACCAATACCTCGATCTCACGATCGATCTTGGCCTGCAGGCGGGCTGCCGAGATCTCCTGCTGGTGGGCCATGAAGCGCTCCCAACGGTCCTGCTTCACGTCATCGGGCACCTGCGCCAGGCCCAGCTCATTGGCGGGGGCGCCCTCCACCGGGGAGTACTGGAAGCAGCCCACCCGATCCAGCTGCGCTTCGCTCAGCCAGTCTAGCAGGTACTGGAAATCATCTTCGGTTTCACCGGGGAAGCCGACGATGAAGGTCGAGCGGATGGTCAGTTCGGGGCACTGCTCGCGCCAGCGTTTGATGCGCTCCAGGGTACGGTCTTCGAAGGCGGGGCGTTTCATCGCCTTGAGCACCCTGGGGCTGGCGTGCTGGAAAGGAATATCCAGGTACGGCAGGATCTTGCCCTCGGCCATCAGCGGAATCAGCTCATCCACGTGAGGGTAAGGGTAGACGTAATGCAGGCGCACGCGAATGCCCAGCTCGGACAGCGCATCGCACAGTTCGGTCAGGCGCGTTTTGACCTGGCGCCCGTGCCACTCGTTCTCCACGTAGCGCACATCGACGCCATAGGCGCTGGTGTCCTGGGAAATTACCAGCAGCTCTTTCACTCCGGCCCGCGCCAGGGCTTCGGCTTCGCGCAGTACCTCACCCACGGGGCGGCTGACCAGCTTGCCCCGCATGGAGGGAATGATGCAGAAGCTGCAGGTATGGTTGCAGCCTTCGGAAATCTTCAGGTAGGCATAGTGGCGCGGCGTCAGCTTGATGCCCTGGGCGGGCACCAGGTCGATGCGGTGGTCGTACTCGCTGACGAAGGGCACCGCGCTATGCACGGCGTTCACCACCTGCTCGTACTGCTGTGGGCCCGTCACCGCCAGAACGTTGGGATGCACGTCGCGAATCACGGACTCATCCACCCCCATGCAGCCAGTCACGATCACCTTGCCGTTTTCGGCGATGGCTTCGCCAATGGCGTCCAGGGACTCGGCCTTGGCGCTGTCGATGAAACCGCAGGTATTGACGACCACCACATCGGCGTCGTCGTAGGTGGGTACGATCTCGTAACCATCGGTACGAAGCTGCGTCAGGATGCGTTCGGAATCGACCAGTGCCTTAGGGCAGCCTAGCGACACAAAACCGACCTTGGGTGTGGACATAATGGGCCTCGAGGAAGAGAACTGAGGGGCGATCACCTTGAGCAGAGGCCCCAGAAAAGAACATGGCGAGTAAAGAAAGGGCGGCATTTTAGCGCCCTTGACCAGTGCTGGAAACCTCTACGCGTTGGATTCACCAACGTGCCCTGCAGGCGACGCAGCCACAGAGAGGTGGCAAACTCGATCGAATGCCAAGCAAGCGTATGAAACGAACGCCTCACCAAAATGGTAGCGATTACCCTTGGGCAGCGCGGGAGCAATGATAATGAATAGCGACAGGTTGCTGGACGCCATCGAGCATGAACTTAGACCACGCTGCCGCTTACGATTCGGGCAGGAGGTGGAGGCACTCTTCGAACAGGAAACACACCAGGCACGCCAACGGCACCTGGTGATCATGGGGCTGGTTTCTGCACTGATCTATACCCTGTTTCTGATTAACGACTACAGCTTGCGACCCGAAGCGTTTCTGGCCTCCGTGGTGATTCGCGGTGTCATTTTACTGCCCATGGCACTGGCGATTTTCTGGTGGGTCTACCGTGGGGTGCCGCCGTGGCTGCGTGAAACGCTGATGGCAGGGCTGGTCGTGATCGCCATGATCGGCTCCAGCACCATTTTCTACATTTCCAGCTCGCCGTACTCCTACCTGGACGTCTTCTCGTTTGGTCTGATCCTGTTGGCTGGAAACATCGTCTTTTCATTGCGCTTTCCTTACGCCCTGGTCTCCTCGGTGATCAGTATCGCCGTCATGGGCGCCTTTGTATTTCACTATGAGTTGATGCCGGTCGAGGCCAAGCGTTTGGCCATGTTTGCCATCGTGGTCAAGGCGGTGTTTACGTTGATGGCCAACTACCGCCTGGAGTACAGCATGCGGATCTCTTTTCTGCTGCTGATGCGTGAAAAAATCAAGGCCGGCAATATGCAGAGTGCCAATCATCAGTTGACGCGACTCTCGGTGACCGACCCACTGACGGACATCGCCAACCGCCGCCAGTTCGATGCCATTTTTCCCGCGCACTGGCAGGTGGCCCAATTGGAACAGCGTTATTTGGCCATCATGGTGATCGATATCGACCACTTCAAAGCCTACAACGACTATTACGGCCACCTGCAAGGAGACCTATGCCTTCGCCAGGTGGCCGCCGCGTTACAATCCAACAGCCGCTCCGACGATCTGGTGGTGCGCTATGGCGGTGAGGAGTTCGTGATTCTGATGCCTCGCACCGAGCCGCATACGGCACGTCAGGCCGCAGAGCGTATCCGTGAGAGTATCGAAGCGCTGGCCATTGCGCATGCTGGGTGTGGCCCTGATGCCAACGTGACGGTGAGCATCGGGGTGGCCGCCATGCAGCCCACCGTAGGGCAAGAGGAAACGGTACTTTTCATGGCAGCCGATCAGGCGCTTTACGATGCCAAGCGCCAGGGGCGTAACCGCGTCTGCATGACTCCCCTGGCAGAAAGCTGACCGTCTAGAACGACGCCGCGCTGGCGAGTGGGCTGGGTGCAGGCTTGCGCGGCGGCAGAGCCAGCACGTTATTTTGGCGTGGCTGCGTGCCCTGAAGGGTCGTTAGTGGGGGTTGGCGTTCGCCGATAGGCATGAACGCGTGGGCGCTGTGGGCCAGGTGAGACACTTCTCTGGAGAGGAGGTCGACGGCATTGATGTAGGCATCCATGCTGGTCGCGCTCTCCTGGGTGCCCTGGTCGATCTGAGCGATGGCCTGGCTGATCTGAGCGATGCCCTCGCTCTGTTCGCGGGCGGCGGCGCGAATCTCTTCCATCAAGTCGTTGACGTTGTGGCTCGCCTGACGGATTCGGCCCATGGCATCCCCGGCAGAGCCTGCCTTGTGCTGGCCTGCCTCGATGCGCTGGCGGGCCGTTTCGATCAGTGTCTGCACCTGATGGGCTGCCTCGGCTGACTGACGGGCCAGGCGGCGTACTTCTTCGGCCACCACCGCAAAGCCTCGGCCATGTTCACCGGCCCGGGCAGCTTCGACGGAGGCGTTCAGGGCCAGAATATTGGTCTGGAAGGCAATATGGTCGATGGTCTTGACGATGCCTGCCATGTCCTGGGACGTGCTGGTAATGCCCTCCATGGCATCATCCAGTTCCTGCATGATGGCCACGGCCTTGTCCACTTCGCCCACGTTACCCACCGACGCCTGGCTGGCCAGTTGGGCATTCTCCGAACTTTGCCGAACGGTAGACGCGATCTGCTCGGCGCTGGCAGCGGTTTGCTGCACCGCAGAGGCCTGCTGATCCACTCGATGGCCCATGGCCTGGTTATGCCGCGACAGCTCCTCCACCGAGGGCATGACCCGGGCAATCCGCTGGTCCAGGTCGCCAATCAGTGCATCCAGCGAACGGCGCATGAAGTTCATGGTGGCCAGGGTGTTGTCCATGGCTTTGTTGCCCACGGTAGGGACCTGAGCGTTCAGGTCGCCTGCCGCGATTTGCAGTGCAAAGTCGTTGGCTTTGTGCAGGAAGCGACGCAACCGACGCGCCTGGCGCCACTGTAGCGCGCTCAGCAGCAGCCCGCTGGCCAGCACCATCATCACCAGTGGCAGGGTCACCGAGGTGGCCACGTGGCCCTTTAGCCACCAGGCGCATCCCGCCATCAGTAGCCCAGTGGTGAACAGCGTCATCAGAACGCCGGAAATGCTGGCCAGTCGCGGCGCCCACCAGGCGGCACTTGCCAAGCGCTTCAGCGGGTTACGCGCCATGATCTCACCGTGCTTGACCGTGTAGCGACCCTGCTGCTCACGAATGTCTTGATAAATACGCTCCGCCTCGGCCACTTCCGCTTTTTCCGGTTTTACCCGAATGGACACGAACCCGGTGATTTGATTGTTTTCACGGATGGGCACCACGTTGGCACGCACCCAGTAGTGGTCTCCGTTCTTGCGCCGGTTCTTGACCAGCCCGGTCCAGTACTGGCCCGCCTTGAGGTCACTCCACATATCGGCAAACACCGGGGCAGGCATGTCAGGGTGGCGCACCATGTTGTGTGGTGAACCCACCAGCTCCTCATAGTCGAAGCCACTAATCTCGACGAAGCGATGGTTGGCATAGGCGATGTGGCTGCTTCGGTCGGTTTTGGAGATCAGCACATCATCATCGCGTAGAGGGTGTTCCACTTGGGTAACAGGGCCGTTGTTTTTCATGATGGAGTACCTGTGGGAGGAATACCTGATTGGGTTGGTCAGGTATTACTATAAATCTGCTACAAGAGTTATCCAGAGGTGTTGCATTGTTTAACATTTTCCTGGCCGGACAGTCGGTCATGCCAAGAAGCCGCCATGAATTTGACAACCACCGCGCGGTATGACAAACACACAACCATTTCAGGTGGGGGATTGAACGTGGCAGACGAGCAAAGCTATCAGGCGTTGGCAGTGGACACCCTTGGCCAGCGGCTGGGGGGAGTGGAAGCGGTCGCCCGCCGCGTGGGTGGCGACCCGACACAGTGGCAGATCCGTGAAGTGGGCGATGGCAACCTCAATCTGGTATTCATCGTCACCGGCAGCACCGGTAGCGTGGTGGTCAAGCAGGCGCTGCCCTACGTGCGCATGGTCGGCGAGAGCTGGCCGCTGCCGCTCTATCGCGCCCATTTCGAATACTACGCCTTGGTGCGCCAGGCCAAGCGTGCGCCTGGCGTGGCCCCAGAGGTGTACCATTTCGACAAGCCCCAGGCGCTGATCGTGATGGAGTACCTTCACCCGCACGTGATTTTGCGGCGCAAGCTGATCAGCGGCGAGCGGGTGGCCCAGCTAGGGGAGGCCATCGGTGAATTCTGCGCCCGCACGGCGTTTCGCGGTTCGGAGCTTTCCATGGCCAGCCCAGAGAAAAAAGCCGATGTGGGCCTGTTCTCGGGCAACGTCGCGATCCCCGCGATTACCGAATCACTGGTGTTCACCGACCCCTACTACGGCGCCGAGATGAACCGCCATACGCCCGAGCTCTCGCCCGTGGTGGACGCACTGCGCCGCAATGCGCCTTTGAAAGCCAAAGTGCAGCGGCTGTTGATGAAGTTCACTGCCAACACCGAAACCATGCTGCACGGTGATTTGCACTCCGGCTCCATCATGGCCACCGACACCAGCGTGCGGGTCATCGACCCCGAGTTTTCCCAGTATGGCCCCTTGGCGTTCGACCTGGGCATGGCCGTGGCCAATTTCTTCATGGCCTACTTCAGCCAGCCAGCCCACCGCCAGGCAGACGAGCTGGAAGCGTATCAAGCCTGGATTCTCTCGGTGATCAGCGACTGTTTTACCCGCTTCGATGAGGAGTTTCGTCACCTCTGGCAAACCGAGCGGACCGGTATTCTGTTCCCCAGGTCGCTATTCGAAGAGCAGGGCAACAGCGCCGACGACGCCTGCGATGCCCTGCTGGATGAGATTCGTGAAGATGCGCTGGCCTACTGCGGCATCGAAATGCATCGCCGCGTACTGTCGCTGGCCCACAATGCCGATTTCGAAGAGATCGAAGACACTGCCCTGCGCGCCGAGTTGGAAGCACGCAACGTGCTGATGGGCCAAACGCTGATCATGGAACCGCAAGCCTACCGAGACCTCGACGCGCTGACGGATCTCGCCAAAACGTTCAATCAGAAAACGGTGTTGTAAGCGTCTTTCCATTGATTCAGTGGCATCTTCGGCACCGCTGTGCGGTGCTTCGCGGGTGCGCTCCGCTTACGCCGCGCTACGGGTGCCCCTCTTGAGTTTGGCGAAGCCCCGTAGCGCGGCGTAACGAATCTTGCTCGGCACGAGCAAATGAGGCACCCGCGGGGGCGGCAGCCGCCGCTTGGGTGGGGCCGCTGTGGAGGATCAACTCCCGGTGGCACCTTCGGCACCGCTGTGCGGTGCTTCGCGGGTGCGCTCCGCTTACGCCGCGCTACGGGTGCCCATTTTGAGTCCCGTAGCGCGGTGTAAT
>NZ_LFGT01000023.1:2671-27495 GCF_002078115.1 Halomonas sp. BC2 | reverse complement strand
AAGCGAACTTCATCTTCATGGTGGCGGTGCTCGTTCAGGAACTTCTGGCGCATCGCTTCCTTGTCCGGGTGGGTGGGCACCATGTGCAGCACGTCGACGGTCTGGTAGCCACCCTTGGCTTTGACCCGGTCGATGTCTTCCTGATAGAGCGACAGGATCTCTTCCTGGGTGGCATCGTCGGCAATCTCGCCCGGCGCTGCCCAGCGTTCGAACAGAACGCCCACGCGGTTCAGTTCGGCGGCGATTTGCGCGCCGTCCGTGGTATCCAGAAGCGCATCGTTAGGGTTTTGATCGGCAAAGACTTTCAGTTGTGACATCAATGACTCCTGAAATAAGCAATGGTCAACCGTTGCCGCTAGACGGCAATCTCGTCGAAGCGTGCGACGCAGGTGTGGTGTGTTCCCGGCTGGGTGCCTTCGCGCACCAGCTGCCGGGTTTGCATGCCCGCCTGTTCAGCGGCATCCAGCTCTTCGACGACATCTGACAAGAACAGCACCGATGCAGGCGGCAGGTCAAGGGTGTCGAGGATACGCTGATACGAGGTTGCCTCGCGCTTATGGCCAACATGGGTGTCGAAGTAGCCGCTGAACAGCGGGGTCAAATCCCCCTCGTCACTGTAGCCAAACAGCAGCTTCTGCGCCTGCACCGAGCCTGACGAGTACACGTACAGCGCCTTGCCCTTTGCCTGCCACTGGCGCAGCGCCGGAGCCACATCGGCGTATAAGTGGCCGGTGAAGTCGCCGCGCTGGTAGCCGTCGGCCCATACCATGCCCTGCAGGGCTTTCAGCGGCGTCACTTTCTGGTCGGTATCGATCCAGTGCAGCAGCGTCGCAATCACCGCTTCCAGCGTGGCCTCAGGGGCCTGCATGTCGCTGCGCACGGCGTCGATTTGCTCGGCCACGGCAGGCGTGGTTGCGTTCTCGCGCAGAAAATCAGGCAGCTTGGCGTAGGCGTAAGGGAACAGCACTTTATGAACGAAATTGATATCGGTGGTGGTGCCTTCGATATCGGTCACGATAGCGCGAACGGTTGATTGACTCATTGGGACCACCGGCTCTCTTCCAGTACACAGGCAAGTAAGAATTCGATGGCTTCCAAGTGGCGGCGGCAGCTGGCAATGCTGTCGCCCACGGCGTAAATGCCGTGGCCCGCCACCAGAAAGCCCCAGGGCATTGGCCAGCCTTGGCGAACGTGCCTGGCCAGCTCCTCCATGTCCTGGGAGTTGGGCACCACCGGCAGGCGAATCGTTGCATCATGCGTCACGTTACCTGCCAACGCCTTTTGCATCTCGAAACCGCTCAGTTCGATGCCGTCGGGAAAACGTCGCGACAGCACGGTGCTGGCCACGGTGTGGGTGTGCAGCACGCAGTGAATGTTCGGGTCTAGCCGGTACAGCGCGGCGTGCAGGTCGCTTTCGGCGCTGGGTTTGCCGCTACCTTCCAGCACGCGGCCTTCCAGGTCGCAGAGCAACAGGTCATCGGCCTGGATACGGGTTTTATCCCGCCCGGACGCCGTGACCCAGTACCCCCCCTCGGTACGCGCAGAAAAATTGCCCCCAGTGGCGGGGGTCCAGCCTTGCTGCGCTGCCCAGGCAATGGCGTCCAGCAGTTCGGTGTGTAAGGTAGTCATAAGGCCTGCATCGTCTCATCCAATGGGCATCATTCTATATGATAAGCTTCGCGCCTGATAAGCCGCGCGCCGAGTTCACCGGTTCAAGACCTCAAGGAGCCCTTCATGGTTACGTTACAGTCACGCAGTTTACGAGTGCATGCCGACGCCCTCGAATACCTGGACCAGACCCGGCTCCCCCAGGCCGAAGAGTGGGTGCGCTGCGACTCTCCCGAGGCGTGGCAACACGCCGTCAAGCACCTGGCCATTCGCGGGGCGCCGTTGATTGGTTTGAGCGCGGCGTTCGTGCTGGCCCAGTATGCGGCTCACCATCCGCAAAGTGAGTGGCAGTGGGTGAGTGATCGCTTACGGGCGACGCGTCCCACGGCGGTGAACCTGATGTACTGCCTGGACGCCATGGAAGCCTGTTTTGCCCAGGGCGCGGACGCCCTGGCCGAGCGTGCCAAAGCGCTGTTCGAAGAGGACCGCGCGCTGTGCCAACGCATGGCCGAGCGGGGCGCTGACCTGTTGGCCTCCGGTGATCGCGTGCTAACCCACTGCAACACCGGCGCGCTGGCCACGGCGGGCGTAGGTACCGCGATTGGCGCGCTGGCCATCGCCAAACAGCGCGGCGTGGAGCTGCATGTCTACGTGGATGAGACCCGCCCGCTGCTGCAGGGCGGCCGCTTGACCGCCTGGGAAATGGCCGATTTAGGCATTCCCTACCAGCTGATCACCGACAGCATGGCGGCCAGCCTGATGGCGGCGGGCAAGGTGGATAAAGTGATGGTGGGGGCGGATCGCATCTGCGCCAACGGCGACTTTGCCAACAAAGTGGGCACTTACATGCTGGCGGTAGCGGCACACTACCATCAGGTACCGTTCTACGTGGTGGCCCCTTACACCACGGTCGACCCCGCCTGCGCGACCGGCGCGGCGATTCCCATCGAGCAGCGCGATGGCGCGGAGGTGCGCGGTGCCGCCGGCGCGTTTGGCGAGGTGGTATGGGCGCCCAGCGATGCACCGGTGTGGAACCCGGCGTTTGATGTGACCCCTGCCTCACTGGTCACCGCCTGGATTCTGGATACCGGCGTGTTCGACGCCGCCGCCATTGCCCAGGGCGAGCATCTGCGAGGATGGCGCTAGGCTTTTACGAAAACTGCCTACGCTCGCCGACTTTTCGTAAAAAGCCTAACCCTTGGCAGCCATGGAGGCCCGCACGCAGTGCAGTATCGAATAATCGATACGCCCCTCCAGCGCCTCGAATACGACTTTCAGCCCCTGGCCTGGAAACTGCTCGAAGGCGGCGTGAATCTGCGCCAGGGTCGCTGGGTCCAGGTTGACCACCTCTTCCAGGGCCAGTTCACCGCCTTGAATGGCATCGCTCAAATGGCGGTAGACCGTGTTGGCGGCCAGCCCGCGCTGCTCGGCGACTTGTTCGGGGGTTAACCCTTGGCGCAGCAGCGTGGCGGATTCCATGGCGCTATTGCCGATGTCGGTGGGCGCTTCGGGTTCATTGGGGTGCGCCAGTACCACCGCCAGAAATCCTTCGCCGTAATCGGCCAGCTTGCGCGCGCCGATGCCCGAGATGGCGCCCAGCGCCTGCAGCGTTTGCGGTTTTTGCGCTACCAGCTCGGCCAGGGTGGCGTCGTTGAAGATCACGTAGGCGGGTACGCCCTGGGCATCGGCAAGCGCTTTGCGATGCTGGCGCAGCGCTTCCCACAGTACGCCATGGCCCTTGGCGGCGGATGCCCCTTTGGCTCCGCGCCGCGCAGGCTTGCTGGGTTTGCGCAGGGTGAGACGTTGCTCGCCGCGCAGTATGGGCCTGGCGTTGGCGGTGAGCTTGATCGCGCCATGGCCCTCCATGTCCACGCTCAGATAGCCGCTGGCGATCAGCTGACGAAACAACGCTTTCCACTCGCTGGCGGTGAGCTCCTGGCCGATGCCGAAGGTGCTCAGGCTGTCGTGGCCAAAGCGGCTGATGCGTTCGTTGCGCTTGCCGAGCAGCACATCCACCAGATAAGTGACGCCAAAGCGCTGTTCGGTGCGGTAGACACACGACAGCGCCTTCTGCGCGGCCACGGTGGCCTCCCAGGTGTCAGGTGGGGTGAGGCAGTTATCGCAGTTGCCGCAGGGTTCGTCTAGCGAATCGCCAAAGTAGTGGAGCAGCGCCTGACGGCGGCAGCTGATGATCTCGCAGAGCCCCAGCATGGCATCGAGCTTCTGTTGTTCGATGCGCTTCTGCTGGTCGGCGGCACTGGAGTCCTGCTGCATCTGGCGCAGGGTGATCACGTCCTGCAGGCCATAGGCCATCCAGGCATCGGCGGGCAGTCCATCGCGCCCGGCGCGGCCGGTTTCCTGGTAGTAGGCTTCGATGCTTTTGGGCAGGTTGAGGTGCGCCACAAAGCGCACGTCGGGTTTGTCGATGCCCATGCCAAAAGCGATGGTGGCGACGATCACCACGCCATCTTCGCGCAGAAAACGGGTTTGATGCTGCTGGCGCTGCTCGGCGGGTAGCCCGGCATGGTAGGGCAGCGCGGTGAGCCCCTGGCGCGCCAGCCAGGCGGCGGTTTCTTCCACCTTGCGGCGAGAGAGGCAGTAGACGATACCCGCTTCGCCGTCGTGGTGTTCACGGATGAAACTCAGCAGCTGCTCTTTGGCATTGCCCTGGTTTTCCGCGATGTGGTAGCGAATATTGGGGCGGTCGAAACCGTTGTTGTAGAGCGCTGCTTCCTGAAGCTGCAGGTGCTCCATGATGTCGTGCCGGGTAGGCACGTCGGCGGTGGCGGTGAGCGCGATGCGCGGCACGTCGGGAAAGCGCTGATGCAGGTGGGAGAGCTGGCGATACTCGGGGCGGAAATCGTGCCCCCACTGGGAAACGCAGTGGGCCTCGTCGATGGCGAACAGCGCAATGCGCGTCTGTTCCAGCAGCATCTGCATGCGCGCCGTGGCCAGCCGCTCGGGCGCGATGTAAAGCAGGTCCAGCTCGCCTGCGCGCAGGCGGTTCTCCACCTCCATCGCCTCATGCATCTCGAGGCTGGAGTTGAGGTAGGCGGCGCGCACCCCGTTCTGGATCAGCGCGGCCACCTGGTCCTGCATCAGCGCGATGAGCGGCGAGACCACGATGGCGGTGCCGGCGCGCAGCAGCGCCGGGATCTGATAGCACAGCGATTTGCCGCCGCCGGTGGGCATCAGCACCAGCGCGTCTCCGCCGCCCGTCACGTGCTCGATGATGGCCTGCTGGGGGCCACGAAAGCGCTCAAAGCCAAAGACTTCTTGCAGTACCTTGAGGGCTGCCGGGTCGCCGTGCATCGCTGCTCTCCTTGTCGTGTGCGTGAAGGAGAATTGTCGCACGAAAACACGAGTGAGTTGGGTTAGCGAATCCCCGCCCGTAAAAACGACTGCACGAACTGGCGCTGGAACAGCAGAAAAGCCACCAGCAGCGGCGCAATACTCAGCAGCGTGGCAGCGCTGACGGTGGCCCAGTTGACGCCGGTTTCTGGCGCGGAGAACACGCCCAATCCCACCGTCAACGGGCGGCTTTCCACGGAGTTGGTCACCACCAGCGGCCACAGGAAGTTGTTCCAGTGGTGGCTGATCGACACCAGCCCGTAGGCCAGATAGGTGGGCTTGGCCAGCGGCACGTAGACCTTCCAAAGGATTTCCAGCCAGCCACAGCCCTCGATACGGGCGGCGTCCTCCAGCTCTCGGGGGATGGTCTTGAAGGTCTGACGCAGCAGGAAAATGCCGAAGGCGCTGGCCACGTAGGGCAGGCCAATGCCGGCGATGGTATTGATCAGCCCCAGCTCGCTGGCGATACGATAGTTCTCGACGATCAGCACTTCGGGAAACACGAACAGCTGAATCAGCACCAGCATGAACAGCAGGTTCTTGCCGGGGATCGGAAAGCGGGCAAAGGCAAAGGCGGCCAGCGTGCAGACCACGAACTGGGCCAGTACCACGCCGGTCACCAGCGCGAAGGTGTTCAGGTAGTAACGCGCAAAGGGGGCCTGGGCCCAGGCGTTCGTGAAGTTGTCCAGCGTCAAAGGCGCCAGCAGGTCGAAACGTACCATGTAGGCGGGCGGGTGAATCGCGGCCCACACCGCGTAAAGCAGCGGAAAGATCCAGATCACGGCCAGCAGCCAGGCCGCCAGGGTTTCCAGGCGGGGCAGCGCCAGGGTGCGCCGTGGCGACACCGGAAAAGAGGAGGTACTCATTGGTAGTGCGTCCTGCGGTCCAGAATCGTGAACTTCAGCGTGGCCACCACCGCCAACACCAGCAGAATGACCACGGTGATGGTGGCTGCCATGGTGCGGTCGAAGAACGAGAAAGCGTTCTCGTAGACGTAATACAGCAGTAGGTTGGTGGCGTTATTGGGCCCGCCCTTGGTCAGAATGAACAGGTGGTCGACCACCCGCACTGCATTGATCAGCGCGTTGATCAGTACGAACAGCGTGGTGGGCATCAGTAGCGGAAACGTCACTCGCCAAAAGAAGCTCCAGCGGCTCGTACCTTCCAGGTCAGCGGCTTCCTTGAGCTCCGGGGGAATGGCCTGTAGCGCGGCCAGGTAGAAGATCATGAAAAAGCCCGCTTCTTTCCACACCGACATGACGATGACCGACCCCAGTGCCACGCCGGGGTCGCCCAGCCAGTTCACCCCGGCAAACCCCAGGGCGCCGAGCAGCTTGTTGAATAGCCCTATCTGCGGGGCGTAGAAAAACATCCAGATATTGGCGGCGGCGATCATGGGCAGAATGGTGGGTGTGAAATAGGCCATGCGTACCAGTCCGCGCCCGGGCAGGCGGGCATTGACCAGCAGCGCCATGCCCAGTGCCAGCGCCATGGAGGTGGGAATCGTGCCCAGCGCGTACAGCAGGTTGTTGCGGGCGACTTTCCAGAACGTCGGGTCGTCCATCAGCACGCGATAGTTGTCGAGCCCGACGAAGGCGGCGGGCTCGCCGCGAAAGCCGGGCAAAAAAAGGCTGTTGATCACGGTGGTGACCGTGGGCAAGTAGGCAAAAGCTGTAAGCAGCAGCGCCGCGGGCAGAAGCAGCAGGGCGCCGTAAAGCTGCATCGTTCGATGGGCGTTCAGGTTCATGGGGCCGCCGTGATGAGAAAAGCCGGGGCGAACCCCGGCGAGCATGGAAACGTCCGCCTATCGGCGCTTACCGGGCATAGCGGCGCAGCGCCGCATCGGCCTCACGCTGGGCCTGGCTCAGCGCGTCGGCAGGGCTCATTTGCCCTGTCAGTGCGGCTTGCACGGCGTTATCCAGGGCACGGCGCACGCGGCCACCCTGGTAGGTAGAGAGTTCGGCAGTGCCGTGTTCGAGCTGGTCCCGGGCCACGGCGGCAGGGGCGAATTCTTCCACGTAATGCTGCAATGCCTCGGTGTCATAGGCGGCGGGGCTGACGCCCATGTAGCCGGTTTCGATGGACCAGGCGGCGGCACGCTCGGGGGCGGTCATCCAGCGGATGAAGGTCATCGCTGCGCGCTGCTCCTCTTCACTGGCATCTTCGAAGATGTAGAAGTTGCCGCCACCGGTGGGGCTGCCGCGCTGGGTCTTCATGGGGAGCATGGCGACGCCAAACTCGAAATTGGCCTCGTTGCGTACCGCGGTCAGGTTACCCGTGGTGTGCCACATCATGGCGGTGGACTGCTCGAGGAAGTTCTGGCGCAGGGTACCCCACTCGATGGTGCCACTGGGCATGGCGTCATGCTCGGTGGCCAGCGACACCCAGTATTCGAGGGCTTCGATGGCGGCCGGGTCGTCAAAATAGACCTCGGTGCCATCGTCGTTCATCAGGCGATGGCCGTTCTGGAAGGCAAAGGCCTGGAACATCCAGTAGGGGTAGCCGGTGGACGGCACCATCACGCCCCACTGTTCACCATTCGAGGCTTCGCGCACGGTGGCGGCCATCTCGGCCATCTCTTCCCAGTTTTCCGGCGGCGTTTCCGGGTCCAGGCCAGCGGCTGCAAAGGCGTCCTTGTTCCAGAACAGCACGATGGTGGAGCGCTGGAAGGGAATGCCGTAGGTCTTGCCATCCAACTGACCGTTCTCCATCAGGCCGGGGTAGAAGCCATCCAGCCACGCGCGCTCTTCCTCGGTGTCGATGAGGTCATCAAAGGCCACGATGGCGTTCTGCTCGATCAGCTCGTACAGGTCGATGGAGAACAGCACCGAGAGCTGAGGCGCATCCCCGGCTTCCATGGCGGACATGGCGCGCACGCGGGTGTCGTCGTAGTTGCCTGCGTAGATGGCTTCCACATTGATGTCCGGATATTCGCTTTCGAATTCAGCCACCAGGCCATCGATCACGTCGGTCAGTGCGCCCCCCACCGACACCGGGTAGTACATCGTCAAATCGATGGTATCCGCCTGAACCTGAGCGGCGCCCAGTGCGCTGGCAAGCAGGGCGCCGGACATCAATGGATGAGAAACTCGCATGGTTGACTCCTCGAAGAGTGGGTGATGTCGCAAGGGTTGTGGGGTGGTGAGCAAACTCAGTGCTGAAAAGAGCCCACCGTCGGCGGGCGCGGAATGGTGCGATACGGCGTGAGTTCCAGCGCCGACAGGTCGTCCCGGCGTGTGCCGGAGGGGTCGAACAGGTGGGCCTTGTCTGCCGACCAGAACAGTCGGCAGGGCTGGCCCGTCAGGCTGTGTTTGCCGCCCAGCCGCACACGCAGGGTGTGCTGCCCGACGCTCACATGGGCAATGGTGTCGGCGCCCAGATACTCTTCGCTTTCCACCAGGCCGGGCAGGCCAGCCGCCGAGGCCCCGCGCAGTTCGATATCCTCGGGGCGAATGCCCAACTGGCCGCCTGCCGCGGGCAACGGGGCAACGGGGGTGGTGGGTTCGCCTTCGATCACCGCTCCCCTGTGCCCCGGCCACCAGCGGCAGCAGGTTCATGGCCGGGCTGCCGATGAAGCTGGCGGCGAAGGCGCTGGCGGGCTGGTTATAAAGCTCGTCGGGTGTGCCGTCCTGCACGATATGTCCTTGTTGCATCAAGATCACACGGTCTCCCATGCTCATGGCCTCTACCTGGTCGTGAGTGACGTAAACCACCGTCATATCGAGTCGTGATTGCAGGGCTTTGATCTCCCTGCGCATATCGCTGCGCAGCCGCGCATCCAGGTTGGACAGCGGCTCGTCCATCAAACAGATGGGGTGTTCGGAAATGATGGCGCGCGCCAACGCCACCCGCTGGCGCTGGCCGCCGGAAAGCTGTGCCGGTTTGCGGTGCAGGTAATCCGTCAGGTCCACCAGCTCGGCCACCTGGGCCAGGCGCTGCTGCCGTTCTGCCTTGGCTACCTTGCGGCTGCGCAGACCAAACACGATGTTGTCGGCCACGCTCAAGTGCGGAAATAGCGCATAGGACTGAAACACCATGCTCAGCCCACGGTCGCCGGGCGGCAGGTGGGTCACGTCCCGTTCGCCGATATGGATGCGGCCACTGCTGGCGTCGTCCAGCCCTGCCAGCATGCGCAGGGTGGTGGATTTTCCACAGCCTGACGGCCCCAGCAGAATGACGAACTGCCCGGGCTGAATATCGAAGGAAATGTCGTTGACTGCCGTGGTCGCGCCCCAGTGCTTGGAGACGCCTGCCAGGCGAATGCGCGATTGGTTCATGGCTCTCATCCGTCATGCGTGGCGACGATCTAGAGTGAGAGCAAGGTGTTGCGTTTGTATGACGCCTGGATGTCAGGTTGATGTCGTGAGGGGCGTGAGGCTGCCCCTTGCGTGTCAGTGGGATGAAGAGGCGCTCTGCCTGCTCGATTAGACGGTGGCAGCGCCACCCGAGCGGTGTTGAGCATCTGCTGGGGCGGGTAACCGGGAGCCGGTGCGCTCATCATGAGCTGACGTCACTGCCGTTTCCCTTAACACGAAGCCGCCTACCCGCTGGGCCAGCATCTCTGCCTGTTCGGTCAGCCGATAGGCCGCCGTGCGGGACGCTTCGACAAGCTGGGTGTTCTGCTGGGTCATCCGGTCCAGTTCGCTGACTGCCTGATTGACTTGACCCACGCCGTCGCTCTGCTCGCCAGCGGCCAGGCTGATCTCACCCAGCATTCCAGCTACCCGCTCGACGTTGGCGACCAATCCTTGTACCGCTTCACCGACGGCGCGCACTTCACTGCTACCGCGAGAGACTTTGTCGCGGGAGTCGGCAATCAGGCTGCGTATTCCCTGCGAAGCCTCGCTGCTGCGCTTCGCTAGCAGGCGGACCTCTTCGGCGACGACCGCGAAGCCCCGACCATGCTGGCCCGCCCTGGCCGCTTCTACCGAAGCATTGAGCGCCAGCAGATTGGTTTGGAAGGCGATGCCATCGATCACCGTGATAATGTTGGCGATCTGCTCGGACGTCGTCTGGATATCTTGCATGAGGTCGACCGCTCTGACCACCGCTGAGCCTGACTCGCGTGCCGCCGTGGCGGCGCCTTGAGCCAGTTCGTCAGCCTTACGCGAGGCGTCGGCGGTGTGTTGCACCGTGCTTGAGATCTGCTCCATGGAAGCGGAGGTCTCTTGCAGGTTGGCGGACGCTCCCTCGCTGCGGCGTGCCAGATCCTCGTTGCCGCTACTGATCGCCACCGCCGCTTCGCGCACGGTGTGACTAACACGACGTACATCGAGCAGCACATCGTGGATATTGTCGGTGAAGCGGTTGAACTGGATCGCCAGCTCACCGATCTCGTCGCGGGATTTCACTTCCAGGCGCTGGGTCAGGTCCGCTTCGCCGGAGGCGATCTCCTGCATCTGCTGCGACACCGCGCGTATCGGCGCTGTCAGGTAACGCGCCACTGCCCCAGCGGCAAGGATCGCCAGCAGCAGGAACAGCAGGCCGAGTAGGCCCAACTGCCAGGATAGGCGGTTGGCACCGGCCAACATCTCGTGCCTGGGTATCAAGCCAATTAGAGACCAGCCAAGCACCGAAGAGCGATAGACAGTGGCCTGGAAGACGTCACCGTCGTGCTGGATCGTCTGGCTAATCGCTTCACCACCATGAGCGAATGCCTGGAGCTGGGCTAGCGAAGGGTCATCGAGTGATTCCACGTTCTGGAAGACGGCGGAGGGATCCCCCGGATGGGCCAGCACCGTGCCGTTCTCCTCCAGCAGGACCAAGTACCCCTGCTCACCGAACGCGATCTCATTGATCATGCTCATCAGACCGGCCAGCGAGACGTCAACGCCCTGGACCCCGAGTACTTGGCCACTATCGTCTTCCACGGTACGTACAGAGCTGATGATGGTGGCATCGTCGGAAGCGAAATAGTAAGCCTCGGTGCGCACCACCTCCCCAGGCTGGCGCAGGGCTGCTTGGTAGAAGGGGCGTTCTCGCGGATCGTAGCCAGCACCGATATTGCCTTCGGGCCACTGCACATAGCCGCCATCGGCGCTGCCCAGATAGACGTAGGCCAGGCCGGGGTTGGCCTCGGCGAAACGCGCGTAGAGCGCATAGAGCTCAGCTTCCGTTCCGGCATTGCGGGAGGGAGTCATGGGCTGGGTGTCGCGGTTGTCGAGATACCGGGTCAGACTACCGTGAGCCTCACGGACCAGCGGCTCTGTGGCCAGGAAGGCCGCATCCTGTGCCACTTGATCGAGGAAAGTGGTAAGCGAGTAGTCCACTTGGCGAAGATATTGACCGCTGGACTCAGCGAAGGCGTCGACCGCCGCCTGCCGACTCTGCAGGATCGCCAACCCCGAAATCCCCGCGACTGCTGTCGCCAGGATCAAGCCGAACGTCAGCACCATCTTGTGAGTAATCGACACAGGGGGGTCCTCGTTGATATAGGTATCAGGAAGAGGGAAGCGCTGCTGAACAAAAACCATGGATAAACGATGCATCGGCTAGAGTCTGCGAAACTTGAGCGAGACGTCGCCATTGCAACGATGGACGTCGCTTTTTAGTCGAGTAAATGCTGTTGAGTGCCGTGCCTGAAGGGAGCCCGGCGTAAGTCGCCGGGCCAACGCTTACGTCTGGTGGCGCAAAATGGTCGGCGCTGACCACTGCTGACACACGGGCATGACTTCCAGGCGGGTGATGTTGACGTGGGCAGGCAGGGACGCCACATGCAGCGCCTGCGCGGCCACGTCTTCTGGCTGGAGCGGCTGGGTGCCTTCGTAGTAGCGGTCTGCGACGCTCTGGTCGCCCTTCATGCGCACCAGGGTGAACTCGCTGGCCGTCATGCCGGGGGCCAGGTCCGTGACGCGAATGCCCAGCGGGCCCACGTCACAGCGCAGGTTATAGCTGAACTGCTCCACGAAGGCCTTGGTGGCGCCGTAAACATGGCCGCCCGGGTAGGGCGTATTGGCGGCAATGGAGCCCAGGTTGATGATCGTGGCCCCTGGGGTGGAAGCGCTCAGCAGCGGCAGCAGGTGCTTGGTGACGTTGACTAGCCCCTTGATATTGGTGTCGATCATACGATGCCAGTCTTCCAGCGATGCTTGCGGCGCCGGGTCCTTGCCCAGCGCCAGCCCGGCATTGTTGATCAGCGTGTGCACGCGCTGAAAACGCTCGGGCAAGGCCGCCACGACTTCGGCCACCGCCTCGGCGTCACTGACGTCCAAAGCTGCCGTATGGGTAGGCACGCGCTGTTCGAAGGTGGCCTGCAGCTGCGCCAGGCGGTCCTGGCGCCGCCCGGTCAATACCAGTGCCCAACCCGCGTCGGCAAAAAGATGCGCGCATGCCAGCCCGATGCCGGACGTCGCACCGGTGATGAACACGACCTGCTCGGTTTCGTGCATGGAGAATACTCCCATACTGCATGGTGATGGAACCTCTCGGGGGGAAGCGCCATTGGGTAACGAACCCGAGCCCTTGAGTATCCATCTTTAGTCGCAGCCTTTCGCAGTATCCCTGAAAAAGGTGCCATTCTCAGGGCGATTACAGCCATCGTCATTGACGAAGCCTGCCTTCTCGAACGCCGATTTGAGCCGTTTGGCGGCTTGTTTCAAGATCGAATCAGTACCACACCCAATAACGACAACCGTAGAGAGCCTTCCCATGCGGAAACAACTGCTTGCCACGCTGGCGACCCTGGGCATGCTGACGACAGCACCGTTCGTTCTGGCTAACCCGATCGAAATCCAAGTCAACAACACCATGAGCGAAGGCGGTTCCGAAAGCGCCGCCGTGGAGCGCTTTGCGGAGTACCTGGAAGAGCAGGCGCCGGGCCGCTTCAACGTTCGCCCTTTCCTGGCGGGCTCGCTGGGAGGCGAGGATGCCATTCTGGAATTGCTCAACCTGGGACAAACCCAGCTTTCCATTACCGGCGGGAATTGGCGCCAGCAGTATGCGCCTGAGTACGACGCCATTACCGTGCCATTCGTGTTTGCCACTTGGGAAGAGGTGGATGCGTACATGGAGAGCCCCTCTGGGCAGGCGTTGATCGCGCAGGCCGAAAACCAGGGCGGGCTCAAGTACTTTGGCACCCAGCATCGTGGGCCGCGCCACATGACCGCCAACAAGGCCATCGAAACCCCTGAAGACTTGCGCGGTTTCCGCATGCGTCTGCCCTCGTTGCCGGTGTGGCTAACGGTGTGGGAAGAGATCGGTGCTCAGGTGGTCAACGTGCCTGCTCCGGAGATCTATCTGGCCATGCAGACGCGCCAGGTAGACGGCCATGAAAACTCGCTCTCTTCGCCATATACCCGGCGCTTATGGGAAGTGCAGGACCACATCATTTTGACCAGCCACGTGCAGTTCCCGTGGAACTGGGTGGCCAGTTCGCGGTGGTGGAACGGCCTGGAAGAAGACGATCAAGCGCTGATCGAAGAGGCCATTCACGTGGCGCGAGCCCATGGCTCCGAGCGTGAGCGCGAGCTGGACGAGTACTACCTCGGCGCGCTGGAAGAGCAGGGCATGACCATCATCGAACCGGATATCGAAGCGTTCAGAACCGCTGCGTTGCCTGCCATTGAGCGGGTCATGGCCGATATGGCCGATGGCGTGAGCGAAGACGCCCTCGGGCATCAGGGCGAATGACGCGCTAGCGCCAACGCGTTGGGTTCAGCCACGGGGGTGCCCGACACCACCGTGGCCGTGGATTGCGAGATCACCTCAGGAAATTATTGATGAATGCTCCCTCGGAAGAGAAAGCGGCACCCGTGCAGGGGCTGGATAGAGCTGCCCAAAGTGTGCTGCGTGTCATTACGCGCCTGTGCGATGTGGTGGGCGTGACCTTGATGGTGGCCATTCTGTTGCTGCTGGTGGACGCCGTGGTGGCTCGTGACCTGCTGGGGCTGGGAATGCCCTGGACAGAAGAAGTCGCGTCGCTGCTGGCCATTTATGCGATTGGCTTTGGCTCCATTTCGGCGTGGGTGCGTAGTGAGCATCTGGTCGTGGACCTGTTCAGTCACCGGCTCTCCAACGTGGGCAGGCATCTTCAGTACCGCTTGACGGCCATGATCTCCTGCGGATTTTTCGTGCTGGCGGCCTGGGGCGCCTGGATCATGTCCGACATGAGTGCCAACAATAAGACCGTATCGCTGAGTATCAGCTTCAGTTTTCTCTATTACGGCGTATTGCTCAGTTTCTCGGGCATGGCGCTGATCGCCGCGTGGCAGACCCTGCGTGGCCCCGTGGCCTGGTTGGAAGCGCCCCGTGAAGAGGAGCACGCGCAGCCATGATGGAATTGCTCGTATTCGTAGGGGGCTTGCTGGCCCTGATGGCCATTGGATTGCCCGTGGTGGTGGCCATTGGCGTGACCTCGTTCATTGCCCTGGCGGTAACCGGGGCGGGGGGGCTGCCGGTGGAGCTGCTGCCGCTGCGCATGGTGCAAACCCTCAACAACTTCACGCTGTTGGCCATCCCGCTGTTCATTCTGGCGGCCAACATCATGAACGTGGGCTCCACGACCACCCGTATCTTCGACTTCGCCACGGCGCTGGTGGGATTCACCAAAGGCGGGCTGGGGCATGCCAACGTCGTGGCCAGCTCGATTTTTGCCACCATGTCGGGCACCGCCGTCGCCGATGCCGCCGGGCTTGGCAGCATCGAAATCAAGGCCATGAAGGAGCGCGGCTACGAGCTGGGTTATTCCACTGGCATTACGGCGGCGTCCAGCGTCATTGGCCCCATCCTGCCGCCCAGCATTGCGCTGGTGGTGTATGGCTGGTTGGCCAATGTCAGTATCGGTGGGCTGTTCATGGCGGGGTTGCTGCCGGGCATCCTGATGGCGCTGTTACTGATGGGCATGACGGTGGTGCTGGGCATGACTGGCCGGGTGGTGATGCCCACACCGACCGCGTTCGATGCCTGCGAAGTCGTGCGCACGGGCAAACGGGCCATCCTGCCCCTGATGATGCCCGCCATTATCGTGGGCGGTATTTGGGGAGGCTTTTTCACCCCCACGGAAGCGGGTGCGATTGCCTCGCTGTACGCGGTGATCCTGGGCGGGGTGATCTACCGTGACCTGAACGGGCGGGATTTATTCCATGCGTTTCGTAGAACCCTGATGTTCAGCGCGGTCATTCTGCTGATCATCGCGGTATCGAGCTTCTACGGCTGGATTCTGGTCCGCATGGGTATCCCCCAGGCGCTGGCAGGCCAGGTTGCCAGCATCGATATGCCCACCATCGTGCTGCTGCTCTGTTTTGCGCTGTTTTTCCTGCTGATCGGCTGCTTCATGTCGGTGATCGAGAGCATCCTGATTTTCACGCCCATCGTCGTACCGGCCGCCCTCAGCGCGGGGTTGGACCCCGTTCACTTCGGTATCGTGATGGTCATCACGCTCTCGGTGGGCGTCATCACGCCGCCCTTCGGCACGGTACTGTTCCTGATGGTGGGGATTACCCGGTTGAGGTACGGCCAAGTGGTCAAAGCCGTGCTGCCATTCCTGCTGCCCATCCTGGCCACGATCCTACTATTGATCGCTGTGCCTGGGCTGGCGACCTGGCTGCCGAGCGTGATGGGGTATTGAGCCTGGTCCGCCAATGCTTCGCCCCTTGCGGATAGGGCGTTAAGGGGCGAAGTAAAGCGGTAGATGCCGAGGGGGCAACAGGATGGGTATCAGGCCAGATGCCCATTACCCATCGGCATTGATCTTCTCAACAATCTCCGCCAAGGCGCTTTCTGCCTGGTCATTATCGACCTGGCAGGTGCCCGCATTCAGGTGGCCGCCGCCGCCGTAGCTCAAGCACAGCTCGCCCACATTGGTGTTGCTGGAGCGGTTGAGGATCGACTTGCCAATGGCCAGCACGGTGTTCTGCTGCTTGAGGCCCCACATCACATGGATCGAGATGTTGCACTCGGGGTACATGGCGTAGATCACGAAGCGGTTGGTGGCGTAGATGGTCTCTTCGTTGCGCAGGTCCAGCACCACCAGATTGCCGTGAACGCTGGCGCAGCGTTCGATCTGCTGTTTGGCCAGTTGCGCGTGTTCACGGTACAGCGCGGTGCGCTCGTGGACGTCTTCCAGGGCCAGGATTTCGTCGATGGTGTGCTCACGGCAGTAATCGATCAGCTTCATCATCAACTGGTAGTTGGAAATACGGAAGTCGCGGAAGCGTCCCAGCCCCGTGCGCGCGTCCATGATGAAGTTCAGCAGCACCCAGCCTTGCGGGTCGAGAATCTCGTCGCGATCGAACTGCGCTGAATCACCTTTATCGACCGCCTCCATCATGTCGTCCCAGCGGGCGGGGAACGCCTCGTAGCCACCGTAGTATTCCCACACGACGCGTGCCGCAGAAGGGGCGTCGGCATTGATGATGTGGTTGTCGGCCCGCTCGACGTTACGCACGGTTTCGCTCAGGTGGTGATCGAAGGCCAGATGGCAGCCGGGCACATAAGGCAGGTTGGTGGTGATGTCGTTGGCATCGATCTCAATCTTGCCATCCTGCATGTCCTTGGGGTGCACGAAGGTGATTTCATCGATCAGCCCCAGATGCTTGAGCAGTGCGCCGCATACCAACCCATCAAAATCGCTGCGGGTAACCAAACGAAACGTGGATGTCTGTTGCGTAGGCATTTGTAGTCTCTTCACGGTGATCGGTATCTGAACGATACCAGCAGCGAACGCGGGTTAAAATAAACCTTTCCGCGCTTGCCACCTTAGCTACCAACGCTTTGGCGGGCTGCTCATCGGCGAGGTAAAGTAAGCAGTGTTACAGCGGGGCATGAGCATCGGGGGCCCATGTGTCAGGGGTAAACAACAAAAAACTAATTAAATGTTATAGAAGAGACGCGTTGGCATGTGGAAAATTTTTATAAGCCACTGAAATTTAGTGATTTAAAAATTTTCTGGCGCAGGCTGGCATGGGGGGTGCAATATTCTAGGCAAGAACGGCAAGCATGAATGTCAGGACGACACGCCGCTCTTATCGATCGTGAAGATGAAACGTTGTTAGATGTGTAACACGCCGAACTGAACGAAAGAAACGCCATTAGGAGGCACGACCATGAAAAAGGAAGCTCTGAAGAAACTCGGTATTCTGGGTGTATCATTTGGCCTGGTAGCCAGCCCGCTGGCATTCGCAATGGAGGAGCATGAAGAGCACCCCACTGCGCCGCAGGAAGAAACCATGCAGGATGATCAAGGCTCATTCAACTCTTTCGATGCTGATCAAGAGCAAGGTGCCACCAACGACGGTGTGACCACCGAGTACGAAGAGGAAGAGCAAGAATTCACTTATGAAGAGGAAGAAGAAGAGCAGGATCAGTGGGAGACTGAAGAGGAAGATGATTCTGGCTGGTAATCCCACGGCCGCTTAAGGGAGTAACTTCTACTTCGGCTCAAGGATGAGCCACGCAGCGCCCCGCCAATTGCGGGGCGCTGTTGCGTTTGGGCTATCGTGTCATGGGGCGAACGTGTCATAGGGGCTATCGTGTCATAGGGGCTATCGTGTCATAGGGGCAAAGCGTGGAAGGGAAATGCGCGTGAATGCGCTATGGTAAAAGACGCATCTTCACAAAATCCCTTCGCTATGCCCCTGACCCTGACCACAATCACAATCACAATCACAAGGACGTGCCCAACGTGTTGAACTGGAAAGAGCTTCCCCAGCTGCCTCGCGCCGAAGGGCGTATCGAAGCCATCGACCTGGCACGAGGTATCGCCATCGGGCTGATGATCGTCAGCCATGCGGTGAGTGGTTTGGTCGGCATACGCAACGTACCGGACTGGGGCATGGTCCCCGTTCACTTCATCACCAAGTTTTCATCGTCGCTGTTCATTCTGGTGTTCGGTATTGCCCTAGCGGTGGCCTTTTTGGCCCACACCCAAAGCGAGGATTGGCCCAAAAGGCGCCTCAAGCTCTGGGTGCGCGCCCTGGAAGTGTGGTTCTGGTACAAGGCCCTGACCATCGTCGAGATGCTGCCTTACTACTCTCCCGCCGACATCGTCGATACTCTGCTGTATGGCCGCTTTGCCATCTGGGTCGAAATCCTCGGGTTTTATGCCATTGCCCTGTTATGGGTGCCGCTGGTGCTTCCTCTGTGGGCACGAACGCCTCTGTGGGCGCGACTCGGCGCCATTGTGGGGCTGACCGCGCTCTCGGCCTGGCTTCAAGGGCTGAGCTTCGGCGGAAACGATATTCTCAAGGCGCTGCTGGTGGATCATGAAGACCACTACACCTGGGGCCAACTGAGCCGGGCACCGCTGGTGCTGGCGGGGTTGCTGATGGGTGAGGCCCTGCTGCGCTGCTACTTCGATGTGGCGCTGCGCCGCCGTTTGGTCGGCGTATTGGTCGTGGTAGGGGTGCTGATGGTGGCCGGTTTTTATGGCCTGGCCATCAGCGCTGGAGATGTCGATGCCGCCATGCTGGCGATTGCCAACAATGCGGGCAAGCACCCGCCAGGGCTGCAGTTCATGCTGTTCAGTGTGGGAGGAGCGCTGGTGCTACTGGGCCTGGCATTGGCCGGTGGCGCCATGGCGGCCAAGGTGCTGCTGCCACTGACCGTGGTGGGCAGCGATGCCCTCAAGGCCTTCATATTTCACATCGTGATGATTTTTCTGGTGCTGCGCTTTTTGTTGGGGGCCGAAAATGTCCTCTCTTATCCACAGGTGCTCGGCGTGGGCGGGCTGTTGATTCTGGGGGCCGCCTTGTGGATAGGGCTGACCCGCTGGGTTGTCCGACATAAATAGCCTTTACGAGAATAGGCAGTGCAACGGTAAGCCGTAGATGGGGAGGCAAGGTTTGAAACGTTTCAAACGCTGGTGGTTGAGTATGGTGCTAGGCGTGCTGCTGCCGATTGGGCCGGTCGTTCTGGCAGAGACTCACGGGCAGGCGCATGGTTATGAGACGAACTGGTACTACGAAGTAGACAAGCAGAGCCCTTGGCAGGGCAGCCTGGATGCCCGAATCGCAGCCATCGAAGAGGCATTCGGTGGCGAGCTGGGCGTCTACGTGCAACAGCTGACGAGCGGCGAAGCGTACTCATGGCGTGCCGATGGCCCCTGGTATCTTGCGTCGTTGGTGAAAGTCCCGGTGGCTGCGGAAGTATTGGCGCAGCGCCAGGCGGGCTCGCTGTCGCTGGATGAGCGGATTACGCTCTCGCGCAGCGACTTCGTGGATGGCGCCGGGCCGGTCAACTGGCACGACCCTGGCACGCCCATTTCCATCCGCTACCTGCTGGAGCAGATGGTGACGGTCAGCGATAACACGGCCACGGACATGCTGATCAACCGCGTGGGGCTTGCCGACGTCAACGCCCGTGCTCGGGCCATGGTTACGGCCAGTGGGGGCCACCCGGAGCAATTGGGGCCCATCAGCCTGCTGGTGGGCGTGCGCCAGGGCGTGTACGGCCAGCTGCACCCGCAGGCCCGCCAGCTGGGCGGGCTCGATTTCATGGCGCTTCGCCAGCATGGGCTTGGCCAGCGCCCCGCGGCGCTGGCCCGGACGCTCGGGGTATCGTCCAGCAGTTTCGCGCAGCCAGACTACGACAGCGCCTTCGATGCCTACGAAGCCAGTGGTGAAAACGTCGGCACGCTGCGTGCCTATGGCGACCTGCTGGCCAGCCTGCACCACGGAGGCATGGACGACCTCGACCGCGAGCAGCGGCAAACCCTGCTGGAGGTCATGCAGCGCACCCGCTCTGGCGAACAGCGGCTCAAGCGTGGCATGGGCCGCGAGGTGACCTTTGCCCACAAGACCGGCACCCAGCACCGCCGCAGCTGCGATGCGGGCATCGCCACCCGCGATGGCGCAACCCCGCAACACTGGGTCATCGTGGCCTGTAGCCGTGGCCCGCTGGCGCTGAGTGCCCACGAGCAGGCGTTGACCCGCGTAGGTGAAGCATTACACGACAGCGGCGTGATAAACTGACCAGCCGTTTTGGGTTGAACCGTTATCAGGTTGAATATTAAGGAGTTGACCATGGCCCGCGCTAGCGCACGTCATATTCTGGTAAGCAGTGAAGAGCAGTGCAACGCACTGAAACAAGAGATCGAAAACGGCCGTGACTTTGCCGACGTGGCCAAGCAGCACTCCAGCTGCCCCTCTGGCCGTCAGGGCGGCGACCTGGGCAGCTTTGGCCCCGGCCAGATGGTGCCTGAATTCGACAAGGTGGTGTTCAGCGGTGAATTGAATACCGTGCACGGCCCGGTACAGACCCAGTTTGGCTACCACCTGCTCGAAATCACCAGCCGCAGCTAAGGGCGCCCAGCGCCCGTAAAGCACCGCGGCGTCCCCGCCGCGGTGTGAGGAGCACGCCTTGAACGACCCAATCATTGCCATCGAAGGCCTGAACAAAACCTACTCAGGAGGCTTTCAAGCGCTTAGCCGTGTCGATCTGACCATCGCGCGCGGTGAAATCTTTGCCTTGTTGGGCCCCAACGGCGCCGGCAAGACCACCTTGATCAGTGTGGTGTGCGGGCTGGTGAATCCCAGTGAAGGCCGTGTGTTGGTGGATGGCTTCGATAGCGTTCGGCACTATCGGCAAGCCCGCGAGCGTATCGGCCTGGTGCCCCAGGAACTCACCAACGAAGCCTTCGAAACCGTCTGGAACACCGTCAGCTTTAGCCGAGGCCTGTTCGGCAAGGCGCCGAACCCGGCGCATATCGAAAAGGTGCTCAAGTCACTCGCCCTCTGGGACAAGCGCCATAATCGGCTGATGACCCTCTCGGGGGGCATGAAGCGCCGCGTGCTGATTGCCAAGGCGCTGTCTCACGAACCGCGTATTCTTTTTCTGGATGAGCCCACCGCAGGCGTCGATGTCGAGCTGCGGCGCGACATGTGGCAAGTGGTACGCGGGCTGCGCGATGACGGCGTCACGATCATCCTCACCACCCACTACATCGAAGAAGCCGAAGAGATGGCCGACCGCATCGGGGTCATCAACCGTGGTCAGATCGTGCTGGTGGAAGAGAAAGCCGCGCTGATGAAAAAGCTCGGCAGCAAGCAGCTGACCCTGCACTTGCACACTCCCTTGCAAGCGCTGCCGGAAGCACTGGCCCATGAAGCACTGAGCCTGGCGGCCGACGGGCACGAGCTGGTGTACACCTACGATGGTCGCCAGGAAGAGCATCAGGCCGAGGGGCGCAGCATTTCGTCACTGCTGGCGCAGCTGGAAAAAGAGGGCATTACCTACAAGGACCTGCACACCCGGCAGAGCTCTCTGGAAGACATCTTCGTGGATCTGGTCAAGGAGCGCGCATGAACCTCTACCCTGTTCGGGCCATCTACATGGCAGAAATGGCGCGTACTCGGCGAACCCTGCTCCAGAGCATCGTCTCGCCGGTCATCTCCACGTCGCTCTACTTCGTGGTCTTCGGGGCCGCGATTGGTTCGCGCATCAGCGAAATCGGTGGGGTGAGCTATGGCGCCTTCATCGTGCCTGGCCTGATCATGCTGATGCTGCTCACCCAGAGCGTCTCCAACGCCTCCTTCGGCATCTTCTTTCCCAAATTCTCCGGCAGTATCTACGAGATATTGTCGGCCCCGGTGTCGTATCTGGAAATCGTCATCGGCTACGTGGGGGCGGCGGCCTCCAAGTCGATACTGCTGGGCTTGATCATCCTGGCCACCTCGGGCTTGTTCGTGCCGCTGGAGATTGCCTATCCCTTCTGGATGCTCACCTTCCTGGTGCTCACCGCCGTCACGTTCAGCCTGCTGGGGTTCATCATCGGTATCTGGGCCGACGGGTTCGATAAACTGCAGCTGGTGCCGCTGCTGGTGATTACGCCGCTGACGTTTCTGGGCGGCAGTTTCTACTCCATCGATATGCTGCCTCCGTTCTGGCAAACCGTGACCCTGGCCAACCCCGTGGTGTACCTGGTGAGCGGGTTTCGCTGGAGCTTTTATGGCATCAGTGATGTCAGTGTGGGCGCCAGTATTGCGATGATCCTGTTCTTTTTAGCCGTCAGCCTGGCCACCATTGCCTGGATTTTCCGCACCGGATACCGGCTGAAGCCCTGACGTTTCACGTTTTTCTGCAAAGGTAACGCCTGCTTATGCCGCTACTGCAAAGTGCCGTGCACCGCCTGGAGCCCTCGTTGGATGGCGAGCGCCTGACCGTGACGCCGCCCCCGGCACCCGCCGAGGCCGACAACCCCGTCATGGCCAGCCTGGTCAACACCCTCAACGATACCTACAACACCAAGGCCAAGGGGTGGGGGCGGTTTGCCGAGCAGGGGGAGCAGGCCGGGCCTCTGGTAGCCTGGCTGAGTGCCTATCTTGCCGCTGACCCTTCGGGCACCGAACAAGGTTTTGCCGAACTGGCCAACGCCCTGGCCGAGCGCCTTGCGCAAACGCTGCAGGAGCAGCTGTCGGTCAGTGGTTATCTGGTGACGGCGCACCTTCGCCAGGGGGATACGGATACCCTGTTCTTCGGCCTGATCCATCAGCGGGAAGGGATCGGCTTCAATGAGGCCCATCAGGCCGTGCCAGCCGCTCAGTTGAACGCCAGCCAGCTGACGCTGGCGGCCAGGGTGAACCTCACCCAGTGGCAACGGGCGGATGCCACGACGCAGTACGTCTCGTTCCTCAAGGACCGTGGTGCCAAAAAGCTCTCCGATGGGCTGGTGGCGCTGCTGGGCATGGAAGAGGGCATCGATGCCCCGGCAGAAACCCGCACCCTGCTCAAGGCCTTCAGCGACTACGTCGAACAAGAGGACCTGGACGACGACGCCAGCCGTGAAAAAACCGACACCCTGGTGGATTACGCCAACGAGCAGCTGCGCCGTGGCGAACCCATGACGCTGGAAGCGCTTTCCGAGCTGGTGGACGAGAAGCAGCCACAGGCGTTTTACGACCATATCCGCAACGCCGATTACGGCCTCTCTCCGGAGATTCCGCCGGATAAGCGCACCATCAACCAGTTCCGCCGGTTTACCGGCCGAGCGGGTGGGGTGTCGATCAGCTTCGACTCGCACCTGCTGGGTTCCAGCATCGAGTACGATGCCGCGCAGGACCGTCTTATCATCAAGCAGGTGCCCAAACAGCTCAAAGAGCAGTTGGCCAAACGCAAGGAGTAATTGCCGTGCTGGACGCGATTCAAAGCTTCTTTCAGCGGACGCTGTCGGCCCCGGAGCAGCGCGACGACCAGGCCCTGACCCTGGAACTCGCCTGTGCTGCGCTATTATGCGAAGTGATGCGGGCCGACTATGAGCAGAGCGAGGCCGAGCGCGCCGCCATGCAGCGCATGCTAATGACGCGCTATCGTCTCGATGAGCAGGCAGTGGCCGAACTGATGCGCTTGGCCGAGGCAGAAGTGGACGACGCCGTGGACCACTACCAGTTCGTCAGCCTGATCAAACAGCACTACGGCTATGAACAGCGCCTGGAAGTAGTGGCCATGATGTGGCAGGTGGCCTGGGCCGATGGCTCGCTGGACCCGCTGGAAGAGCACCGCATTCGCCGCCTGGCCGACCTCCTGCACGTCAGCCACAGTGATTTTATCCGCAGCAAATTGGGCAACTCTCCAACGTAGCCGATTACGGTTCGGCGGCCTCGCCTTCCTCCAACAGGCCCGCCACCAGCGCATTCAACTGCTGCTGAAACTGGCCACCGGGGGAGGGCGGGTTGGGGTCGGACGTTATCACGACCGTCATCGCCCGCTCAGGCACCACGAACAGCGCTTGGCCACCGTAGCCTCGGCCATACATCACTGGTGTGTCGGCCAGGGTAGTGATGAACCAGCCATAGCCGTAACCATCGCCTGTCCAGGGCGAGCTGCCCCGCGTAGTCCAGGAAGCCTCCACCCAGCCTTCGGGCAAGACCCGCTGGCCGCTCACTAAGCCATCGTTGCGGTACAGCTCGCCAATCTCGACCAGTGCTCGGGGCGACAGCAGCATATCGTTGCCACCAAAGTAAATGCCTTGCGGGTCCCGTGGCCATGCAGGAATGGTGATGTTCAAAGGCTCGCCCAGCAGCCGTTGGGCAAGCGCCAGGGTGCTTTCACCGCTGGCATGGGTGAGGGCCGCCGAGAGCAAATGGCTCGTACCCGTGGAATAGAGCATGCGCCCGCCGGGGGTATCGACGAACGGACGGCTAAGCGCATCGTTGACCCAGTGGGCGCTGGCCACCCAGGCGCCGTAGTGGCTTCCCGAGGTGCGCTCCAATCCTGCCTGCTGGGCAAGCAAGTGGGCCACGGTGATGTCGTTGACCCGTGGGTCGGCATCGCTGGGCAGGCTGTTCAGCAGGCTCGCCAATGGCTGGTCCACCGAGTCGATCACGCCCGCTTCGATAGCCGCCCCCGTAATGGCCGCCAGCACGGTTTTGGATAACGACTTCACGTTGGCAGGTGCCGCCACCCCAGGCCCGCCCTGATGAATTTCGTGCACGATCTCTCCATCATGAGCGACCACCACCGCATGCACCCGGGGCAGCGCAGCGGTGCGCTCGTCGAGCGCTTGAAGCCGTGCGGCATCAGGCGCGTTGGCAGAGGCCATCGGCAGAGAAAACGCGACGAAGGAGAGCACACAGCAGTAGGAGACCAACAGAGGAAAACGCATCACAGAACCTTGGCAGCGCCTTGAAAGGGGAGGCAAAACTTCGAGGCAGTGCCTGGCCAAAGGTTCCCCAGGGGCCATCCATCGGCCAATTCCGGAGAAATTACGCAAACATCAAAAAAGCCTGCTACGCTAGAAAGGCCTGTTAAGGGAGAAGCAACCCTTTGATTTTCATGAAACGCTAAAGCAAGGAGTGCCGTTATGCGTAGCATTATCTATATCGTGGGTCTGGTTGTCGTGGTGTTGTTCATCCTTTCGCTGCTGGGCTTACGTTAAGCAGTTTGGGGCCACCATTCCCGTTAGCACGCCAAGCGCCCGCTTCCCCCAGCGGGCG
>NZ_LFGT01000023.1:0-964 GCF_002078115.1 Halomonas sp. BC2 | reverse complement strand
AAGCTCTTCGCATTCTGGCGTGACAGCGAAGCAACTCCCAGTAAAGTGCCATGAACATCAGCACGTCATGGATTCATTGGGCGACTGCCTGGGCAAGCACCGGTGCCACCATCATCGCGGGCTAAAGCCCTCCTCCCACAACAGCAAAGTGGCGGGAGTGAGGCCAGTGGATTCAGGATAGCTTGAGTAGCCACTTTAGCCTGCCTGTGGGAGGCCAATTCATTGGGCGACTGCCTGGGCAAGCACCGGTGCCGCCATCATCGCGGGCTAAAGCCCCCTCCCACCTTCAAGTTGGCTCAAGCCGCTTGTTTGTCCAGGCGCGTCATTCGCTTGGCTTCAAGCGCAGTCGGCGGCGCCTTGACCAAACATATCGAACATCAGCTCGCGGCCCATGCCCGTCAGCACCCAACGGCCATAGCTGTTGTACGTCGCGGCACCGCTCTCTTCCAATACCTGTTGGCACATGGCCCAGCCGGTTTGCTGCTGGCGCAGCGTGTTCAGCTCATGACGGGACAAGCCCCGTTGGGGCAAGGTGATGGTTTCAAGGACATGGCCGCTTTCATAAAGCAGCTCGGCAGCACGGGAAAGGCAATGGCGCAGGCTGCGTTGCAGATGAAAGGCAGCGCTGGAGGCCTGAGGTAACGCTTCTGCGGGCATGGATGACTCCTGCAATCGCACGGAAAAGGGGATGTGCTGCGGTGCATTATAAATGAGCCGGGATGTTAGACCAAGGTCTATGTTGAACCATGAGGGGCGCGCAGGGTGGTTGCCACATGTCTGCAACGTAAAGCCCGTAGATTTCAATTGTAAGCCGCTGAAATTCGCCTTTGCCAACACAATGCGCTCAGCAAGAAAATAATGAAAAATTGGATGAACCCTAAAGACTGGGGTTAAATGGCCGAAGGTTATTAGTAATACAGCACACTGTTAAACGATTCATTGGCGCCGGAGCACATAGCGAGGG
>NZ_LFGT01000022.1:111103-113104 GCF_002078115.1 Halomonas sp. BC2 | reverse complement strand
CTCATGAATAAGGCGGGTTTAATTGTTCAAGATTGTCCAGCGGGATATCCCGCAACGGACCAAAAGGAGTCAGCAAGCTCATGTTGTATCACCTCTGCACTGCCTATCAGAGTTTGATCCTGGCCAGGCAAGGAAAAATTAGCAACGTTGGGCTGCGTTGATCTTGCCGTTGCCCCGTCATGGTAGCCCTCGGCACCCCGAATAAAGTAGGCTTAGCCAACGAGCAGGCTCATTAAACTGAATGAGCCGATTGAGAGACGTTGCGAGGGAGCGCCATGAAATTAGCGATTGTGGCCACGCGGGCGGGCGTGGGGTTGGAAGCCCCAGCGGATCTACCCAAAAAGATCTAGTATGATTTAGTTATCGTTGTTATCTGCCGCTAAAAGTAAATGGATTCGTTCAACTTCGCTCACTGAGGCTTTCTGTAAGGCTGTCCAACTATCCGGTGGGTTGCCACTGCTGAGCATTTTCTGAAAGACAGAGTAAGCATCATGCTTACTGCCATAAGCACGTTTTGTAGCGTCATCATTGACCCATGCATAAATAATGATTTTGCTCGCAGCATCGTAGCGAAAGAACAGCCGGTACTGCTGGTAGAACTTTGCTCGTTGCCAATGAGTGTGCTCTGTGCCAAGCGTGCTCCCTTGGCGGTATTGAGTGCCTGATGGATCCTGCGGAATATCATTCAAGGCTAGCTTCATGATCGCTGCTAGACGCTTGGTGGCCGCCTTGTTGCGATAACCGGCAGGATCTTTCGATTGAAGATGTCTCACCTTCAAGGTGAGTGCTTCGACTTGTTCCAAGAACAACGGATGGGCATAAATCGTCCATCCATTAACCTCCAGAGGCTTCATTCGTCGTCATCATCCTCTTCCAGCGCCTCTTCGAGGTCTACCTCAATACCTGCGGTAAGCCGTTCGGCCTCGGCAAAGCTACTGGCAGTCACCGGGCGAATATTTTCTGGATGCGCCAGAAGATCGCGCTCTAGAAAATTGAGGAAGTTGACCATCACAGGGTCGTGCTTGGCCTCATCACTCGCCTTGGAAAGCACCACTTCACCATCAGGACGAACGGTATAATGAATACGGTCTCGGCGCTTCAGCTTTAGTGCCCGGCGAACCGATGCAGGAACAGTCGTTTGATAGCGATCCGTCAGAGTTGAGTCGTCTTCGATAAGCGTGCTCACTGTCGCTCTCCGCTTGATAGCAATGCAAAGGTAATGCATACAAAGGTAATGCAAGCGCATTACTTCGTCAAGCTGTCTCCGCTACTTGAACCGGTTGCTTAATCGCTACCAAAGCCTTCTTAATTACGTTAGGTTAAATACTTAAGCTAATGTAGCTTTATCCTACATTGGAGTAAGTGACAACTGCAGAGGAAAGGCGATGACGCTAGCCATTGTGGCCACGCGGGCGGGCGTGGGGTTGGAAGCACCGGCGGTGCATGTCGAGGTACATCTGGCGAATGGCTTGCCGGGCCTGACACTGGTGGGCCTGCCGGAAACCGCCGTGAAGGAGAGCCGCGAGCGGGTGCGCAGCGCCTTGATCAACGCGGGCTTCGATTTCCCCAACACCAAGCGCATTACCCTCAACCTCGCCCCGGCGGACCTGCCCAAAGAGGGTGGCCGTTTCGATCTCCCCATTGCGCTGGGCATTCTCGCGGCGTCGGGCCAAATCCCGGTAGATGCGTTGGAAGGCGTGGAGTGCGCCGGCGAACTGGCTCTGGATGGCAAGCTGCGGGCGGTACCCGGCGTGCTGCCCTTTGCGCTGGCCACCCGCCGTGCCAACAAGGCGTTGATCGTGCCCCGCGCCTGCGCCGATGAAGCTGCCCTGGCGGGCGATCTACCGGTGCTGCCCGCCGACTCTCTCTGGCAAGTCGTCGCCCACCTGCTAGGCCAGGAAAAGATCCCACCCCACCAGCTCTCGGCATCGGCCAAATCGACCACGCCCATGGCCGACCTGGCCGATGTGCGCGGCCAGCACCAGGCCCGCCGGGCGCTGG
>NZ_LFGT01000022.1:100545-110650 GCF_002078115.1 Halomonas sp. BC2 | reverse complement strand
TGGTTCGAAGCCCAGGCCAGGGGAAATCTCGCTAGCGCACCACGGCGTGCTGTTTCTGGATGAGCTGCCGGAGTTTTCGCGCCACGTGCTGGAAGTGTTGCGTCAGCCGCTGGAGACCGGCGAAATTCACCTCTCCCGCGCCAGCCATGAACGCCGCTACCCCGCACAGTTTCAGCTCGTTGCCGCCATGAACCCCTGCCCCTGCGGCCACCTGGGCGACCCGCGAAGCCGCTGCCAGTGCAGCGCCAGCCAGATTCAGCGCTACCAGGCGCGGCTTTCTGGCCCGCTGCTGGACCGCATCGACCTGCAGGTGGAAGTACCCGCGCTGCCACCGGAGCAGCTCACCGCACAAACCCAGGGCGAGCCCTCCAGCGCGGTGCGCGAACGGGTGATGGCCGCCCGGGAGCGGCAGATGGCAAGAGGTGCGCTCAACAGCCAGCTCAGCGGTAAAGCGCTGGAAGCCGCCTGCGCCCTCAACGATGAAGAGCGCGCCTGGCTCGCTGGCGTGCTGGAAAAGCTCAAGCTCTCCGCCCGTGCCTACCACCGGGTACTGCGCGTGGCGCTGACGCTGGCCGACCTGCAGGGTGAACCCAAGCCCTCTCAGCCCCACTTCATCGAAGCCATCGGCTACCGGCAGCTGGATCGTCTGCTGAAGGGGGCTTAACGCTGGAAAACATAACGCGCCACGTTATACTAAATACAAGTGCCAGTGGGATATATTGGGCATGATAAAAAGCTTCAAAAGTCGACAAACTGCTTTGATTTCGGGAGGCAACTCCTCGCGCAAGCTGCCACAAGATATGCAGCGTAATGCGCTCAAAAAATTACGCCAGCTTGATGCTGCCGCCACAATTGATGACCTACGGATTCCACCAGGTAATCGTTTGGAAGCGTTGCGAGGCGACCGCGAAGGCCAGTACAGCATACGCATCAATGATCAATGGCGTCTGTGTTTCCGCTTCCACAATGGCGACGCTTTCGATGTCGAAATCGTCGATTACCACACATAAAGGGAGGCCACAAAATGTCCAAACTTCCTAACATTCACCCCGGTGAAATTTTGTACGAAGATTTCATGCAGCCAATGGCAATGAGTAAAAATGCACTGGCCAAGCAGATGGGCGTCCCAGCGACCCGCATTGGTGAAATCACCCTGGGCCGCCGAGCGATTACCGCAGATACTGACTTACGCTTAGCCAAGGTCTTCGGCACCAGCGAAGGTTACTGGTTACGCCTGCAGAACGCCTACGACCTGGAAGAGGCCCGCCGTCACCAAGTGGCGTGACCCACTATCTCATTTAACGGCTCAAGCAGCTGTACCTACATCGAAGCCATCGGCTACCGGCAACTGGATCGTCTGTTGAAGGGGGCATAAGCCCCCTGTGGTCAGTGCGTTGCTGCCAGGCAATCCACCAAGCGTTGGCACAGCGCATCCAGCTTCTGGCCCGTGGCGTCATCGCTGAGCGCACCGCTGTCGTCGAACGCACTGCCCGCCTTGGGGAGCGAGAGCGGCTGAGGCAGCACGGTGAGGCTCAGGTTGGCGAGCAGTTGCTGGCCCAGCGGCAGCGCGCGAATTCCGCCCAGGCCACCGGGGGAGGCGGCCACCAGCGCCGCCCATTTACCGGCAAATAGTCCCAAACCGGGGGTATCGCCGTAGGGGCGGGACAGCCAGTCCAGGGTGTTTTTCAAAAGCGGGGTGATAAAGCCGTTGTACTCTGGCGAGGCGATCAAAAGCGCCTGGTGCTCTGCCAGAATCTCGCGCAGCTTCAGTACGTTCTCCGGCATGCCCTGGGCTTCGATGTCTTCATCAAACAGTGGGCAGGGGTACTCTTTCAAGTCGATGAACGTGGCCTGACCACCAAGCGCTTCGATGCGCTGGGCGGCCAGTTTGGCCAGCTGTTTATTCAGCGAGCCTTCACGGGCGCTGCCCGCAAAAACCAGTACTTTGGGCGATTGAGTGGCGGTCATGGCTGCTCCTTGGTGGGGGCTTCAGGTAGGTTCTCGACAAAGTGGTCCAGGGCTTCGAACAACACCTGGCGAATCGGCTCGGCTTCGTTCACCAAATGATGGCGCGCCTCCGGGTGGCGGTGTATCTCGGCGTTGGGAAACTTCTCCGCCAGAATGGTGAGATTCCACTCCCAATCGACGGTGAGGTCCTGCTCGCCTTGAAGAATCAAGGTGGGTAGCGGGCTGGGCTCCAGCGCCAACAGCCGGGGCATCCAGCGGCGCATGGCGGTAATCCACGCCACGCTCAACCGTTCAGGTTGCAGCGGGTCCTGGTCGCGCAGGAATTCGGTGAACTGCTCATCGGTAGAGTTGGGCCGATACTTGCGCGGCAGCTCCTTGACGAACGGACTGGCGATCAAGTGAAGCCAGCTGGATTGGCTCCAGCGCCAGGGCCGCACCAAAGGTGCCAACAGCACGATGCCTGCCCAGCCTGCCTCGTCCTGGCGCGTCAACGCATCCGTGGCCAGAATGGCCGCGCCGGTACTCTGCCCGACGCCTAGCCACGGCGTAGGCGCCATGCCATACACCTGCAGCGCTTCTTGCAGGTAAGTCAGGCAGTGCTGGTAGTCGTCGAAGTCTTCGATCTCGGCCCGGGGGCCGCTGGAGAGCCCATGGCCCGGCAAGTCCCACAGCACCACGCGCCAGCCCTTGGCCAGCAAGCAGCCCAGCAAATGGCGATACAGCCCCAGGTGGTCGAAATAGCCGTGAATCACAAACGCCGTGCCTACCGGTGCAGGCGGGCTCCACACCTGGCACCAGAGCGCAAACCGGCCGGTATCGATGAAACCAGCGTGCACCTCGTGGTTGTCACTCAATAAGGCCGCCAGACCATAATGGCAGAAGTAGTCGTGCATGGCGTCCATGAGTGCCTCGCCCGGCCTCAAGAGAGAGAACGGCGAATCGCCGGATGCCTGGAGAAACAGGCCTTCCAAATGCTGGAAATTATGCATCAACGTCTCTCCGTGAACATGACACATCCATGGGCTGCCGAAACAGCGCTTGATCGCAGCGGCAGCGGGGCCACTCTCATCATTTGGTCGAGCATTTTACCGCTTTCGGGTCTACCCTGTTTACATGCCACCGCAGGTGTGGAAGTATTTTCCATAAATCACCTTTCACCCGAGCCGTGGCACTAGAACAATCCACGGGCACCTTCACAGGAGATCCCCATGAGCGAGCGTATCACGCGCCACCGTTTACAGGTGGCAGCCGACCTGGACCGTTTCATCAACGAGCAGGCTCTGCCGGGCACCGGCGTCGACGAAAGCGCCTTCTGGGCCGGTGTCGATGCCCTGTTCCACGAGTTGACCCCCAAAAACCGTCAGCTGCTCGAAGAGCGCGACACCCTGCAAGAGAAGCTGGACGCCTGGCATCGGGAAAACCCAGGCCCGGTCAGCGACATGCCCGCCTACCGTCGCTTCCTGAAAGAAGTGGGCTACCTGGTAGAGCCACCGAACAGCGTGAAGGCCACCACCGCCAACGTCGACCGTGAAGTGGCCATTCAAGCGGGCCCACAGCTGGTCGTCCCGGTGAGCAACGCTCGTTACGCCCTGAACGCGGCCAATGCGCGCTGGGGCAGTCTGTACGATGCGCTGTACGGCACCGATGCCATCTCAGAAGAAGACGGCGCGGAAAAAGGCACCAGCTTCAACCCGAAGCGCGGCGAAAAAGTCATCGCTTACGCCCGTGGCGTGCTGGACCGTGCCGCCCCGCTGGCCACCGGTTCCCACCGGGATGCGGTGAAGTACGTCATTCGTGATGGTCACCTGGTGGTCAGCCTGGAGGGCGGTCGTGAAACCGGCCTGCAAGATGCCAGCAAGCTGATCGGCTTCAACGGCGACGCTTCGGCCCCCGAGTCGATTCTGTTGGCCAACAACGGCCTTCACCTGGAAATCCAGATCGATGCCAGCCACCCCATCGGCAAGACCGACCCGGCACACGTCAAGGACGTGGTCGTCGAAGCCGCGCTGACCGCCATCATGGACTGCGAAGATTCCGTGGCAGCGGTAGACTCCGAAGACAAGGTCGGCGTGTACAGCAACTGGCTCGGCCTGATGAAGGGCGACCTGGAAGAGAACATCGAGAAAGGCGGCAAAACCTTCACCCGCAAGCTGCACGCCGACCGCACCTGGCAAACCACCGACGGCAACAGCATCACGCTGCCGGGCCGTTCGCTGATGTTCGTGCGCAACGTGGGCCATCTGATGACCACCCCGGCGATTCTGGACGAAAACGGCAACGAGCTGCCGGAAGGCATTCTGGACGCGGTGGTGACTTCGCTGCTGGCCCTGCACGACCTGAAAAAAGATGCCGACCAGCCGCGCAACTCCCGTGCAGGCTCGGTGTATATCGTCAAGCCGAAGATGCACGGCCCTAAAGAAGTCGCCTTCGCTAACGAGCTATTTGGCCGCGTGGAAGACATTCTCGGCATGAGCCGTGACACCCTGAAAATGGGCATCATGGACGAAGAGCGTCGCACCACGGTCAACCTCAAGGCATGTATTGCCGAAGCCACCTCGCGCGTGGTATTCATCAACACCGGCTTCCTGGATCGTACCGGCGATGAGATGCACACCGCCATGGAAGCAGGCCCGATGGTTCGCAAAGGCGATATGAAGAGCGCCGCGTGGATCACTGCCTACGAGAAAAACAACGTGCAGGTCGGTTTGGCCTGTGGCCTGCGCGGCCGCGCCCAGATTGGTAAAGGCATGTGGGCCATGCCCGATTTGATGCACAGCATGCTGGAGCAGAAGATTGGCCACCCGAAAGCCGGTGCCAACACGGCGTGGGTCCCTTCCCCCACAGCGGCGACCCTGCACGCGCTACACTACCACCAAGTAAACGTGAACGACGTTCAGCGCGAGCTGGAAGCCCAGGGCGAGCCGGACTTCCTGGATGACCTGCTCACCGTGCCGGTAGCGGAAAACCCCAACTGGTCGGATGAAGAGATTCAGCAAGAGCTGGATAACAACTGCCAGGGTATTCTGGGTTACGTGGTGCGCTGGGTTGAACACGGCGTCGGCTGCTCCAAGGTGCCGGATATTCACAACGTTGGCCTGATGGAAGACCGTGCCACGCTGCGTATCTCAAGCCAGCACATTGCCAACTGGCTGCACCACGGCATCGTTGATGCACCCCGCGTTGAGGAAACCCTCAAGCGTATGGCGAAAGTAGTTGACGAGCAGAACGCTGGCGACCCCACTTACACGGCCATGAGCGCCGACTTTGAAAGCTCTACCGCGTTCAAAGCCGCCTCTGACCTGGTATTCAAGGGTCGCGTACAGCCGTCTGGCTACACCGAGCCGCTCCTGCACGCATGGCGTCAGGTACATAAGGCTAAGTAAGCCCAATCGCTTAATAGCCACCCAGCCCTAAGGCTCGCGCCTTGGGGCTTTTTTATTTATGCTAGCCTTACGTTGACGTAAAAGAAACACACAGCAAGCTACGCGACAATTTAATGCGCTGGCAGTAGGTTGCCGAGAGGGTCTTATGCCAAGGATGGCATAAGTAGCGCCCAGGGATGGGTTCACAGCGCCCTCTTGGCGACCTACTGGCAGCAGATCCCCAGCCTGTCAGAGTGAATAACAACAATGACCGTGATGACCGCCGAGCAGATTGAGCACTTTTTAGATGAAGTCTTTCCCCAGCGGATGGGCAAGATAGTGAGCGTTGGAGAGATGTGCGCCACCATGCGCCTACACATTGGCCATGAGCACCTGCGCCCTGGCCCCCGCGTGTCAGGCCCTACCATGATGGGCTTTGCGGATGTGGCGCTCTACGTGGCGATACTCGCCCAAATAGGCCCCGAAGCGATGGCCGTGACCAGCGATTTAAACTGCCACTTTCTACGCGCAGCCTCCGGCGATCACGATATTATCGCCCACGCCAAGCTGATTAAGCTGGGCCGCCGCCTGGCGGTGGGCGAAGTACAGATTTTCTCCGCCAGCGATGACACGCGCCCCGTGGTGCATGTCACCGCCAGCTATGCGCTGCCGGATAAACTCTAGGCAGCCGAACAGCGCGGTCGTTCACGCTTTAACGCGCTCAACTCACTTTGGGGAGCTGGTCGATCAGCCGATCCAGCGTCATCGGGTAGTCCCGTACGCGAATACCGGTGGCGTTAAGGAAACGCTGCACAAACCCCGCCACAGCCACCTGGCAGCCGCCACCATTATCGCCCTAGCAGAGAGCCTAGGGCTTGATGTGATTGCCGAGGGTGTGGAAACCGCCGATCAAAGTACAGTACTGGCTCGCTTGGGGTGCCATGTCTATCAGGGCTACTTCTTTAGCAAGCCAGCACCCGCAGCAGAGTTTGCGCGACGCAACGGCGCTTCTTCGCCTACAGCGTCATAAACGGCTGGGCGTCTTGATCGCTGAATAGGTAAACGTTGTAAGGCTCGCTTTGGGGCCCTGGCATGCCCGGTGTGCCAATTGGCATACCGGCTAAGCCGATGCCATCGACATCCGGTTGCTGTTCAAACAGTGCCTCAACCGCTTCCATCGGCACGTGCCCTTCGATCCAGTAGTTGCCTATCTCGATGGTGTGGCACGAGCCCATGCCGTAAGGCACGCCCGCCTGCTGCTTAATATCACCCAGCTCGACGTCATCGATGATGGTGACGTCTACGCCAAGTTCTTCAAGATGACGCGCATACTCATCGCAGCAGCCACATTGAGGGTTCTTATACAGCGTCGCCTCATCCGGCAGCGCGGCGTGGGCGGTCGCAGCGCCGAACATCAAAGCACCGGATACCAGCAGCGCAGTGGCATGTCGTTTCATATCGCTCTCCTATGACACCGTTTTTTGCAAAGCTTACCACCTTGGGGCTACCCACAGGTCAAGGACCAGACAACGGTCTTTCCCTCTCATTTGACCTATGGGTGGCACCGGGTTCTACGCTAAAAGGTGGACGTTGATCGTAAGACGACAAGGAGGCTGATGATGGCAGCAACGACCCACCACACCGCACAGGTGTATCGGATGAAAACCGCCGAGCACATGTGCCCGTTCGGCTTGAAGACCGTCGACCTGCTCAGGCGCAAAGGCTACGCGGTGGATGACCACACCCTCACCTCTCGTGAGGAGATCGACGCGTTCAAGGAGCAGGAGAACGTCGATACCACGCCACAGGTGTACATAGATAACCAACGTATCGGCGGCTACGAAGAGCTGCGTGAGCATCTAGGGATGAGCGTTCCCAATGCCAAAGAGACTACCTACCGTCCGGTGCTGGCCATTTTTGCCGTCGCGCTATTGATAGGCCTGGCGATGAGCTGGACGACCCAGGGCACGCTGCTCACGGCGCGCATGCCAGAGTTTGCCGTAGCGACCGCGATGGTGCTGCTGGGCCTGCAGAAGCTGCAGGATATCGAAAGCTTCAGCACCATGTTTCTCAACTACGACCTGCTCGCCCAGCGCTACGTGCCCTATAGCTACGTTTACCCCTACGCCGAAACCGCCGCCGGGCTGTTGATGCTGGCTGGTACACTGATTTGGGTAGCCGCGCCGCTGGCGCTATTCGTCGGCACCGTGGGCGCGGTATCAGTCTTCAAAGCGGTTTACATCGATAAGCGCAAACTCAAGTGCGCCTGCGTGGGTGGCAACAGCAACGTTCCGCTTGGCTTTGTGTCGCTCACCGAAAACCTGGTGATGATCGGCATGGGCCTGTGGATGCCGCTGCGCATGCTACTGGGCTAGCGTCGATTAAGAGCGGCTTAGCAGCGCCGTGACGCCCAGGGCCAGCCAACCGGCCATCAGCAGCAGCCCGCCGATCGGCGTCACGATACCTACGCTCAACCCGGCCAGCGCCATCAGGTAGAGCGAACCAGCAAAGGCCAGCACACCTAACGCCCATAGGGCGAGTACGACCTGCTGACCAGGGAGCGGACGGTGGCTGCGCCACGCAAGCACCGCCAGCATGGCCAGCGTGTGCCACGCTTGGTAGCGCACGCCGGTTTCTACGATATCTACCATGGCAGCGCTGGTGCGTGCCGCCAACCCGTGGGCGGCGTAAGCCCCCAGCATCACCATGGTTGCCCCTAAAAGCGCCACCACACACCACCACAGCTTGTCGATTCGCTGCACGCCTGACTCCTTTTCACCTATGTTGGCGGCGCATCGCCACCCCGTTAATCATTGAGATATTCACCCCGCTGCATACCTTGCACGGGTCGAAACCGCTACAATAGAGGCCGTTTTGCCTCCTCCACCAGGGTGCTTACTGTTTATGCCTACCCCCAATGAGTCGATACAGCTTACGCTCAACGGCGAACCCTACGCCATGACCGCAGGCCTCACCGCTGCCGACTTGGTCGAGCAGCTTGGCCTGGGCGGGCGTCGTATCGCTGTCGAAATCAACGAACAGATTGTGCCCAAGAGCCAACTGGCCGCGACCCCGCTGGCCGCAGGCGACCAGATCGAAGTGGTCCACGCCATTGGCGGCGGCTAGCTGCCGGTGCTTTTTCAAGGAATCGCTATGACGCAACTGACTGATACACCGTTCACCATTGCCGGACGTGATTTTAGCTCCCGCCTGTTAGTGGGTACCGGCAAGTACAAAGACTTTACCGAAACCGGTGCTGCCATTGCCCAGAGCGGTGCCGAAATCGTCACCTTTGCCGTGCGCCGTACCAACCTTGGCCAGGATGCCGATGCACCGAACCTGCTCGACGTCATCTCGCCCAAGCACTACACCCTGCTGCCCAATACCGCGGGCTGCTACAACGCCAAGGATGCGATCCGCACCTGCCGCCTGGCCCGCGAGCTGCTGGATGGCCACAACCTCGTGAAGCTGGAAGTGCTGGGCGATGACCACACGCTCTACCCCAACGTGGTCGAGACACTAAAAGCTGCAGAAACCCTGCTGGCCGATGGCTTCGATGTCATGGTGTACACCAGCGATGACCCCATCGTGGCACGTGAACTGGAAGCCATGGGCTGCTGTGCCATCATGCCGCTGGGCTCGCTGATTGGCTCGGGCCACGGCATTCAGAACCCGCACAACGTGCGTCTGATCGTCGAGCAGAGCAAGGTCCCCGTATTGGTAGACGCCGGCATCGGGACGGCCTCGGATGCCTCCATGGCCATGGAGCTAGGGTGCGACGGGGTACTGCTGAATACCGCGATTGCCCACGCACGCGACCCGCTGCGTATGGCCAACGCCATGAAGCTGGCCGTGGAAGCTGGCCGCGACGCCTTTTTGGCCGGGCGCATGCCGCGCCGCCAGAGCGCCGACCCCTCTTCGCCATTTGCAGGCCGAATCAACGGCTGATACAGAGACATCATGACCGACACTAACGACACTGTGCCGAACGGCAACACCACTGGCCCGGAGAGCGCCGATGCGCCATTGCATCGTCGCGGCATCAAAAGCTACGTGATCCGTGCCGGGCGCATGACCCAGGCCCAGCAGCGCGGCCTGGAAGAAGTATGGCCACGCCTGGGCTTGACCATTGCCGATGGCCGCCAGGATCTGGATGCCCTGTTTGGCCGCCAAGCCCCCCGCGTGGTGGAAATTGGCTTTGGCATGGGCAATTCGCTGATCGAACAGGCAGAAACCCACCCGGATACCGACTTCATCGGCATCGAAGTACACGCCCCTGGCGTGGGCAAGCTGCTGGACGAGGTCGACAAGCGCGGTTTGACCAACCTGCGGGTGTACCGTGAAGATGCGCTGGCCGTCCTCGAGCAGTGCTTGCCGGAAGCCTCGCTGACGACCCTGCAACTGTTCTTCCCCGACCCATGGCCAAAGAAAAAGCACCACAAGCGGCGCATCGTCCAGCCGGCCTTCGTGGAGCTCATTCGCACGCGCCTCATGCCCGGCGGCACCTTCCATATGGCCACCGACTGGGAAGCCTATGCCGAATGGATGGCCGAGGTGATGGAGGCGGCCCCTGGTTATGCCAACACCGCCACGCCCGAGACCGCACCTTACGTGCCCCGCCCGGCCTTCCGCCCGCTCACCAAGTTCGAAGCGCGCGGCGAAAAGCTCGGCCACGGCGTATGGGACTTGATCTACCGTCGGGAAGAGTAGAGTTCCATCCAGCTAGATTGGCAGAAAGGGGTTATTACAGTGTTAGACGCTACGGTCAGCATCAA